>DATLDP010000078.1:0-95635 GCA_035525825.1 Candidatus Limnocylindria bacterium
GACCTCGGAGAGCCGATCAGCGTTCAGGCTTCCACTGGCTCCTTGGCGAGGTGGCGCTGCATGGCCGCCTTGCGGGAGAGGTTGATGCGGCCCTGGCGATCGACCTCGATCACCACGACCATCACCTCGTCGCCGACGGACACGACGTCCTCGACGGTCGGCACGTGGTAGTCGGCGAGCTCGCCGATGCGCACGAGGCCTTCCTTGCCCGGCAGGATCTCGACGAATGCGCCGAAGCCCATCAGTCGCGTGACCTTGCCGAGATAGAGCGCTCCGACCTCGACTTCCTTGGTCAGGCTCTCGATCCAGGCGATGGCCTTGCGGGCGTTCTCGCCGCTCACCGCGGCGATCTCGACGGAGCCGTCGTCCTCGACGTTGATTTCGGTCTGGGTCTCCTCCTGGATCTTCCGGATCATCGATCCACCCTTGCCGATGATCTCGCGGATCTTCTCGGGGTTGATCTTGATCGTGGTGATCCGGGGTGCGAAGTCGCTCATGACCTCGCGGGCCTCGGGGAGGATCTCGGCCATCTTGTCGAGGATCGTCAGGCGGGCCGTTCGGGCCTGCTTGAGGCCGTCCCGGATGATCGCCTCGCTGATCCCCTGGACCTTGATGTCCATCTGGAGGGCGGTGACGCCATCCCGGGTGCCGGTGACCTTGAAGTCCATGTCACCGATCGCATCCTCCTTGCCGAGGATGTCCGTCAGCACCACGAACGTGCCATCGGGCTCCGAGATGAGGCCCATCGCGGCGCCGGCGACCGGTGCCTTGATCGGGACGCCGGCATCCATCAGGGCAAGCGTCGAGCCGCAGGTGGAGGCCATCGAGGTCGAGCCGTTGGAGGTCACGCACTCCGACACGAGCCGGATGACGTACGGGAACTCGTCGTGGCTCGGCAGGACGGGCACGAGGGCCCGCTCGGCGAGGTGGCCGTGACCGATGTCGCGCCGGCTGGGGCCGCGCATCGGCTTGTTCTCGCCGGTGCTGTACGGCGGGAAGTTGTAGTGGTGGATGTAGCGCTTCTCGGTCTCGGGGCTGATGTTGTCGAGCCGCTGGACGTCCGAGGACGCGCCAAGGGTGGCAACGGTCAGCGCCTGGGTCTCGCCGCGCGTGAACAGGCCGGAGCCGTGGGCGCGCGGGACGAGGCCGACCTCGACCGTGATCGGTCGGATGTCGGTCAGGCCGCGGCCGTCGATCCGGATGCCCTCGTCGATGACGACGCGGCGGACGGTCTTCTTCTGGATGAGGTTGAAGAGGCCCTTGCTGACGCGGGCGTCGCGTCGAGCCGCCTCGAGGAGGCCGCTCGTGTCGCCACCGGTGCGGTTGGCCCGCACGGCGTCGGCGATCGCGCCCTTGAGCTTCGTGATCCGGTCGGGCAGGTCGTTCGCGAACCACAGCAGGAGGTTCGCGGTCGCCTGGGCGTCCGAGAGCGCACGGTGGCTCTGGGTGAGCTCGATCCCGAAGAACCGGGCGAGATCACCGAGCTTGTACGACTCCGCGCCGGGATAGCCCTCGCGGGCGATCACGAGGGTGTCGAGGTAGGAGCCCGGCGCGAACCGGAACCCCTCGCCCTTGGCCTCCTCGATGAAGCCGAGGTCGAAGCCGACGTTGTGGCCCACGACCATCGCGTCGCCGACGAACTTCAGGAGCTGGTCCGCGGCCGCCTTAGCCGTCGGGGCGCCCTTCACGTCCTTGTCGGTGATGCCGTGCATCTGGTTGCCGACGATGGGGCGCCCGGGGTTCACGAACGTCGACCAGGTGTCGACGACCTTCGTGCCCTTGATCTTGACCGCGGCGATCTCGAGCAGGTCGGACATCTTGGGGTCCGTCCCGGTCGTCTCGACGTCCATCACGACGAGCTCGCGCTTGGCGTCCGTCGCCGTCGCGAACTCGAGCACCGAGCCGATGGAGGGCTCGATGTACGGGACGCGCTTGGGCTTGCCGAGTGCCTCGCGGATCTCGTTCTGGATGTCGATGAGGGGCTGGAGCTCGCGGTGCCCGAACAGGATGGCCTCGGCCATCACGTCCTCGGTCAGGAGGTTGGCGCCGGCCTCGACCATCATGATCGCGTCACGGGTGCCCGCGACGATCAGGTCCAGGTCAGACTCCTGGAGCTGGCTGAAGGTCGGGTTGACGACGAGCTCGCCGCCGATCCGGCCCACGCGCACGGCGCCGACGGGGCCACCGAACGGGATCTCGCTCATCGTCAGGGCCGTGGACGCGGCGACGGTGCCGAGGACGTCCGGGTTGTTCTCCTGATCCGTCGAGAGGACCGTGATCACGAGCTGGATGTCGTCCTTGTAGCCCTCGGGGAAGAGTGGCCGGATCGGGCGATCCGTCTGGCGAGCGGCCAGGATGGCGTTCTCCGACGGGCGCGACTCGCGCTTGATGAAGCCGCCGGGGATCTTGCCCGCGGCGTACATCCGCTCCTCGAAGTCGACCGTGAGCGGGAAGAAGTCGAGCCCGGGGCGGGGCTCCGACCGGTTCGCGGTGCCGAGCACCATGGTGTCGCCGTAGCGGACGGTGACGGAACCGCCGGCGAGCCTCGCGAGGCGGCCGGTCTCGATGGTCAGCGTACGACCACCGAGCTGGGTCTCAAAGACCTGTGGCACTGAGTTGCAAATCCTCTCTGCCGTGCAGAGGGCCGAACGTTGCGAGCCGACCCGGCGCTAGCTGCTGTCACTCCCCTGCCCTGACTGGGCGGGGCCGTGGGCGATGGCTAGCGGCGGAGTCCGAGCCGTCCGATGACGGCGCGGTAGCGCGTGTTGTCCTTCTTCAGCAGGTACGCGAGAAGGCGACGGCGCTGGCCGACGAGCTTGAGCAGGCCGCGACGCGAATGATTGTCCTTCGGGAAGGAGCGCAGGTGGTCCGTCAGGGCCTTGATCCGCTCCGTGAGGAGCGCGATCTGGACCTCGGGCGAGCCGGTATCGCCGTCGTTGACGGCGTACTCGGTGATGATCTCCTGCTTCCCCTCGGGCGCGAGCGGCACTCGGTCCTCCGACACGAACAAAACTATGGGTGGTGCTTCCACTTCTATGACCGGCGGATGTTAGCAGCCACCCGCCGATCACGCACGTGTCGTCCCGCGAGCCGTCGCAGCCGCCGGCGTGATCAGGCGCCGGACCGCGAAGGAGCCAGGGCCACGGCCATGGTGGTGCCCGGCGGCACCGCGAGGGCGGGAACGATCTCGACCCGGTCGGCCTCGACGACGAGCCGGCCTGACTCCGAGGTCGTGCCGACCGTGGTGGTGACCCGATATGCGCCCGGGGGCGGCAGGACGAGGGGCAGCTCGAACGCGAGGCGGGTCGCGTCGCGATCGGACGGGACGGACGTCCCGGTCATCGTGAACGGCCGCCCCAGCAGGCGCTCGGCCGTCGACAGGTCGCCGGCGGCGATGGCGCTGCGAATGTCCGTGCTCCGGATCGGCTCGCCGCCGAGCGTGTGCTGCGGCACCAGGACGACGTCATAGCCGAGCTCGCGACCGAGCGCGGCTACGTTGTCGGGCGTGCCCTCTCGCTGGAAGCCGAAGGCGGACTCCGGGGTCATCAGGAAGCCCGACAGCTCGACGCGATCGAGGATTCGGCGCACGAAGGTCTCGTACGGGGTCTCCCGGAGTGCCACGTCGAAGGTCTGGACGACCGTGACGGCAACTCCGGCGGCCTCCAGGCGCTGGAGGCGCTCCCGAGGGGCACACAGGAGCGGCGGCGCCTTGCCGGTGAGGATCTCGTCGGGGTGGTGGTCGAAGGTGATGACGGCCGGCCGGGCGTCGCGGAGCCGGGCCGCGCGGGTGAGCTCTCGGAGGAGGTACTCATGCCCGAGGTGGAGGCCGTCGAACACGCCCACGACCACGAACAGGCGCCCGAGCGAGCGCTGCAGGCCCTCGATGCCGTCGACGACGGCCATCCGGCCCTGGCCCTCGGATGGCGCCGCCGTGCTCGTCCCGGCGGGCTCGGTCACTGGCCGAACATCTTGGTCGGCGCGATTCGCAGCCCGTCTCGGCGGCCCATGCCCACGATCGCGCCGGCCGGGTCGACGAGGCGGAGCGGCGTGCCTTCCGGGGCCTCACGGAGCCCACCGGAAGGCCGCACGAACCGACCCTGGAGCGCGTCGGCGATCTCGGGTGCCGTCAGGCCGACCGCGGGGATCGCATCGAGGCCGGTGTCCGGCGGCATCAGGAGCGCGCGGATCGCTTCCGGCCCGCCGGCGGCTGCCGCGTCCCGCAGCGCGTCGAGGGTGAGGGCGCCATCGAGCTCGAACGGCCCGCTCGCGGTCCGGACGAGGGACCCGAGGTAGGCGCCGCATGCGAGCCGCTCCCCGAGGTCGCGGGCGATCGCCCGAATGTAGGTCCCAGCGGAGCACGCGACGTCCACGACCGCGATCGGGCGCTCGGGGTCTGCCGCGTCCCACTCCAGCAGGTCCAGCGATCGGATCTCAACCTGGCGAGGCGGGAGCTCGACCGTCTCGCCGGCCCGGGCCATCGCGTACGCCCGGCGCCCACCGACCTGCACGGCCGAGTAGTCCGGGGGCCGTTGGAGCTGCGTGCCGAGGAACCCGGCGAGCCCCGCCTCGACATCGTCTCGGGTCGGAGCCGGCGCCGCCGACGGCGTCAGCTCGCCGTCGAGATCGTCGGTGGTGGACGTTGACCCGAAGCAGAACGTCGCCCGATAGCGCTTGGCATCGGCCAGGTGGTACTCGACCAGCCGCGTCGCACCGCCGAGGAACAGCGGGAGCACCCCGGAGGCGAATGGATCGAGCGTCCCGCCGTGGCCGATCCGGCGCGTCGAGGCCAGGCGTCGAACGAGCGCGACGACGTCGTGCGACGTGGGCCCCGCGGGCTTGGCGACGATGAGCACCCCGTGCATGCCCGCGGCATCGGGCTGGCGCGGCATCGCTGCCTACGCCGCGTTCGGACGGGCGACGGCGAGGGCGAGGCGCTCCGCTTCGGCGAGGACGCGGCGGCGGGCTTCTTCGAGCGGGCCGGCCACCGACGCGCCGGCCGCACGGGCGTGGCCACCGCCGCCGAACGCGCCGGTCAGCACGGTCGCGTCCACCCCTCCGGGCTTCGTCCGGACGGAGATCCGGGTCACCTCCGGGCCCGCCTCCTTGAACAGGATCGCGACCTCCGCGGTCTCCGATTGGGCCAGCAGGTCGATGAGGCCCTCGGAGTGCGACGACAGGGTGCCGGTCGCCGAGAGGTCCGCGTCGCCGAGGGAGCTGTGGATCACGAGGCCGCCGGCGCTCACCTCCAGCCGGTCCAGGACCCGGCCGAAGAGACGGAGCTGGGCATCGGGCTTCGAGCGGTACAGGCGGCGGGAGATCTCGGATAGCGGCGCGCCCGCGGCGACCAGCGCCGCGGAAACGGCGAGGGTTCGTGGCGTCGAGTTGGGATGGGCGAAGGTGGAGGTGTCCATCACGATCCCGGCCATGAGCGCGGCGGCCATCGTTCCCCCCGCCGCGTCAAGTGGCACGTCCAGTCCCGCCGCGAGGAGCGTCACCATCTCGCAGGTCGCTGCCGCGTTCGGGTCGACCCAGTCGCCGGGACCGCCGTCGGTGTTGGAGGCGTGGTGGTCGATGAGGACGCGCGGGACACGCTCGAACAGGTCGGCGTGGCGCTCGCGGACGGCACCCAGTCGATCGAGCGAGCCGCAGTCGCAGATGACGAGGAGGTCGTAGTCGCCGGCGTCGTCGGGATCCTGCCGGAATCGGTCCATGCCCTCCAGGAATCCGTAGAGGGGTGGCACCGGATCCGTCGAGATCAGGGTCGCCCGCCCGCCCCGATGCTCGACGATCGAGGCGATCCCGAGCGCGGCCCCGAGCGTGTCCGCGTCGGGGTTCTCGTGGGTGGCGACGAGCACGTGGCGGGCGCCGGCGAGCGCCGTGATGGCGGCCTCGGGCACCGCCACGAGCCAGGGTCGGAGGTCGACGCTCACCTCGAGCGCTTCTTCCCGCCGCCGTGGCCGCGCTGGCCGTCGCGAGCGCCCGGCGCGCCGCGCTCGCCGCTCGGGCGCTCACCTCGCCGGTCCCCGTCGCGTCGCGAGCGCTTCCCGGCCGGAGCCGGCACGGAGGCGAGCGCCGCCGCTCCATCTTCCGCGTCGCCCTCGTGCGGCAGTCGTGCGAGCGGGGTCGGCAGCGATTCGCCGATCGGAACGTCCTCGACCGGGGTGCCGCCGGCCTCGAGCTCGGCGAGCAGCTGGAGCACCCGGGTTCCGCGCTGGGCCGTGTCGTCGCCGCGAACCTGGAGCTCCGGAATCCGGCGGAGGTGCAATCGCGAGCCGAGCTCGTGCCGCACGAACGGCATCGCCCGCTGGAGCGCCCGCATGGTCTGGACGCGCTCGGCCTCCTGGCCGATCACGCTGACCCAGACGCGGGCCGTGGAAAGGTCCGGCGCCGTCTCGACATCGGTCACGGTCACGAACCCGATCCGGGGATCCTGGATGTCCTTGGCGAGGATCGAGCCGATCTCCTCGCGCAGGAGCTGGTCGATCCGATCGGTTCTCGCGGTCATCGAGTGTCGGATCGTCGCCTGGCTAGGCGAGGGATCGACTCACCGTTTGGGTCGTGAAGCATTCGAGGATGTCGCCCTCGATGATGTCGGTCGTGCCGACCAGGCTGATGCCGCACTCGAAGCCGGTCTGGACCTCGCGAACGTCATCCTTGAACCGGCGCAGGGCGTCGATCCGGTCGGTCGCGATGACCTTGCCGCTGCGCCACTGGCGGACGGAGCCGTTGCGGACGATCCGGCCATCGGTCACGTAGGAGCCGGCGATGACCTGCCGCCCGACCTTGATGAGCTTGCGGACCTCCGCGCGGCCCTCGACCACCTCGACCACGTCCGGTTCGAGCATGCCGCTGAGGGCCTTCTCGATGTCGTCCGTGAGCTGGTAGATGATGTCGTAGAGGCGGACGTCGACCTTCTCCGACTCGGCGGCGCGCCGGGCCGTGTCGCTGATGGTCGTGTTGAACCCGACCACGATCGCGTTCGAGGCAGACGCGAGCAGGATGTCATTGTCGGTGATCGCCCCGGCGCCCTCGTACAGGACGTTCAGCTTGACCTCGTCGGTCGGGAGCTGGCCCAGGGAGTGGGTGATGGCGCCGAGCGAGCCCGAGACGTCCGCCTTGAGGACGATCCGGAGCTCCTTGGCCTGGCCGGCCTGGATCTGGCGGTAGAGGTCCTCGAGGGTTGCGCGGCCGCTGCCCTCGCCACCCTTCGACGCGAGCTCCGCCTTGCGCGCCTCCACGGCCGTACGGGCAGCCTTCTCGTCGGCCACGACGCGGAGGATGTCGCCGGCCTCGGGCACCTCGCTGAGGCCGAGGACGACCGCGGGCGTGGCCGGACCGGCCTTCTTCAGGCGCTTGCCGTGCTCATCCTCGAGCGCGCGGACGCGGCCGAAGGTCTCGCCGACGACGATGACGTCACCGACGTTGAGCGTGCCGGTCTGCACCAGGACCGTGCCGATCGGGCCGCGCGCCTTGTCCAGGCGCGCCTCCACGATCGTGCCGATCGCCGGGCGATTGGGATTGGCCTTGAGCTCCTGGAGGTCGGCGACGAGCAGGATCATGTCGACGAGGTCGTCGAGCCCGGCGCCGGTCTTGGCCGACACGGGCACCAGCGGCGTGTCGCCGCCGTACTCCTCGATGACGATGCCGGCCTCGGTCAGGTCCGTCTTGACCCGGTCGGGGTTGGCGTCCGGCTTGTCGATCTTGTTCATGGCGATGACGATCGGCACCTTCGCCGCCTTGGCGTGGCTGATCGCCTCGAGGGTCTGGGGCATCACGCCGTCATCGGCCGCGACCACGACGATCGCGATGTCCGTGACCTTCGCGCCGCGGGCGCGCATGGCGGTGAACGCCTCATGGCCCGGGGTGTCCAGGAAGACGACGCGGCGATCGCCGCGGGTGACGTCGCTGGCGCCGATGTGCTGGGTGATGCCGCCCCGCTCCCCCGCCGCGACGGTGGTGGAGCGGATGGCATCGAGGAGGCTCGTCTTGCCGTGGTCGACGTGGCCCATGACGGTCACGATCGGGGCGCGGTCGACGAGGTCGGCAGCGTCGTCCTCGGTGAAGAGCTCTTCCTTGGTCGCGGCCTGGGGCGCTTCAACCCCGTCCTCACCCGCCGCGGGCGTGCCGCCGACCACCGGCTCGGCAACCTCGTAGCCGAGCTCGCTGGCGACGAGGGACGCGGTGTCCCGGTCGATCAGCTGGTTGATCGTGGCGAAGATGCCGCTCTTGATCAGCTCGCGAATGACGTCCGCGGGGTTGACCCCGAGCAGCTCGGCGAGCTCCTTGACGGTGATCGTCCCGGGCAGCTCGACCGCGCCCCGCATGGACGGGTCAACGACCTGGACTGCCGCCCCGGCGAACGCGCCGTCGCGTCGCGGCGGCTTGCGCGGGCCACGTCGGCCACGGGTGCCGCTCCTACTGCGCGCCATCGAAGGTCCCCCTGCTCACGATTCGTCGAAGCTCATCGGCGATGGTGATCGGGACCTGGCTCCCGAGGGCCCGGGCGATCCCGCCCTTGGACAGCGCCGTCTCGACGCACGTCCCGCTGCGGCAGACATACGCCCCGCGACCGTTGGCCTTGCCGGTCTCGTCGATGCTGACCGTGCCGTCCGGCGCCCGGACGACGCGCAGCAGCTCGCGCTTGTCGTGGCTCTCACGGCAGGCGACGCAGGTCCGGCTGGGAGCCGCTCGGCGTTCGAGCGTCGCGGCGGCGCTTACGACGACACCTCGTCGGCCTTGGCGCGCTTGGCGCGTGGCTTGGCGGCCTTGGTGGCGGCGCCGGCGCCCGCGGTTGCGAGCTCCTGCTCGGCTTCCGGCTCGGAGGCGTCGTCGGCGTCAACCTGGGCGGTCGCTTCGACCTCCGCGGGGGCCGCAGCCTCGATGGGGGCATCCCCATCGGCGCCGGCCGCCGTGGACTTGTCCTTCGCCGGCTTGGCCTTCACGGTCTTCGTGGCCTTGGCTCGAGCGGCCTTTGGCCTCGGCGCGGCGTCCGCCGGGATCTCGATCGCTTCGGTCGGCTCGGAGGCCTCGGTCGCCGTTGCGGGTTCCGGCGCGATCGCGTCGGCCACGGGGGCTTGGGCCTGCGGCGCTTCGGGCTGGGGAGCCTCGGCGGCGGCCTTGGCCTCCGCAACGGAGACGTCGCTCCGAATGTCGATCCGCCAGCCGGTGAGGCGTGCGGCGAGCCTGGCGTTCTGGCCCTCGCGCCCGATCGCCAGCGAGAGCATCCGCTCCGGCACGGTCACGTTGGCGATGCGGTGCTCCTGGTCGATCTCCACGGAGATCACCTGCGCGGGCGACAGCGCGTTCGCGACGAAGCCGCCGGGATCGTCGTTCCACGGGATCACGTCGATCTTCTCGCCACCGAGCTCCGCGACGACGGACTGCACGCGCGCCCCGCGTTGGCCCACGGTCGCGCCGACGGGATCGAGGCCCTCCTGGCGCGAGGCCACCGCGACCTTGGAGCGGCTGCCGGCCTCACGAGCGATCGCCCGGATCTCGACCGTGCCGTTGTGGATCTCGGGGACCTCGAGCTCGAACAGGCGCTTGAGGAAGCCCTTGTGGGTGCGGCTCACGAACAGCGCCGGCCCTCGCGGGGTCCGGCGGACCTCGAGGACGTAGGCCTTGACGTTCTGGCCGATGCGGTAATGCTCGAGCGGCGACTGCTCGGTGGTGGCCAGGATGCCTTCGACGCCCTTGCCCATGTCGAGGATCATCGCCCGCGGCTCCACCCGGTTGACGGTGCCGGTGACGAGCTCGCCCTCGCGGTCGGCGAACTGATCGAACACGGCGTCGCGCTCGGCCTCGCGGAGGCGCTGGAGCACGACCTGCTTCGCGGTCTGGGCCCCGATACGCCCGAACGCGTCGCCGTCCAGCTCCTCGATCTCGACGAGCTCGCCGGGGATGGCGTCCGGCTTGTGCTTCTGGGCCTCGTCCAGCGTGAAGTGGGTCAGCTGCTGCTCTTCCTCGATGGGATCCGTGGCTGCGACGCGCGCCCGATAGACCCGGATGGAGCCCGTGTCCGCGTTGATCTGGACGTGGATGTCCTCTTCGTTCGCGACGCGACGGTAGGCGGCCGCGATCGCGTCCTCGACCGTGCGGATGAGCTGCTCGCGCGAGACCTGCTTCTCGGCGTTGAGCTGGAGAAGGGCGCCGACGAAGTCCCGACTCATGTCGTTCGTCCTCCTCTCCGAAATCGACGGTTGGCGGTGTTGCCGCGAAAAAAAACGTGGGGGTCACCCACGTCTGAGGCGGCCGTATCAGTTCGGGGAAGTATACACGCGAGCGGCCCAGCCGCGAAATCCGGCGCCCGGGCCCCAGGGCCTCGACTCTCCGTCCCCACGCACGAACGGCGGTCAGGTCACCTTCAGCGGGGTGCGCGCCTTGACCTGGTCCGTGGTGTCGCCCTTGACGAACCAGATCTCGTAGCTGCCCGGCGTCGTCGGGGCGACCAGCGTCGCCGGGTTGCCGATGGAGGCGTTGATGTAGGGGTTCTCCGTCGTCTCGACATAGCTCGTCGTGCCGACCGGCACGATCACGAGGTAGTCCCCCGAGCCGGCGCTGCCGGTCCAGGCCACAGTGATGGAGGCCGCGGCGGCGGCCTCGGCCGGCGCCTGGAGCGTGATGCCCGACGCGACGCTCGCCGGCGGCCCGGAGGTCGGCGCGACGGAGGCGCCCGGGCTCGAGCACGCGGCCGCGAGCGCGACCAGGATCAGCAGCGCTGCCGGCCGAAACGCCAGGCGAACCTTCATCTCGACACCTCCGCGGGCAGCGTACTCACGTCCGAGGCGCCGTACCGGCGATCAACGTAGTCCTCGAGGATCCCGATGAACTCGTCGACGAGGCCCTCGCCCCGGAGGGTCCGATCCAGCCTGCCGTCCATGAAGACGGGCGCGACCGGCTCCTCGAACGTGCCCGGGAGCGAGATGCCGATGTCCGCGTGCTTCGACTCGCCGGGGCCGTTCACGACGCAGCCCATCACGGCGACCGTCATCTCCTCCACGCCGGGATAGCGGGCCTGCCATTCGGGCATCCGCTGGCGGAGGTGGCCCTGGATCCGCTCGGCCATCTCCTGGAAGAAGGTGGAGGTGGTCCGGCCGCACCCGGGACAGGCGCTGACCTGGGGAATGAACGAGCGGAGGCCCATCGACTGCAGCACCTGCTGCGCGACCCTGACCTCCTCCTCGCGCTCGCCACCCGGCGCGGGCGTGAGCGAGACCCGGATCGTGTCCCCGATCCCCTCCTCCAGCAGGATCGCGAGGCCGGCAGTCGAGGCGACGATGCCCTTCATGCCGAGCCCGGCCTCGGTCAGGCCGAGGTGGAGCGGATAGTCCGATCGGGTTGCGAGGATGCGGTAGACGTCGACGAGGTCGCGGACGTTCGAGACCTTCGCGGAGATGATGATCCGGTCGTGGCCGAGGCCTGTCTCCTCCGCGAGCTCGGCCGAGCGCATCGCCGACTCGATCATCGCCTCGATCATGACGTCGCGGCTCTCGCGCGGCTCTGCGAGGATCGCGTTCTCGTCCATGAGCGTCGTGAGCAGCGCCTGGTCCAGCGAGCCCCAGTTGACCCCGATGCGGACGGGCTTGTCGTTCTCGACGGCGACGCGGACGATGGTCTGGAAGTTCTCGTCGTGGCGCTTGGCCCCGACGTTGCCCGGATTGATACGGTATTTCGCGAGCCCGCGGGCCATCTCGGGGTACTCCACGAGGAGCTGATGGCCGTTGTAGTGGAAATCCCCGACCACGGGGACGCCGACACCGAGGTCGCGCAGCTTCCGGAGCATCTCGGGGACGGCCGCCGCAGCCTGGTCGTTGTTGACCGTGACCCTGACCAGCTCGCTGCCCGCGTGGGCGAGGCGGGCGACCTGGATCGCGGTGCCATCCGCGTCGGCGGTGTCCGTGTTCGTCATGGACTGGACGACGACCGGGTGGGAGCTGCCGACCTGCACCCCGCCGACGTCCACGGTCACGGTGGGCCGCCGGGCCGTGCTCATGGCGGCGGGTTGCCGATGTTGGCGATGTCGAAGCCCGAGATCCAGATGATGAAGGCGAGGAGCACGACCATCCCGATGGCGTAGGTCATCCGCTCGGCGCGAAGGCTGACTCGACTCCCGAACAGGCGCTTGATGATCAGGACCGCCCCGCGCCCACCGTCGAGCGGCGGGAACGGCAGGATGTTCACCACCCCGAGGTTGACCGACAGGATGCCGGCCACGTAGAGCGTCATCACCAGGCCGGAGCTCGTGAAGATCTCCGCGAGCGAGACCGCGATCCCGATGGGGCCGGAGGCCTGCGGTCGCGCGGTGGGGTCCGCGGCGAAGTCGCCGATGAGCTTGCCGAGACCGCCGAGGATCAGGCCACCCCAGCGGGTCAGCTCGCCGGTCGCGATCTGGGCCGATCGACCGATGTCGTGCCCGACGTAGCCATCCGCCACCACGAGCTCGAGATCGCGGATGCCGAGCGCTCCGACGTTCTCCGAGAGCTGCGCGGCCGGCCGGAGTGTCGCGTTGACCGTCTCGGTCCGGCCGTCGGCGCGCTTGACCAGGAGCGCGACGGTCTCGCCCGCGCGACCCCGGAGCGCATCCGTGACGTCGCGCTCGCCGAACCACTCGAAGCGCTCCTCGTTGACGCCGAGGATCGCGTCGCCGGCCTGGAGCCCGGCGGCCGCGGCCGGCGAGCCGGCCTCGACCTCGCCGGTGGAGATCCCGACGCGCGGGCTGGCGACCAGGGCGATGAGGAAGAAGATCGCGAAGGCGAGGACGATGTTCATGGCCACGCCGGCAACGAGAATTGCCAGGCGCACGCGGAGCGGCTGGGCCGAGAAGGACCGCGGGTCATCGGCCGCGTCGCCGTCCTCGCCGTCGAGGCGGACGAAGCCGCCGATCGGCAGCCAGTTCAGGGTCCAGAGCGTCTCGCCCTTCGATCGCAAGACCTTGGCCCGGGGCGGGAAGCCGATGCCGAACTCGAGGACCCGGACGTTGAACAGCCGGGCCGTCAGGTAATGGCCGAGCTCGTGGATGAGCACGAGGCTGCCCAGGACGAGGATGAACAGGATGAACGCCGTCAGGCCGAAGATGAGCCCCTCCATCAGGCGGGCGCTCCGGCTGACGTGGCGAAGGCGCTGCGGACCTCGGCGTCGAGGGCCATGAGCTCATCGAGGTTTGGCTCTGCGTCGGTGGGAGCGCCGAATCTCGCCACCGCGGCCTCCAGCAGGCGTGGGATCCCGGGAAAGTCCAACGAGCCCTCCAGGAAGCGAGTCACCGCCACGTCGTCGGCGGCGATGAGCGCGGCCGTGGCGCGCGGGCCGAGGCGGCCGGCGTCGCGGGCGATCCGGAGCGCCGGGAACCGCGCCTCGTCCGGCGCGCGGAAGTCCAGGCGGGCCGTCGCCACGAGATCCGCCGCGGTTGCGGGCGACGGCCGGCGGTCCGGGTAGGTCAGGGCGTATTGGATCGGAAGTCGCATGTCGGGCGTGCCCAGCTGTGCCTTCAGTGAGCCGTCCACGAACTGGACGGCGGAATGGACGACCGACTGCGGATGGATCACGACGTCGATCTGCTCGTACGGGACATCGTAAAGGCAGTGGGCCTCGATGACCTCCAGCCCCTTGTTCGCGAGCGTGGCCGAGTCGATGGTGACCTTCGCGCCCATGCTCCAGGTCGGGTGGCGGAGGGCACGATCCGGGGTGATCGCGGCGAACTCCTCGGCGGGCAGGTCCAGGAACGGGCCGCCGGATGCCGTCAGGATCAGGCGGTCGACGCGGTCGAGCTGCTCGCCGACGAGGCACTGCCAGATCGCGGAGTGCTCCGAATCGATGGGCCGGAGCCAGCCGAGGGTGTTCGCGAGCGGATCAGCGGGATCCACGGCGCGGCGCTCCGTCGCGCGAGCCCTGGCGAGGGGCATGACCAGGTGCCCGCCGGCGACCAGCGTCTCCTTGTTGGCCGTGGCGACGACCTTGCCGGCGCTCAGGGCGGCAAGCACCGGCCGGAGGCTGACCACGCCACCCGTCCCGACCACGACGATGTCGACGTCGTCCCGAACCGCCAGCTCGAGGAGTGCTGCGTCGCCGGCGGCGACCGTCGTCCCTTCGGGAACGGCCCCGCGGAGCTCGGCGAGCAGGCGCTCGTCTCCGATCACGACCGCGTCCGGACGGAGGCGCGTCGCCTGCTCGGCAAGCAGCGCCGCATTCCGGCCCGCCGCCATGGCGATCACCCGGAAGGATGGGTCGCCGTCGAGCACGTCAATCGTCTGGCGCCCGATGGAGCCGGTCGAGCCGAGCAGCGCGACGCCCAGCCGGCGCCCCTCGCGATCGGGCATCAGCGGAAGATGCTGACGACGTAGAAGAAGGCCACCGGGGCGGCGAAGAGGAAGGAGTCCACCCGGTCGAGCATGCCGCCGTGGCCGGGGATGAGGTTGCCCGAGTCCTTTGCGCCGGCGGCTCGCTTCAGCATCGACTCCGCGAGGTCCCCGGCCTGGGCCGCCGCCGCGACCGCGATCCCGAAGATGAGGCCGGGCACCCACGGGCGCCCGAGCGCGGCCACGAGGACGGCGCCCACGACGGCGGCGGCGACGAGGCCCCCGATCACGCCCTCGATCGTCTTCGACGGCGAGATGTGGTGCATGAACCAGTGCCGTCCCAACCGCCGCCCCGTGAAGTAGGCGGCCGTGTCGAATGTCCAGACCACCAGCACCAGCGCAAGGATCCAGGCCCGCTCCGGGCCGACGAACCCCAGCGGCGCCGATCGGTCGACGGCAGCGTCGGCAACCGGGAGGCGGGCGACGAAGCCGAGGAGGCCCACGTACAGCGCGCCGAAGGTCGTCGTCATGAAGACCGCGAGGCCCTCGCGCGGATCGGTGCGCGTGAGCGCGCCCACGCCGACAAGGACGATCCCGAGCGCCGCGAGGAGCAGTCCCGAGCCGCCGGGCAGCTCTTTCACCGAATCACCGAGGGCAACGATGAGGGCCAGGACGATGCCCAGCACGGGCATCGACGAGTGGCCGGCCGCGGTCAGGAGCCGGAAGGCCTCGTACCCGGAGAGGACCACCGCCAGGCCGACGATCAGCGAGATCCAGGGACCGCCGAGCCACATCGCGATGAGCAGGGGCGGGACCAGGATGGCGGCGCTGCGGGCGCGATCTCGGAGCATTGCGACTACTTCCCGAACCGCCGCGACCGGCTCGCGAACTCCGCGAGGGCGGCATCGAGATCAGCCGGGCCGAAGTCCGGCCAGAGCCGGTCGCTCGTCAGGAGCTCGGCATACGCCGCCTGCCAGATGAGGAAGTTGGAGAGGCGGTACTCGCCGCCGGTCCGGATCACGAGGTCGGGATCGGGCATCCCCGCGGTGTACAGCGCGTCCGAGATGGTGGCCTCGTCGATCTCGTCGGGCGAGGTGCCACTGCGGGCGATGCGCCGGACGGCGTCGACGAGCTCCGTCCGGCCGGCGTAGTTGAAGGCGATGTTGAGCAGCAGCCGCTCGCCGCCCGCGGTCGCCTCAAGGGCCGATTCGATCGAGCTGCGGGTCTCGCCGGGCAGCTCCTCGAGGCGCCCCAGCAGCCGGACGCGCACGCCCTGGGCCTTGAGCTCGTTCGTCTCGCTCCGGATCGCGCCCTCGAGCAGCTCAAACAGGCCCACCACCTCGGCGTCCGTGCGGGCCCAGTTCTCGCGGCTGAAGGCGTAGAGCGTCAGGACCGGGAGGCCTCGGCGCACGGCGTGGCGGAGGACCTCCCGGATCGCCTGGACGCCGGCCGCATGGCCCTCCAGCTCGCCGACGCCGCGCGCGCGGGCCCAGCGGCGGTTCCCGTCCATGATGATCGCGACGTGCCGCGGGAACTCGCGGCGGGCGGCCCGCTCCGGGGCGGGCACCACGGCGGGCGCGGCGAGCCCAGCCGGTTGCGGATCGGGTTCGTGGGCCCGGGGCGGCGCGTCCGTCGGGCGGATCAGCGGCGCACGCGCCACTAGACCTCGAGGACCTCCTGCTCCTTGGCCGCGCCGACGCGATCGACCTCGGCGACGTGGCGGTCGGTGGTCTTCTGGATGGCCTCCAGCAGGCGGCGCTCCTCGTCCGTGCCGACCTCGCCGTCCTTGAGCAGCTTCTTGAGCTGATCGCCGGCATCGCGGCGGACGTTGCGGATCTCCACCCGCGCGTCCTCCATCCGCTTGTGGACCTGGCGGACCAGGTCATGGCGGCGCTCTTCGGTGAGGGCCGGGATGTTCAGGCGGACGACGGTCCCGTCGACATTGGGCGTCAGCCCGATGTCGCTCTTCGTGATCGCCCGCTCGATCGCGCCGAGGACGCTGCGGTCCCACGGCTGGATCACGATCTGGTGCGGCTCCGGGACGCTGATCCCGGCGAGCTGGTTGAGGGGCGTCTGGGTCCCGTAGTAGTCGACGTGGATCCGCTCCACGATCCCGGTCGAGGCGCGGCCCGTCCGGATCGACTGGAGGTCGCGATCCATCGCCTCGACCGCGCGGCCCATCTTCTGGTCCGCGGCCGTGATGACCTCGTGGCTCATGACCGTGCTCCGACGGGCGCGGAGCTGTTGCTGATCATCGTCCCGAGGACCTCCCCATCCGCCACGCGGGCGATGTTGTCCGGCCCGTTGAGGTCGAAGACGATGATCGGAAGGTCGTTCTCCATGCACAGCGAGACCGCCGCGCCGTCGAGCACCTTGAGCTGGTCGCGCAGCAGGTCCGCGTACTCCAGTCGTTCGTATCGCCGAGCGCCCGGGACCGTCATCGGATCCGCATCGTAGACCCCGTCCACCTTGGTGGCCTTCAGGAGCACCTCGGCGCCGATCTCGACGGCGCGAAGGGCAGCGGCGGTGTCGGTGGTGAAGTACGGGTTGCCGGTGCCGGCGACGAAGATCACGACGCGGCCCTTCTCGAGGTGCCGGACGGCGCGGCGCCGGATGTACGGCTCGGCGATCTCGTTCATGGCGATGGCGCTCATGACCCGGGTGGGCGTGCCCGTCCGCTCGACCGCGTCCTGGAGCGCCAGCCCGTTCATGACCGTGGCCAGCATCCCGATGTAGTCGCCGGTCGCACGATCCATCCCCTGGGCAGCCGCGGACAGGCCGCGGAAGATGTTGCCGCCGCCCACCACGATCCCGACCTCGACGCCCTTGGCTCGAACCGCCGCGACCTGCTGCGCGATGAAGGCGCAGACGGCCGGATCGACGCCGTAGGCCTTGGTCCCGAGGAGGGCCTCGCCGGAGAGCTTGAGCAGGATCCGGCTGTAGCGGGGCGCCCCCGCCGTTCCGGATGGGACGTCGGTCACCGATCCTCCCCGAGGGCGAAACGGACGAACCGCCGGACCTGGATGTTCTCGCCGATGGTCGCGATCTGCTCGGTCACGAGCTCGCTGACGGACCGATCCTCGTCCCGGAACGGCTGCTCGAGGAGCACCACGTCCTTGAACCACTTCTTCAGCTGGCCCTCGACGATCTTCTCGCGGATCTCCGCGGGCTTGGCGGCGACGCCCTGGTCCGCGGCGAGCTCGGCGCGCTTCGTGGCGAGCTCCTCCGCCGGGATGGCGTCGACGCTCACCCAGCGGGGCGAGAGGCCCGCGACCTGGATCGCGAGATCACGCACGAGCTTCTGGAACTGCTCGGTCCGCGCGACGAAGTCCGTCTCGCAGTTGACCTCGATGAGCACGCCGACGCGCCCGCCGGTGTGGATGTAGCTGGAGACGAGGCCCTCGCTGGCCTCCCGGCCGGCTTTCTTGGCAGCCGCCGCGAGGCCGCGCTCGCGCAGCAGCGCGATCGCCTTGTCGACGTCGCCGCCGGCCTCCTCGAGCGCGCGCTTGCAGTCCATCATGCCGGCGCCGGTGCGCTCGCGAAGGTCCCTGACCGCGTCCGCGGTGATCGTGGCCATGTAGTGCTCGTGCTCCTGTTCGTGTTCGGCGGGCCGGTGAGCGGCCCGCTGGTGGGTGGTTCGGACGTTGGGTTGCGCTGCCGCCCAGGGCCGCCAGCGCAGGGCGTCAGGCGGGGGTGGCGTCCTTGGACTCGGCCTCGGCGGCCTCGCGAGCGAGCTCCGCGGCGATGTCCTCGGGGCTGGCGCCATCCTCGGCGGGGCTCGCGGCGACGGCCGGGCCGCCCGGCAGGAGGTCATCCTCCTCGTCCGGGGCGAAGCTGAGGGCCGCGCCGCCGGCAAGGGCCGCGACCAGCTCGTCGGTGGCCTCGACGTCGTCGTAGGTCGGCTCGTCGGGCATCTCGACCTCGGGCTCGGTGGCGCGGCTCGCGCGCTCCTGGGCACCCTCGATCGCCGCGTCCGCGACCATCTGGCAGAGCAGCCGGATCGCGCGGATGGCGTCGTCGTTGGCCGGGATGATGTAGTCGAGCTCATCGGGATCGACGTTGGTGTCACCGGTGCCGACGACCGGGATCTCGAGGCGGTTGGCCTCGGTCACGGCGATCCGCTCGCGATGGGGGTCCACGATGAAGATGGCACCCGGGAGGCGCTTCATCTTGCGGATCCCGCCCAGGATGAGCTGGAGCCGCGCGAGCTCCTCCATGAGCTTGGCGGCCTCCTTCTTGGCCAGCCGATCGAAGTCGCCGGCCTGCTGCCGGGCCTCCAGCTGGTCCATCAGGCCGATGCGCTTCTTGATGGTCACGAAGTTCGTGAGCATGCCGCCGAGCCAGCGCTTGTTGACGTAGGGCATCCCGGCGCGGGCCGCCTCGAGGGCGAGGGGCTCCTGGGCCTGCTTCTTGGTGCCCACGAAGAGCACCACCTCGCCGCGCGCGACGGTCTCGCGAACGAAGTCCAGGGCGACCTCGAGCCGCTTCGCGGTCTGGGCGAGGTCGATGATGTGGATCCCGTTGCGCTCGGCGAAGATGAACGGCTTCATCTTGGGATTCCAGCGGCGGGTCTGGTGGCCGAAGTGGACTCCGGCTTCGAGCAGCTGCCGCATCGAGATGGCGGGCACGGTCTGGTGGCCTCCTGTCGGTTTTGCTTCCGCCGCGGACCCTCGTCGGGAGCCGGCGTCGCCGCTGCGGTTACCCGCTGGGCTTCGTCCGGCACCGCCCCGATCGGTACGGTCCGCGTGTGAGCTCCGGTGGTCGACACGGTGTCGGACACCGGGCGAGTTCGCCACGGATCGTTCCGCGGCCGGCGGAGTCTAGCACGAGGTCCCGCGGCAACCCGCCGGGCGGGCCGGCTCCTTTCGCTCCTGGCCGAGGTGACGGGGCAGCTGGCGAACCATCGGGCGGACTTCCAGCCCGGACGGGAAGTCCTGGCGCCCCTCCTCCTTGCCCTGGGTCCGCGGACGATCCAGGTGATCGCGCAGTGGGTGCCTGCACCTGGTTCGGGACGGTTGACGGTCTCGAATGGACCGCCCCGCGACCCAGGTGCCCGTGGCGAGCCGACGAATCCTCGCGCACTCCCGCACCGAGGCACCGAGACACCGAGACACCGAGCCACGATGCGGACTCGCATGGAGGACTCGGGACGGGCTCAGGCGCCGGAGCGGTGATGGCGGACGCGGTCACCCGGCTCGACGACCACGAGATCGAAGCGGAGCGGCAGCGGCGGCAGGACCTGGCCGTTCGGGAGCGTCCCGAGTCCGAGCAGTCGGAAGCCGGCCGCACGCAACCGTGCGCGCTTGCGATGGTCGACCGTCTCCTCGGGCAGCCCGAAGTCGCGGCTCGCTCGCCACCGCACCTCGACGATCACGAGCGTCCTCGGCGGCCCCGGATCGACGGCCACGAGGTCCAGCTCCGCCCGTCCCACGCGGACCTGGGTCGCGAGCACGGACCACCCGGCGTCCGACAGCCGACGCGCAACGAGGTCCTCGGCGGTGTCGCCGGTGCGCTGGGCCGTGGTCCTCACGGGACCCATCCTGGCCCGGAGCGCTTACCGCCCGCTCACCTCGGGTTCGTCTCGAGACCGAGCGCCGACTCGTCGCGGAGCAGGAGGCCTTCCGCCTCGGCGATCGCCGCCAGCGCGCCCGGGTCGACGGTCACGACGCCGAACGAAAGGTCATCGGCACGCCCCGGCCGAATGCCGTCGAGCCGGTCCAGCTCACTGAGCTCGTCGGCCTGGTTGACCGCGGCGACCTCCTCGTCGAAGAGGTCGAGGCTGATCTGGTCCCCGGCGAGCGTCCGCTGCAGCGCGAGGAAGCTCCGGCGATGGAACGGCGTCAGCCCGAGCTTCCGGATCGCGTCGCGGTGCTCCTGCGTCGCGTAGCCCTGGTTCCGCTCCCAGCCGTAGCCGGGGTAGCGGGCCGCGAGTCGAGCCATCATCCGATCACGGACGACCTTGGCCACCACGGAAGCGCAGGCGATCGAGTAGCACCGCGCGTCGCCGTCGACGATGGCCGTGTACGGCCCCGCCTTGTGCTCGAACCCGGCGATCCGATTGCCGTCGACGAACACGTGGTCGTGCGCGCCGATGCGGGCGAGGGCCCGGAGCATCGCGAGGTGGGTCGCGTGGTAGATGTTGAGCGTGTCGATCTCGCGGACCGACGCGGCCCCCACCCCGACCGCGATCGCCCGGCGGCGGATGATCGGCGCCAGCCGCTCGCGCTGCTGGGCGGACAGGGTCTTGGAGTCGCGGACGCCCGGGATCCGGGGTGCGTGCGGCTTCATGATCACGGCCGCGGCCACGACGGCGCCGCAGGTCGGAGCGACGCCCACCTCGTCGATGCCGACCACGCGGATGGCGCCCTCGCGCCAGTGGATGTTCTCGAATCGAAGCGTCGGGACGCGCTGGCTCGGCGTCTTGCGGCTCGACCGCCGAGGCTTCGGGATGCGCTCCGTCATCGGAGCGTCAGGGTAGCCCGGCGGGTGGCCGGGCGACCATCCGGGGAGCTACGGCCGGGTGCGGCGCTCGCGCAGGGTCGCGGCCTTGCCCACGCGATCGCGCAGGAAGTACAGCTGGGCGCGCCGGGCTCGGCCGTGGCGAACGACCTCGATCTTCTCGATCCGAGGGCTGTTGATCATGAACGTCCGCTCGACGCCAACGCCGCTGGCGATCTTGCGCACGGTGATCGCCTGGGCGATGCCCCCGCCGCGCATCCGCATGACGGTCCCTTCGAAGACCTGGACCCGCTCCTTGCCGCCCTCGACGACCTTGGCGGACACCTTCACGGTGTCACCGGAGGCGAGGACCGGAAGGTCGGTGCGGATCTGGTCGGCGACGATCTCGTCGAGCACGTTCACGGTGATGGCGTCCTGTTCATGTGCGGGCGCGCGACGGCGCCGAGGATGGTCATCGGGAATCGGCTGGGCGGCCGACGGCGGCGAACGATAGCACGAGCCCCCGGCCGGCGTCGACGGCGAGCGTGCCGCGGTGGTCCGCCGGATCAGCGATCGGCGACGTGATCCGGAGCGTCCGCCGGGAGCAGGTCCGGCCGTTGGGCCCTCGTCCGCTCGAGCGCGGCCTGGCGCCGCCACTGGCGGACGGCCTCGTGGTTGCCGCCGACCAGGACGTCCGGCACGCCCCGGCCCCGAAACGTCGCGGGACGCGTGTACTGGGGGTACTCGAGCAGGCCGGTGCTGAAGGATTCCTCCACGGTCGAGGCGTCGTCGATCGCGCCCGGCAGGAGGCGCAGGACGGCGTCGATCACCACGACCGCCGCGAGCTCGCCGCCGCTCAGCACGTAATCCCCGATCGACAGCTCGAGGTCGACCATCGCCCGGATCCGCTCGTCGATGCCCTCGTACCGCGGGCACACGAGGACGAGATGGGCCTCGCCCGCGAGCCGGCTGGCGCGGTCATGCCGGAACACCTCGCCGCCGGGATCCAGGAGGATGACCGTCGAGCCGGGCCGGCGGAGCTCGTCGAGGGCGCCCGCGACCGGCTCCGGGCGCAGGACCATCCCCGCTCCCCCGCCGTACGGCGCGTCGTCGACGCTGCGGTGGCGCCCAAGGCCCCAACGCCGGAGGTCGTGGACCCGGACGTCGGCGAGGCCCTGCTCCCGGATGCGGCCGGGGATGCTCTCCGACAGCGGCCCCTCGACCATCGCCGAGAAGAGGCAGACGACGTCGATCTCGAGCGTCACCCGGGTTCGATCCCGGATGACGCGGCGGGCGGTGCGTCCGGCGGCGCGTCGGGCGTCGCGTCCGGCGGCGCCTCGGCTGGCCTCGGGCCCTTGCCGTGGCGGGACCAGCGTGGCTTCCGACGCGGCTTGTCGCCCGCGGCCTTCGGTGCGGGCGCGTCCACCGCGGGAGCGGCCAGGTCCAGCACCTGCTCGTCCACGACGATCTCGTGGCGCTCGGGCGCGAACGTGGTGATGACGTCCCGGATCGCGGGCAGGTCGAACTCGCCCACCGAGCCACCCCGGACGACGTAGACCTCGTTCTCGCCGGCCCGATAGACGTCCGCGACGCGACCCAGCTCCGCGCCGGTCGAATCACGCACCGTCGAACCGATGACGTCGTGCCAGTAGGCGGCGCCCGCCTCGAGATCCTCCGATCGATCGACCTCGATCTCGAGGTACACGTCCCGGAGCCGCTCCGACGCGGCCCGATCGCGAATCCCGCGGAATCGGATGCGCCAGCCCGGGCCGTCCTCGACCGCCTGCGCCCAGTCGATCGTGAGCGGGCGGTCGTCGCCCTCGAGGTACGCGACGGCGCCGGCGACGAACCGCGCCTCCGGCTTGTCCGTGAGGACCTCGACCCGGACGGCGCCCTGGAGCCCGTGGAGGCCCCGGACCTGGGCGACGACGAGGCGCGTCCGGCCGGTGGTGGCCATGTCCCGTTCCGTGCTCAGACGATCTCGAGCTGGACGGAGCTGCCGTCGCGGGCGGCGCTCACCTTGAGCAGCGTCCGGAGCGCCTTGGCGACGCTCCCGTTGCGCCCGATGACCTTGCCCATGTCGTCCTCGGCCACGTGCAGCTCGATGACGGTGCCCTCCTCGTCCTCGACCTGGGTCACCTTGACCGCCTCGGGGTCATCGACGAGCGACTTGGCGACGTACTCGACGAGGTCCTTGGCGCTCACTTCGCGGCCGCCTTCGGGGCCGCCTTCGGGGCTGACTCGGCGGGCAGGACGCCGGCGTTGCGGAAGAGGCGGGCGACGGTGTCCGAGGGCTGGGCGCCCTTGGCCATCCAGGCCTTGGCCTTCTCGGCGTCGACGACAAACTCGACGGGGTCCTTGCGAGGGTTGTAGTGCCCGAGCGTCTCGATCGAGCGGCTGTCCCGGGCGCTCCGGGAATCGGCGACGACCACGCGGTAGCTCGGCTGCTTCGTGGCGCCGACGCGCGTGAGCCTGATTCGAACGGCCATGTCTCCTCCTGGGCTTGCTTGTCCTGGGCTTGCTTGCCGGGCTACGGCCCGGTGACAGTGATCACGACGCGCGAGCGATTGGCTGCGCCGTCGCTGGTGGTGGTGATGCCGGCCGCCTCGATCGGGTCGAGGTACGGGGCATATTCGGCGTCCCACGCTGCCGCCTCCCCGGCGGACAGGAAGGGCTTGATGACGGCGAACGCGGCCCCCGCCGCGACGTAGCCGGTGGTCCGGCTGTTCGCCAGGCCGCGCTGGGACACGAGCTTGAACGCCGCCTGGTCCGCGAGCGCCTGGCCAGGCTGGACCTGGAGAATCCCCGCCATCGCTGCCGGGCTGCTCGCCAGGATGACGAGGCGGTCCTTCGCCGCGAGCGAGAACGAGATCGGCCCGGTGGACGGAAGCGGTGCGGCGCCGGGCACGGTGCCGGGCGGTGCGAGCGCGGCGAGATCGGCGATGGTCACGGTGGTGACCTCGATGCCGGCGATGGTGGTCTTCTCCTGGGTCACGCCACCCGTCAGAGCGCCGATGGCGAGGAGGCCGGCGATCGTGGCGAGCCGGTTCTTCGCCGCGGTGGCGTCTGCCGCAACGAGCAGGGCGGCGACGCGAGGGTCGGTGCCGTCCATGGTGACGACGACGCCCACGTCCTCGACCCAGCTCACGAGCGGTCCTGCGCCGCCGGCGCCCTCGAGCATCTGGAGCGGTGCGGCGAGCTCCGGCGTGGCCCTGAGGCCGGCGAGCAGGTTCTGGATCGAGACGCCGGCGCCCTGGTGCTCGACGAAGACGAGGGCGCTCGCGGGGGCGACCGGGGCCAGGACGCTGGCGTGGCTCGCGGGCAGGGGCAGGAGCGACGGATCCCCCGAGGCCACCGGCGTCTGCGCCGCGACGTTGTCGAGGATGAGGGAATCGTTCTCGGCGCGGACGCCGGCGATCAGCCAGTCGGGGATGTGCTCGCCGATCGAGCCCATCCCCGGGAAGGACGGCAGACCGCTCGGCAGTGGCAGCGCGCTTGCGTCCGGCACGAGGTCGCGGGCGGCGGCGCCGTTGACGAAGACCGTAGCGATTCGATCGCCGCCGAGGGCTGCTCGCGCCGTGCGGTAACGATCCGACCGGTCCATCCCGGTCCCGGCGGCCTTGGCGTCAAGCGCCCGCCCGACCGTGGCAGGATCGCCGAGGAGCGCCTGGCGGCCGTCGACGACGCAGGCGAGCTCGCCGTCGGCGGAGATCGTGAGGTCGTACCCCCCGTGCTGCTGGTGGCTGACGGTCTGGCCAGCGAACGTGGTGGCACAGGAGACGCCGCCGTTCGTGGTCGCGGAGAGGACCGCGGTGCGATGCTCCATGCCCGCGACGCTGACCCCGCCGCTGCCCGCCGCCGGGGCCATCAGGCCCACGAACGCCGGACCGTTCAGCCACGGCTTGATGTCGCCTCGGTAATCGGCGCCGCTCTCGGTCGCCTCGGAGACGAACCGGCTCAGGGCTTCGTCGATCTTGTCGCCGAACGTCGACTGGTCCTGGAAGCCCGGAAAGTGGGCGAGCAGGTTGCCGGCCTTCTGGAGCTGGTCACCGGGCAGGTCGAGCCGGAGCTCGGCGACGACCGCGGCGTCGTTCGGGATGTACTTCAGCGCCTCCGGCGACGACCGTCCTCCCAACAGGAACAGCGCGCCGACAGTCAACGCGATGGCGGCGCCCGCGACGCCGAGGGCCACGATCCAGCGGCCGCGACCCGCGCTCGAAGCGACGGGCGTGTCCCCGACGACGTTCCAGGACGGCGTCGCCGCCGCCGGATCCGCGCCGGGCACCAGGGCCGCCGGATCCGCGCTGGGCGCCACGGCCGCCTCGTTCGCCGGAGACGGGGGAGCCGCTTCGAGGCCGCTGGTCTCGATGGGGCGCGTCACATCGTCGGTCATGATCTCCTCACCGCCGGCCCATCGGCAGGCCACCGAGCATGCCTCTCCCGCCCTTGCCGGCGAGCTGCTTCATCACCCGTTGCATCTCGATGAACTGCTTGATCAGCCGGTTGACGTCGGTCAGCGACGTGCCGGACCCCGCGGCGATCCGCCGCCGGCGGGACCCGTTGAGGACGCCGGGGTCGCGCCGTTCGTGGCGCGTCATCGCGCGAATGATCGCCTCGGTCCGCTTGAGGTCGCCGCGATCGACGGCATCCTGAGCATCCTTGGCCATGTTGCCCATGCCCGGGATCATCGAGACCAGCTGGCCGATGGGGCCCATCTTCTGGACCTGCTGGAGCTGGTCGAGGAAGTCCTCGAGCGTGAACTCGGCTTTGCGGAGCTTCTCCTCGAGCTTCGCGGCCTGGGTGACGTCGACGTGCTCCTGGGCTCGTTCGACGAGGGTCATCACGTCGCCCATGCCGAGGATCCGCCCGGCCAGCCGATCCGGATGGAAGACCTCCAGCGCGTCGGTCTTCTCGCCGGTGCCCAGGAACTTCACGCCGATCCCGGTGACCGTCGCGATCGAGAGCGCCGCGCCGCCGCGGGCATCGCCGTCGATCTTGGTGAGGATCAACCCGGTGACCGGCACCGCGGCGGCAAATGCCTGCGCGACCCCGACGGCCTCCTGCCCGGTCATGGCGTCCACGACGAGGAGCGTCTCGATCGGCTCGACGGCGGCGTTCACGTCCGCGATCTCGGCCATGAGGGCCTCGTCGAGGCTCAGGCGGCCGGCCGTGTCGAGGATGATGGTGTCGCGGGTGAGGCGGCGGGCCGTCTCGAGCGACTGCTTCGCGATGTCGACCGTCGAGGTCCCGGCGGGCGATCGGTGGACCGGGATGTCAAGGGCCTTGCCGAGCGTCTCGAGCTGGTCCGCGGCGGCCGGACGATAGGGGTCCGCCGCGACGAGCAGCGGGCGCCGCCCCTGCTTGACGATGTAGCGCGCCAGCTTGGCCGAGGTGGTGGTCTTGCCGGAACCCTGGAGGCCAACCATCGCGATCACCGCGGGGTTGCCCTGGAGCCGGAACGTCCGCTCCCCCGCCGACAGCAGGTCGACGAGCTCGTCGTGCACGATCTTCACGATCTGCTGCCCGGCGGTCAGGCTCCCGAGGATCTCCACCCCGATCGCCTTCTCGCGGATTCGACCGACGACTTCCTTCACGACCTTGAAATTGACGTCGGCCTCGAGGAGGGCGAGCCGGATCTCGCGCGTGGCGGCATCGACGTCGGCCTCGCTGACCCGGCCCCTGCCGGTCAGGTTGGCGAGCGTCTTTCGCAGGCGGTCGCTGAGGTTGTCGAACACGCGGTCAGGCGGCTCCGCAGATGAAGACCCGGTGGGTGCGACCGCGGCGACGTGCCGCGGGGCGGGCGCACGGGTTCTGGCGCGCCGGCGATCGGGAGTGTAGCCCGGGATCGGCCCCGGGTCGAACGTCGCTGCCGGCCGCCGAAGCGGCGGCCTCGATCGTCAGGGTTTGAACGTGATGGGGATCGCCTGCTCGACGTCACCGTTCTGCACGAGCAGCGCGTACTTGCCGCTGAGGTCGCTCGGGATCTCGAAGCGGGAGAACAGGCCGGCCTTCGTCTTCTTCGCCGCGATCAGCTCGACCGACTGGCTATGGCCGTCCGCGCGGGCCCGGATCTTCGAGCCGTCCGGCAGCCGGAGCGCCACATTGCTGCCGGTGAACGCGAAACCGCCCGAGAACGTGCCGGCGTACCCCACGTCGTAGGTGATGGTCACGGCGACGAGGCGGGCCACGAGCTCCTGCGACCAGTCCGGGAGGTCACGGCGCAGGACCGCCCGCTTGACGGTGATCTTGAGGTCGTTGGCCGTGGCATTGCCCTTGAGCTCGAGCGTGGTCGGCTCGAACGTGTCGGCGATGCCGCCGGCGGCGGTCAGCGGGACCTTCGCGACGTGGTCCGGGTCGGCGCCGACCTCCACCACGGCGTCGTCAACGGCGGCGATCCCCTGGAGCTCGTAGGTCAGCAGCGCGCCGATCAGGCCCTTGCCCGGGACGCTGCTCACGCGGGACTCGCGGTTTGCCTCGACCCGTGTCCCGCCGACGTTCAGGAAGATGCTGGCGTCCAGCTCGGACTGGTCGGCGCCGGGGTTCTCGACCCGGAGCGAGACGTTGACGGGGCCGCCGCGCGCATCGAGCTCCGCCGTGGCCTCGTCGAAGTGCAGGAGCAGGCCCTCGTACCAGACGGTCGTGCCGAGGGGATACGTGGTGACGACCGGCGTCGGCTCGGGGACGCGGGTCGGCGTGGGCTGGACCGAGGGCTGCGCCCCGTCCAGGCAGCCGGCGAGGGTGGTTGTCCCGATCACGAGCGCGACCAAGAACCGGCCGTGGACGAGCCGCCTGGTCACGCCGCGTCCTCGAAGAGCGCCGCGACGAAGCTCGAGGGATCGAACGCCACGAGGTCCTCGGGCCGCTCGCCCACGCCGGCGAACCGCACCGGCACTCCGAGCTGCTGCTCGATCGCGAAGACGATGCCCCCGCGGGCGGTCGAGTCGAGCTTTGTCAGGACGATCCCCGTCAGGTGGACGGACTCGTGGAACGCGATCGCCTGGGCGAGCCCGTTCTGTCCGGTCGTGGCGTCGAGGACGAGGATCGTCTCCGGCGTGGCGCCCGGCAGGCGCCGGTCGATCACCCGCCGGATCTTCGCCAGCTCGTCCATCAGGTTGGACTTGGTGTGCAGCCTCCCCGCCGTGTCGACGAGCACCACGTCGGCCCGGCGGGCGACGGCGGCGTCGAGGGCGTCGAACACCACCGCTGCCGGGTCGGCGCCGGCGGCATGGGAGATGATCTCGGCGCCTGCTCGTGTCGCCCAGATCCGGAGCTGATCGCTGGCGGCGGCGCGGAAGGTGTCCGCCGCCGCGAGGATGACCCGCCGACCCCTGGCCGACTCCCGGGTCGCGAGCTTGCCGATCGTGGTGGTCTTCCCGGTTCCGTTCACCCCGACGATGAGGACGATCGCGGGCTGCTGGTCACGCGGCGCCAGCTCCCACCCGGGGTCTCGCGGGAGCAGCACTGCCTCGAGCTCGCGGCGCACCGCCGCGATGGCCCCGTCCGGCGCCCCGCGATCACGGGCTCGAGCCACGACCGACGTCGCGAGGGTCGCGCCCACGTCGCCGGCGATGAGGCTCTCCTCCACGTCGTCCCAGGTCTCCGGCGAGATCGAGTCACCGGTCAGCAGCACGCGCAGCCGGGACATGAAGCCGCCGCGGCTGCGGCGAAGGCCATCCTCGAGCTCGCGGGAGCGCTCGTCCTGCTCGGTCACGCCTCACCGGCGGCGAGCACGCTCATGTCGGGGTCAGCGCGAGGGCCGGGTGGCTCGCTCGCCCGCGACCCGCTTCCGCCTCCGCGCCGGGCCATGGCCGTGGCCTCGTCGAGCCGGAGGCTGATCACGCGGCTGACGGAATCATCGCCGACGGTCACGCCGTACAGCGCGTCGGCAGCCTCGATGGTGCCGCGGTTGTGGGTGATCACGATGCACTGGGTCTGGTGCGACAGGTCGCGGAGCGCGTCGGTGAAGCGGCCGATGTTCGCCTCGTCGAGCGCGGCGTCGACCTCGTCGAGGACGCAGAACGGGACCGGCCGGACCTCCAGCATCGCGAAGAGCAGGGCCACCGCGGTCAGGGCCCGCTCCCCGCCCGAGAGCATCGACAGCGCCTGGGCCTTCTTGCCCGGCGGCCGCGCGGTGATCTCGATGCCCGTGGCGGCGAGGTCCGTCGGGTCGGTGAGGAGGAGGCGAGCGTAGCCACCGCCGAAGAGCTGCTGGAAGCGCGCGTCGAAGGCTCGCTCCAGCGCCTCGAAGGTCCGCCGGAACTGGTCGCTCACCAGCTTGTCCAGCTCGGAGATCAGGTCGCGGGTGCGCTCGATGGCCGACTGGATGTCCGACCGCTGGGCCTCGAGCCCGTCCAGGCGAGCCTTGACCTCGGCGAACTCCTCGGCGGCGAAGGGATTGACCGCGCCGAGCTCGTGGAACCGACGACGGAGCGTCGCGAGGCGCGTCGGCGCGGGCGGATCCGTTGGGGGCGGTGCCGCGGCCCAGGCGACGGTGGCGAGCCGGAGCGCCGATGCCAGCGCCTCCGGATCCACGTCGGCGTCCCGCTGCGAGGGATCCGTCTCGATCGGCCCGGCCCCCGCGCCCTGCAGGTGGACGAGGCCGATGGCGCCGAGTCCGGCGAGCTCCACGAGCAGCTGCTCGTGGAGGCCCTCGATCGCGATGCGGGCCTCGACCTCATCACGCTCCGCCAGGCGCGCTCGCTCCCCCGCGATTCGCGCACGTTCGCGGCCTGCCGTCGCCTGGGCCTCGGCGGCACGCAGCCGCTCCCGTTCCGTCCCCGCGGCGGCCAGAATGGCGGCGAGGGTCGCCTCGGCGGCCGCGACCGCGTGGCCCACATCGGCGAGGATGCCGGCGAGCTCGTCCCGCTCGGTCACGAGCCGGGCCTCCCGCTCGGCGAGGTCCGCGGCCGCGCTCGCGGCCTGGGCCAGCTGGCGCTCGGCGAGCGCGATCCCCGCTTCGGCCTGGGCGCGGCGGCGATCCTGCTCGGCGCGCCGCGCCCGGGCGGCCGCAATTTCTCTGGCCAGCGCGTCGCGCCGCTCGCGGAGGCGGACCAGGCGGCGAGCGGCATCCTCGTCCGCCCTGGCCGCTGCAGTCGACGCGGCGCTGGCAGTCGCCTCAGGCGCCTCGGGATCGGGCTGGTCGTCGGGCGCCACAGCGCGCAGCCGGGCCGCTTCGGATACGAGCCGCTCGGCCTGCGCGGACAGCCACGCGGCGTCCCTGGCCGCGGTCTCGGCCCGCGCCGTGGCGGCTCGCTCGACCTCCTCGGCACGTCGCCGGGCGACCGATGCCGCCGCCTCGCGGTTACGGGCGGCGGACAGTGCGGCACGCCCCTGGCTTGCCGCCGACTCGGCGGTCGCAACCTCGGCTGCGGCCGTCGCCGCGGTCACTTCCGCTCCCGCGTGCTCCTCGGCCAGGCGGTCGAGGTCCGCCCGGAGGTGCAGGCCCCGGCCATCGGGCTGGACCCAGGCCGCGAGGTCACCGACCACGAGGCTCCCGTTTCGCGCCACGGCGACCCAACCGACCGGCAGCTCGGCCTGGAGCTCGAGGCAGTCGCTCGACTCCGGCAGCCACACGGCTCGCGCCAGGAACGCGGTGGCGGCGCCGGCATCGTCGCGTCGAATGGCCTCGGTGAGCGGTCCGCCACCGCGCGACCTCGCCACCTCCACCAGTCGCGAACCGGGGTCCTGCCGGCCGGCGGCAGGCTTCGCGGCGAGGGCCTCCACCGGAATCGCGACGCCACGTTCGCTGGTGAGGGCGGCGATCTCACCGCGCGGCAGCACCAGCGCCCGGCCGAGCCCGGCGAGGGCCGCGTCGACCGCAGCCTTGAGGCTGGGCTCCACGATCAGGCCGTCGCCGATGGATCGGCCGCCACGGGCACGAGCAGCGCGGCTGAACCCGCTGCCTTCGGCCGCATCGTGGGCGCGGCGGGCATCGGCGAGACGGGCAGCGATTGCCGAGAGGGTTGCCCGGGCTCCACCGGCGCGGTCCGCGGCGACGCGTGCGGCCGCCTCGGCCGTCGTGAGGGCCTGCTGGGCGGTCTCGCGAGCCGCGCGCGCCTCGACCTCCGCCGCCATCGCCCGCTCCATCGCGGCGACCGCAGCGGCGCGCTCCGTCTCGGAGGCCGCGCGCCGCTCCGAAGCCGCCGCCGCGCGGAGGGTTTCGTCGGTCGCGATCCGCTCGGCGTCGGCCGCTCGCCGGCGGGCCGCCGCTCCCTCCTCGGCGCGTGCCGCCTCGAGGCGCCGGATCGCGGCGGCATCGGCGGCCTGGAGCTTGGGATCCGGCTCGGCGGCCGCGCCGCTGACCGCGGCGGCGAGATCGGCCTCGACGCCGGCGAGCTCCTCCTCCAGCGGCGCGGGCGCCGGCGGCGTGGGCTCGGCGAGGATCGCCCTGGCGGCGGCAAGCTCGGCATCCGCGGCTGCCCGTCCCTCCGCATGGCGGGTTCGCTCCCGCGCCGCGGCCTCGAGGTCGGAGCCATTGCGGCCCTCCCGGAGCTGGAGGGTGGCCCGCTCGGCGCGGGTCCGGTCGAGGACGCTTCTCGCCTCAGCCTCGGCGGTCGCCTGACCGCCGAGGGCCGCGCCCGCCTCGGTCATCGCCCGCTCGTGTTCGAGCAGCTCCGCGTTGGCCGCGTCAAGGCCCGCACGGGCGGTGGTCACTGCTGCCGCCGATGATGCGGCCCGGGTCGCGGCGTCGTGCCAGCGCCCGTGGGCGGAGAGGAGGATCGCGCTCGCGAGCTCGTCCGCCGCGGACCGGCGACTCGCCTGCTGCTCGGCCTGCTGGCCGAGGCGGCGGGCCTGGGGCCGGAGCTCGGCGAGAATGTCGTCCACGCGGGCGAGATTCGCCTCGGACTCGACGAGCTGCTCCTCGGCCCGGCGCCGGCGCCGCTCGTGCCGGCGGACGCCCGCGACCTCCTCGAACAGCGGGCGCCGCTCTTCGGGCCGGAGCGCGAGGGCCTGGTCGACCATCCCCTGGCCGATGAACAGGAACGCGTTCTCGGCGATGTGCCCTGCATCGAGCAGGTCCACGAGGTCCTTGAGCCGGACCCGCTGGCGATTCAGGAGGTAGTCGTTCTCGCCGGATCGGTACAGGCGCCGACCGAGCTCGACCACCCCGTAGTCGACGGGCAGCAGCCCGTCGCCGTTGTCCAGGGTCAGCTGGACGTCGGCCATGCCGACGGCGGGTCGCTTCTCGGAGCCCGCCCAGATGACGTCCTCCGACTTCCGGGAGCGGAGCGCCCGACCCTGCTCGCCCAGCGCCCAGCGCAGCGCGTCCGCGAGGTTGCTCTTGCCCGAGCCGTTGGGCCCGACGACCGCGCTGATCCCCGGCCCGAACTCGACGTGGGTCCGATCCGCGAACGACTTGAAGCCCTGGAGGCGGACCGTCAGCAGGCGCGCCGGCTTCGTCACCCGACGGCCTCCTGCTCCGTGCTCGCGTCGCTCGCTCCGAGCTCCGCGGCCTCGCGCTCCGCGGCCTCGCGCGCCCCGAGCACCGCGACCGCCTCGGCGGCAGCAGCGGTCTCCGCTGCGCGTCGCGACCTGCCCACCCCCATGCCGAGCACCTCCCCGGCGACGGACACCTCCACCCGGAAGATCTTGTCGTGGTCCGGCCCGACCGCCTCCAGGACGCGGTACGCGGGCCGGCCTCCACTGGCGCGCTGGGTCGCCTCCTGCAGACGGCTCTTGGGGCTCTTGAGCAGGACCGGCGGCAGCCCCGCGTCGAGCTCGGCGGCGGCCACGTGCAGCATCCAGTCGCGCGTCGCGTCCCAGCCGATGTCGAGGAGGAGGGCGCCGGCGAGCGCCTCGAAGCCGGAGGCGAGGATCGACGGTCGCTGCGGCCCGGCCCGGCCGGCCTCGCCCTCGCCAAGGGACAGGAAGGCGCCCAGGTCGATTCGCTCGGCGAGCCCTGCGAGCCCCGTGGCGCTCACGATCGCGGCGCGCCGGGCGGAGAGGACGCCCTCGTCATCGTCGGGGTGGCGGGCATACAGCGCCTCGGACACGGCGAGGTTGATCACGGCATCGCCGAGGAACTCGAGGCGCTCGTTGTGCCCGGCGGCCTCGCCGGGATGCTCGTGGAGCCAGGAGGTATGGGTCAGCGCCTGGGCCAGCAGGCGCCGATCCCGAATTGGGAGACCGAGCTGCTCGGCGAGGAGGTCGGCCCGGTCCACGTTCCCGGCTGGGTGGCGCTCGAGCCGACGAGCGGTCGAGGTCTAGGTGTTGCGCTCGTCGATGTATTCGACGGCGTCGCCGACGGTGCGGATGCGCTCCGCGTCCTCGTCGGAGATCTCGGTCCCGAACTCCTCCTCGAGGCTCATGATCAGCTCGACGAGGTCGAGGGAGTCCGCGTTCAGGTCGTCGACGAAGGACGCCTCGGGCTTGACTTCTTCCTCGTCGACGCCGAGCTGCTCGACGACGATCTTCTTGAGTCGGTCGTAGGTGCTGGCCACTGGCTCTCTCCTCCGGAGCTGGGTGTCTGGTCGGCTTCCATCTCGCGAGCGATCCGCCCGAGGACGCCATTCATCAGGCGTCGCATCGGGTCACCACTGTACGTCCGGGCAAGTTCGACCCACTCGGCGATGGCCACCCGGGCCGGCGTCGTGGAATATAGCACCTCGCCGATCGCACAACGGAGCAGCGAACGGTCCATCCGGGCCAGCTGGACGACCGGATACTGGGGCGCGCTGACCTCGATTCGGGCGTCGATGCGGAGGCGATGCTGGACCACGGCACCGACGATCCCGCGCGCCAGCTCGCCGGCCGCCGGGTCTGCCTCGACCTCGGCCAGGGCCCGCTCGAGGACGGCGGTCGCCGTCCGCTGGCCGAAATCCGCCTCGAACACGGAGGACAGCGCAACCCGCCGCCCGGCGCGAAGGGAGCGGATCCGGTCCGATGGCGCGTCGGGCGCGGCGGGAGCGGGCTTGCGGGGCACCGGCCGCGCCACTACGAGCCGACGCCGTCGACGAGGACCGTGACCTCGCGAACCTCGAGACCCAGCAGGCGTTCGACCGCCCGCCCGACGGCGTCGCGGACGAGCCGGCCGGTCTCGGCCAGATCCGAGCCGGGGCGGGCAATGATCCGAAGCTTGACGCTGACGCCCTCCGCGCGGACGCGAACCATGATCGGGGGCCCGGCGAGGTAGGCGCGCCATGGCGGACCGCGGCGTGCGACGCGGAGGACCTCGGGGACCTCGAGGGCGGCCAGCCGAGCGACCTCGACGATGACGCCGCGCCCGACGGTGAGGTCCGGCGCGACGGGCGCGTGATCGGGTCCCGGGTCCAGCGCGAAATCGTCCGAGGCGTCGTCGTCGCCATCGAGGACCACGACGTCGGGCCGATCGGCCACGCTCACGTGGCAGCGCCGGGGGGCGTCACATCCGTCGCGGGCCCAGCTGCTGCTCCGCCCGTTGCCGCATCCGAGACCTGCAGCCTCCCGAGTGCGTCCTCGCGCAGCGCGTCGGCGATCAGCTGGGGGACGCCGGTCCGTGCCGTGTCCGCCGCGACGGCGCAGGCAAAGCCGATCATCCGTCGCCGCGCCCGGCCGTGGGTGATGATCACGGCGCCCTTGACGCCGAGGAGCGGCGAGCCGCCCGCGGTCTCGTAGTCGAAGACCTTCCGGATCCGTCCGATGCCCGATCGCATCAGCAGATACGCGAGCTTGCCCCGGATCCCCCGCCGGAACTCCTCGCGCCAGAGATCGAAGATGAACGCCGAGAGCCCCTCGAAGAACTTGATCACGACGTTGCCCGCGACGGCATCGGTGACCACGACGTCGGCGTGGTCCGTCGTCAGGTCCTTGCCCTCGACGTTGCCGATGAAGTTGAGGCTGGACGCGTCCAGCAGCTCCGTGGCCCGGGCGATCCGGGCGTCGCCCTTGCCCTTCTCCTCCCCGATCGACAGGAGCGCGACCCGCGGGTTTGGCACGCCGACCACCCGCTCCGCGAAGATCGTGCCCATCCGGGCGTACTGGAGCAGGTTCTCGGGCGTGGAATCGGGGTTGGCGCCGATGTCGAGGAGGACGAAGGGGCGGCCGGCTCGAATCATCTGGACGGCGAGGGCCGGCCGATCGACGCCCGCGAGCCGCCCGATTCGGAGCACCGCGGCGGCCATCGCGGCCCCGGTGTGGCCGGCGGTCATCACGGCATCCGCGCGCCCGGAACGGACGAGGTCGCAGGCGACCGTGATCGAGGCGTCCTTCTTCTCGCGCAGCGCGAGGGCCGGGTGCTCGTCCATCTCGATGACCTGGCTCGCGGCCACGATCTCAACGTTGGACGGGAGCGGCCGGGACGGCGCGGCTGCCTCGATCCGCGCGGGATCGCCGACGAGGAGGACGCGGTCCTCGGGATGGGCGATGGCGTGATCGATGGACCCCGGAACGATCTCGGTGACGCCGTGATCACCGCCCATGGCGTCGACCGCGAGCCGGATTCCCCGGTGGCCGGCGCCGTTGCTCACCCTACTGGGCCTGGGGGGTGTCTTCCTTCGGAGCCTTGATCTCGAGCACGGGACGGCCGCCGTAGTAGCCGCAGTTGAGGCAGGCCCGATGGCTGCGCTTCGGCTGGTGGCAGTGCGGGCATTCCTCGAGCTGGGGAAGCGTCAGCGCCAGATGCGAGCGCCGTTCGCCCTGCCGAGCGTGGGAGACCCTGCGCTTGGGCACGCCCATGGTGAGTGCTGCTCCTTTCGATGCGCGACCGCCGGTTGGCGGCCGAGCCGCGCGTGCGTGAGCGCGAGGTTGTCATTCGGGATGGGTCCGGGAGCGTCGCGGCTCCGGGGACCGAGCGCGGAGTCTACTCGCTCTCGTCTTCGCCGTCGACCCGAAAGCCCTGCAGCGCGGCCAGCCGCGGGTCGATGTTGTCCTCCGGATGGGCGACATGGCCGGGTCCGAGCCGCTCACCGCAGACGACGCACAGGCCGGGGCAGTCCGGCTCGCACAGCGGGGCGATGGGCTCCAGCAGTGAGATCGCCTCGGCGACGAGCGCGCCCAGGTCCAGCTCGTGGTGGTCCGAGAGCCGCGCGATGTCCGGCTCGACCTCGAGTCCGATGGGGTGTCCATTGCCAACGTCGACCGAGGGCAGCGCCTCTTCCCGGAGCTCGACCGTCGTCGGGATCTCGATGTCGCGGAGGCACCGGGAGCAGCTCCCGGCGATGGCCGTCGACAGGGTGGCGTCGACGAGCACGCCACGGTTCGTGCGGGAGATCCGCATCCGGCCCTCGAGGGGCTCGACGAGGCGAAGGTCGTCGAGCAGGCGGATGGTGGCGCCATGGATCTCGTAGTGCCGGTCCGATCCGGCCGGCTCGGACAGGAGGCCCGCCAGCGGGTAGACGAGCGGTGCGGGCGCGGTCATCGCGGGACGGTCTGGCCCGCGTCCTCCTCGCGCAGGAAGAGCTCGTCCTCGCTCGCCTCTGGCCAAGCATCGACGTCCTTCGCGGCGGCATCCATGGCCTCGGGTTCCGCGGGCACGGCCTCGGCTTCGTCGCCGCGGAGCTCCGCCTGGCGGATGTCCAGGACCTCGATGCCCTTCTCGATCCCGGCGAGGGCCTTGCGGACCTCCGCTTCGAGGCTCTCGAGAATCTGGGCGGCGTAGGAATCGGCCCCGAGGCGGATGTTGTCGGCCGCCTGCATCGCCTCGGTGACGATCTGGCGACCCTCGGCCTCCGCTCGTTCCGTCAGGCCCCGCTCCCCGATCAGGAAGGTCGCCTGCTCCTGGGCCCGGGCGTTGATCCGGCCGGCCTCGTCGTTGGCCTTTTCGATGATCCGCTCGCTCTCGGCATTGATCCGCTTGGCGGCGTGGATCTCCTCGGGCACGGCCACGCGCAGCTGGTCGATCAAATCGAGGATGGCGTCCTTGTCGACGAGGACCTTGCGGGTCCGGGGAACGCCGGTGCCGGTCGCGATCTGCGACTCAAGCCGCTCGAGAAGGAACATGATGTCCACGCGGCCGGATTATGGCACGCGCGGCCGTCGCAGCGCGGGCGCCGGCGTGCTCGGCGCGAGGACGTGCTCAGCGCGGGCGAGGCAGCGCGCCGAGCGCCGTCGCCGCTGCGGGCGGGACCATCGACGAGATGTCGCCGCCGAACTGGGCGATCTCCTTGACCAGGCTGGAGCTGACGTAGCCGTTCTGGACCGCGGTCATGAAGAAGACCGAGTCGACGTCGGCGGCGAGCGCCCGGTTGTTGTGGGCGAGCTGGAGCTCCATCTCGAAGTCCGAGATCGCGCGGAGCCCGCGGACGATCGAGCGGGCGCCGTGGACGTGCGCCGCGTCGACCGTCAGGCCGTCGAACGTGGTCACGGAGGCGCGCCCGGGGTCGATGCCGGCCTCGCGGATGGCCGTCTCGAGGACTGCAACTCGGGTCTCGGCCGGAAGCAGCGGCGACTTGCGGGGGTTCGCGAGAACGGCGACGACGACCTGGTCGAACACGGCGAGCGCCCGGGCGAGGATGTCGAGATGGCCGTTCGTGACCGGGTCGAACGAGCCCGGGTAGATCGCGACGCTCATCGGTCCTCCTGCCCCTCGGGGGCGGCGACCCAGCGGTAGAAGGTCAGGGTCGTGTCGCCGAATCGGAGCGCTCGGCCGGATCGTAGCAGCCCGAACTCGGCGCTCGGCGGGGCCTTCTGGAAATGTTTGGCGACCACGACGCCGTCGCTGGCGAGCACGGAGCCCGGGCCTCGCCCGCCGATTCGCTCGAGGGCCCGCTCGAGGAGCTCCGGCCGGTCGTAGGGCGGGTCCACGAGGATCGCGGCGAAGCCACGCGCCGCCTCGGGCTCGGCCAGCCACGCGATCGCGTCCCCCTTGACGAGCCTCGCCCTGAGGCCGAGGAGGCTGGCGGTCCGGAGATTCCGCTCGATCGTCTGGAGCGCCGCCACGTGCTGCTCGACGAAGACCGCGTCGGCTGCGCCGCGGGAGAGGGCCTCGATCCCGCCGGCGCCGCTGCCCGCGAACACGTCCAGGAACGACCGGTCGCGAACCTCCGGCTCGAGGATCGCGAAGAGGCTCTGCTTGACCCGGTCCCCGAGAGGCCGCGTCCCGGCTCCCGGCGCGGCCAGCCGCCGCCCGCGCGCGGCGCCCGAGATGACCCGACCCGCGCCACCGGGGGCGGTGGGGCTTCGCGGAGCCCGCGCCGGCCCTGGTTGGCGACGGCTCTCCGTCACGCGGCGCCCGCGGGCTCGGCCGCGGCCACCCGTGCAAGCCAGCCCGAGGTGAGCTCCCGGGCGAGGCGCTCGTGCCCGGACCGGAGCTCACCGCGCTCGTCCAGCGCCGCCTCCGCAGCGGCCCTGGCTCGAACGGCCAGCTCACGATGATCGTCGCGCTGGAGCGAGGCCACCCGGAGGCGGGGCAGGCCGCTCTGGACGAGACCCAGCACGTCGCCTTCGCGGCGCAGCTCCCAGTCCTTCTCCGCGAGCTCGAAGCCGTCGCGGATCTCGGCGACTGCCTTGAGCCGCGCCTGAGCCGTCTCATCGGCGGAGTCGGAGACCAGCACGCAGAACGACGCCGCCTCGCCGCGCCCGACGCGTCCCCGGAGCTGGTGCAGCTGCGCGAGCCCGAATCGGTCCGCCCCCTGGACGATCATCATCGTGGCCTCGGGAACGTCGACCCCGACCTCCACGACCGTCGTCCCGACGAGCACGTCGAGATCGCCATCGCGGAACCGGGCCATCTCGGCATCGCGGTCGGCGGCCTTCATTCGGCCATGGACCAGCCCCACCCGCAGGGGCGCGAGCGCGTCGCGAAGGCGCACCACCTCCGCCTCGGCAGCCGGCGCCGAGGCGTCCCAGAACCCGACGGGTCCGGCGTCGCCACCTGCCCGGCCGTCGGGCTCGTCGGCGTCCTCCGCCTCGTCGATCAGCGGCACGACGACGAACGTCCGGTGGCCGGCCCCGGCCTCCTCGCGGACCTTCTGCCAGGTGCCCTCGAGCTCGTCGGGTCGGCGAAGGCCGGTCCGGATCGGCAGCCGGCCCTCGGGCGGCGTCCGGAGGTTGGAGACGTCGAGGTCGGCGTAGAGGACCTGGCCCAGCGTTCTCGGAATCGGCGTGGCGGTCATGAGCAGGACGTGCGGCGCCCGGCGGCCGCCGGCCTTCGCCTCCAGCTGGCCGCGCTGCTCGACCCCGAACCGGTGCTGCTCGTCGATCACGACCACCCCCAAGCCCGCGAACGCCACCCGGTCCTGGATCAGGGCGTGCGTGCCGACGACGACCTGGGCCATGCCCGACGCGACCAGCTCGAGGGTCCGGCGGGTCGCCGCCGCGGGCATCGAGCCGGTCAGGACCTCGACGGGCAGTCCGACGTCTTCGAGCAGCGAGGTCAGCGTCCGGTGATGCTGGCGGGCGAGAAGATCGGTCGGCGCGAGGAGCGCGCCCTGCAGGCCGGCGCGGGCCGCCGCCGCCAGCGCATACGCGGCCACCGCGGTCTTGCCCGAGCCGACGTCGCCCTGGAGGAGGCGCAGCATCGGGGTCGGCCGTTCGAGGTCGGCGCGGATCTCGCCCATCGCCGAGGCCTGGTCTGGCGTGAGCGCGACGTCGCGGCCCAGCTTCCGGCCGATCGATCCAGTGAGGGCGGCGTGGAGCTCACGGTCGGTCGCGTCGTCGACGGGGATCGGCCGCGCCGCGTCGCGCCCGCGCTGCCGCCGGCGCCCGACCATCCCCACCTGCAGCGCCAGCAGCTCATCGAAGGCAATCCGGTCCAGTGCGGCGTCGCGGCCCTCGAACGTTGCGGGGTAGTGGGCCTGCTCGAGCGCCTCACCGATGGGCGCCAGGTGCTCGCCGTCGCGGAGCTCGCCGTCCAGGTATTCCGGGTAGTCCCGACCGGCCTTGTCGAGCGCGTCCCGGATGGCGACGCGGAGGCGGTTCGCCGTCAGGCCCGCCGTGAGGCGATACACGGGCACGATCCGGCCCACGTGGAGGAGCTCGTCGTCGCGGCCCTCCGGCTGGAAGTCGGGGTTGTCGAGGGTCCGCTTCCGGCCGAAGTGCTTGAGCTTGCCCGAGACGATCACGCGATCGTCGACATGGAGCCGCCGCTCGATGTAGCGCCGCCCGAACCACGTCGCCTCAATCGTGCCGGTGTCGTCCTCGAGCACGGCGATGGTCCGCTGGACGCGCCGTCGGAACGACGCCTCCACCCGGACGTCGACGACCCGCGCGCGGGCCGAGACCACCTCGCCGTCCTCGAGCCCGGCGAGCTCCCCGAGCTTGCGCATCTCGCGGAGGTCGTCGTATCGCCGGGGCAGGTGGAAGAGCAGGTCACGGACCGTGGTCAGGCCGAGCCGGCGACCGACCCGGCCGAGGATCGGGGCGGCCGGGAGCCCGGACTTCGCGAGCTGGGCCTCGAGGAGGGCTGCGCCGGTCGGCGGCGGGACCGGGGGCGTCTTGGGGGTGCGGGTTGCGCTCGCGGCGGGGCGCCCTGGGCTCGCCGTGGGACGACGTGGACCGCGGCTGGCGGACCCTCGCTCCCCCACCCCTACTCGGCCGAGATCAGGTAGCGGTAGTGGGGCTGGCCGCCGTGGAGGACCTCCACCTCCGCGCCGGTCCCGAGGTCGTGGATCCTTCGAGCGAGCTCTTCGGTCGTCTCAAGGTCGCCGCCGTCGCCGTAATAGATCGTGATCAGCTCGAAGCCGTCGCTCAGCGCCTTGATCGCCTCGAGCACGGCCGTCTGGGGCTCGTCGTGCACCGCGACGAGGCCGTCGTCGGGGTCGAGCGCGATCGTCTGGCCGAGGCGGACCTTCTTGCCCCCGATCGTTGCGTCCCGGACCGCCTCGGTCACGGACAGCGTCTGGATCCCTCGCCCTGCGGTGGTCATCTCGGGTGCGTTCTCGAGCGCGCCCTTGTCCGGATCGAGGGCGAGGAGCGCGGCGAAGCCCTCCGCGGCGTTGCGGGTTGCCACGACCGCGACCGGCCGATCGGTCATCGCGGCGACCTGACGCGCGGCGAGGACCACGTTCGGGTTGTTGGGCAGGAGGAGGACCTCGCGGGCGTCCACCGACTGGACCGCCTCGAGCAGCTCGCCGGTGCTCGGGTTGGCAGTCTGGCCGCCGTACACGACACGGTGGACCCCGAAGTCGCGGAAGATCGCCGCCAGGCCCTCGCCCGCGGCGACGGCGACAACGGCCAGGGGGACCGTGGCCGCACCCGGCGCGGCCGGTGCCGACCCATTCGTCGAGCCATCGGTCGAAGCCTGCGCGGCGACGCCGTCGGTGCCGTCTGCCGCGAACGCAGCCGCCCGTGTCTCGCGGACATCGCTCGTCTGGAGGTCGAGGTTCTCGATCGTGATCTTCGAGAGCTGGCCGCCGAGCCCGAGGGCATAGGCCAGGACCTGGTCGGGCCGCTCGTTGTGGATGTGGACCTTGATCGCGCGGCCATCGCCGGCCACCAGGACCGATTCGCCGATCGATTCGTAGTGGACCCGGATTGCGTCGACATCGAGGCTGTTGCCCGGTGCCGCCCGGGCCAGGAACATCGTCTCGAACCCGAAACCCTCGTCGCGCATCCCGGCGCCGGGCGGGGCGCCGTGGTGGGCACCGGACATCGCTGGAGGCGCATGCCCTGCGGCTGCCGCTGCCGCGGCGGCCGCAGCCACGTTTGCGCCCGCGGGAGCAAGTCGCGGCGCCGAGATCGTGACCGCGCCGGTGAGGAACGCGTTCGCCCCTTCCATGAGGCGGAAGAGGCCCTGCCCGCCCGAGTCCACGACGCCGGCCTCGCGCAGGATCGGCAGGAGGGATGGCGTCTTCGCCACCGCGGCGTGGGCCGCCTTGAGCGTGCCGCCCATCACGGCGTCCAGCGTCCGCTCGCGCTCGGCGGCCGTCACGGCCGCCGACGAGGCTTCCCGGATGACCGTGAGGATCGTGCCCTCGACGGGCTTCGCGACGGCGCCGTAGGCCGCTTTCGTCCCCTGGTCCAGCGCGTTCGCGAGGTCCAGCGCGTTGAACCTGGTCTTCCCCGCCAGGCCTTCGGCAAGGCCGCGCAGGATCTGGCTCGTGATCACGCCTGAGTTGCCCCGCGCCCCCATCAGCGCCCCAAAGGCGGCGGCGGCGGCGACGCGCTCGGCGGACACCGTCGGCCCGAGCGCCTCGGCCTCCGCGAGCGCCGCTCGCACGGTGGCCATCATGTTCGAGCCCGTGTCGCCGTCGGGCACGGGGAAGACGTTGAGGGCGTTGACCTCGTCGACGCTCGCCTCGAGGCCCGCCACCGCCGCCCGGAACGCGCCGAGCAGGCCGGCGCCGTCGCACGATCGGCGGACCATCAGCGAGTGCTCCACCGGGGACGTCCGTGCCGCTGTCCGCCAGGTCCGACGGGCCGAGCTCGGGGTGCGGGCGCGGATGGGGCGGTTCCCCGCCGGGGTGGAGCTCCAGGCGGGCGACCCGGATGGAGAGCTGAGCCACCTCTCGCCCGAGCGCGGTCCGGATCGCGTGGCGAACGGCCAGGTCCACCTGCCGGGCGACCTCCGCGATCGGAAGACCATGCGCAACCCGGAGGTGGAGGCGGATCGACAGGCTTCCGCCCGCAACCGAGACGCGGAGGCCGCCGGGTCGCTGTTCGATCCAGCCGAGGACGCGATCCGCCCAGTTGCCGGCGAACCCGGCAACCCCGTACGAGCCGAGCGTCACCCCTCGAACGATGTCGATCACCGCGCGGCGGGTCACGAGCGCCCGCCCGGCGATGGGTTGCTTCGGCACCGACCCTCCCTGCTGCGCCGCGCGAGGCGCGCCTCCGACGCAAGCCTGCCCGCTGGCGCGAGCTCCCGGGATGGCCCGGGGTGCGTGGTATAGTACCGCCCCGTTCAGGCCGGACAGGCCCGGACGCCCTCCCTGATCATCCCGAGGTTCATCACCCAAATGGCTCGTTCCTGCGCGGTCTGCGGCAAGGTCTCCATGGGCGGCTTCAACCCCCAGTCATCCGGCTCCAACCGGGTGCGCGCCCATCGCCGCTACCAGCCGAACCTCCAGCCCACGATGCTCTCCAAGGACGGCGGCACGCCCACGCGCGAGCTCGTCTGCACCCGCTGCCGGCGGACCGCGACGAAGTCCGCCCGCTAGGCGACATTCGCCCGGACGCCCTGGTGGCGCATCGGGTCATCGCGGTCCTCCTGGCCACGGCGGGGCTCCTGGTCCTCCCGTTCCATCCCCTGACGTCGTTTGTCCTCTTCGTGGCAATGGCGGCCGTCCTGGTGAACGCCCGTGGCGCATTCGGTCAGGGCATGTCCCCGGTACTCCTGGCGTTCATCTCGTCGCTCTTCCTGGTGCTCGGCGGCGCCGCGCTCACCCTCGTCGGGCTCATCCCGGCGGGCCTGCCGTGCGAACCACCGGACTGCCGGACCGGCCCCGGGAACTTCCTCCTCTGGCCGGGTCTCCTGCTGCTCGGGGGCGGACTCGGATTGTTCGCCTGGTCGGTGGTGTGGGCCTTGCGGTGGAGGCGGCAGTGGTGAGCGACGACGGCTTCTTCGACGAGCGGGTGGCCCGCCGCTACGACCAGTCCAACGACCCCGAGTTCGATCCCGAGACGATCCGATCGACGGTCGACCTGCTCGAGGAGCTGGCCGACCGCGGGTCCGCGCTTGAGCTGGGCATCGGCACGGGTCGGATCGCCGTCCCACTGGCCGCCCGGGGGATCCGCGTCAGCGGGATCGACCGGTCGCGGGCGATGGTCAGGCGCCTCCGGGCCAAGCCGGGCGGTCGCGACATCGAGGTCACGATCGGCGACTTCTCGACCGCGACCGTTGGGAGCCCCGGGACGTTCTCGCTGGCCTACCTCGTCTTCAACACCATCCTCAACCTGACCACGCAGGCCGCCCAGGTCGCGTGCTTCCGGAATGTCGCCCGGCATCTCCGGCCCGGCGGTCGGTTCGTGATCGAGGTCGGCATCCCGGAGCTCCGACGGCTGCCGCCGGGCGAAACCGTCCTGCCGTTCCTCGTCGGCGACACCCGCTGGGGCTTCGACGAGTACGACGTTGCCAACCAGGGGCTGACCTCCCACCATTTCGAGATGGTCGGCGACCGTGTCCAACGGCTGTCCGTGCCGTTCCGCTACGTCTGGCCGTCCGAGCTCGACCTCATGGCGGCGATGGCCGGGATGCGGCTCGCGGACCGCTGGGCCGGCTGGAGCCGCGAGCCCTTCACCAGCGAGAGCCGCCAGCATGTCTCCGTATGGGAGTTGGCCCCTAGCCGCTGACCGCCCTGACGTCGGTGTCCAACCAGATCGTGAACGGTCCGTCGTTCACGAGCTCGACGGCCATCTCGCTCCCGAACGACCCCGTCTGGACATCCGCCACGCCGGCGGCCCGGAGCGCCGCGGCGAAGCGCTGGTAGAGCTGGTCCGCGAGGTCCGGTGGCGCCGCGCCGGTGAACCCGGGGCGGCGACCTCGGCTGGTATCGGCGTACAGCGTGAACTGGCTGACCACGAGCGCCGCGCCGGCGATGTCCAGGATGGAGCGATTGGTCCGATCTTCCGCGTCCGCGAAGATCCGCAGCTCGGTGACGCGCCGGGCAAGGCCGTCGGCAACGGCGTCGTCATCGGTGTGGCCGACTCCGAGCAGGATCAGGAGCCCCGGGCCAACGGCGGCGATCTGGTGCCCGCCCGTCGCGACCGAGGCTCGAGACACGCGCTGGAGCAGCGCTCGCACGTCAGGCCGGCGAGCGCGGGGCGGGCGCCGGCGCGGCGCCTCGGTCGGAATCCCCGGCACGGGTGAGCTCGAGGACCGTGCGGCGCTTGGCGAATCGTTCCGTCGCCGCTGCCTCCGCGGACGTCGGGATGAGGAGGTCCCAGCGCCGGACCTCGTCGTCCATGTCTGCCGGGTCCTCGCGCGAGCGGAACAGCAGCACCGGGATACCCGCCGCCTCGACCTCGTCGCGGAGCGTTCGGGCATGCGCCCGCTGGAGCGTCGCGAACGTCGTCATGCTGTCGCGCGGGATCGGCGGCACACCGCCATTCAGCCCGAACTGGTAGCCCTCGTCGGCGAGCGCCCGCAGGAGGCGAATCTCGCGGGCCATGTCGCGGCCCTTGAGCCACAGCGCCGAGCCGACGACGAGGATGTCCACGCCGAGCGACCCCACGAGCTCCGCCGTGTCCCGGTTGACCCCGCCGTCGACGTGAATCTCGCCCCCGTGGAGCTTGTGGGAGAGGTACTCGCGCGCCTGGAGGAGCTTGCCGCGGGCGATGTCCGGCATCAGCGCCTGCCCGCCGAAGCCCGGCTCGATGGTCATGATCATCACGATGTCCAGGAGCCGTCGGTAGGCCTCCAGGGCGGTCAGCGGGGTCTTGGGCTTCACGGCCAGGCCCGCCGCGCGGCCCGCGCCACGGATCGCCCGGAGCGTCGGCTCGATCGGCTCCTCGATCTCGACGTGAATCGTCACGGAGTCGCAGCCGGCATCGAGGAACTCCTCGATGTACTGCCCGGGGTTGGCGATCATCAGGTGGGCGTCGAATGGGACGCGGGTCCGACGGCGGAGGGCCTTGATCATCTTCGCCCCGAAGGTGAGATTCGGGACGAAGTGGCCGTCCATCACGTCGAGGTGGATCCTGTCGGCGCCCTCGCGCTCGGCGCGAACGACCGCGTGGGCGAGGTTCCCGAGATCCGCGTCGAGGATGCTCGCAGCGATCCGGGCGCGGGCCGTCGAGACCTGGTCGCGGGTCGCGGCGACGCCTCGGCGCGGCGGCTCGCGCCTCATCGGTCCACCCCGGCGGGAACCGGCTCGTTGCTGCGCTCGCCGAGGAGCGCGCGGGCGCTCTCCGCCTCGAGCCGGCGGCGACGACGGGCGACGGCCGGGGCCGCCGGTTCCCCTGCCCGCTCGGCCGCGAGCTGGCCGCACGCGGCGCCGATCTCCTGGCCCCGGTTCCGGCGGATCGTCACGGAGATGCCCTCGGCCCGGACGCGCTCGGCAAACCGCTCGATCACCGGCATCGGGCTCGCCTGCCACGGCGTGTGGGCGACCGGGTTCATCGGGATCAGGTTGACGTGGGCGAGGTCGCCGCGTAGGAGGTTCGCGAGGGCCTCGGCGTCGGCCTCGGTGTCGTTGACGCCGCCGATCATCGTGACCTCGTAGCTGATCCGCCGGCCCGTCGCGCGGGCGTGATCGCGGGCCGCCGCGACGACCTCGGCGACCGGCCAGCGCCGGTTCAGCGGCACGAGGACGTCACGCAGGGCGTCGCGGGCCGCGTGGAGCGAGACCGCGAGGGTGAACTGGGGCCCGAGCGCGGTCAGGCGACGAATGCCCGGGACCACGCCCGACGTCGAGACCGTGATGTGTCGCGCGCCGAGCCCGAGGCGCGCCGGGTCGTTGAGCGCCGCGACGGCCTCCAGCACCCGATCGAGGTTGAGGAGCGGTTCGCCCATGCCCATGAAGACGATGTTGGTGAGGTGCGCCCCGTCCTCGCGGGCCGAGAGCCGCCGGACGGCGGCACGGACCTGGTCGAGGATCTCGGCGGTCTCGAGGTCGCGACCGAACCCGAGCTCGCCGGTCGCACAGAAGGGACAGCCGACCGCGCAACCGCCCTGACTGGAGATGCAGAGCGTGTGCCGGGCCTTCTGACCGGGCCGAGCCGGGTAGTGCATCAGGACCGACTCGATCGTCGAGCCGTCCGCCAGCCGGTGGAGCGTCTTCTCGGTCTGGCCGCCGTCGGCGAGGATCACCGCCTCGTCCTCGACAGTGGACCAGCGGAACGATCCTTCCAGGCTCGCGACCAGATGCCGCGGGAGGGTGGTCACCTCGGTGGCCGCCCCGGCGCTGCCGCGCCAGACGGCGTCCAGGATCTGGCGAGCCCGATAGCCGGCCTCACCGTTCGCCTGGAGCCACGACTCGAGCTCCGCGGGTTCCAGCCCCGACAGACCCGGGCGCCGGTCGGTCGCCGGGGCGGCGAGGTCGAGCACCGGGAGCCTGGTCACGACGGGCCGATCTCCTTGTCGACGGCGCGCCCGTCCCGATCGAGCAGCGCTCGCCAAACCCGGGGCCGGCTCATCGGGAGCGCCCGCAGCCGGATGTCCGCCGCGGCCGCGATGGCGTTCGCGATGGCCGCCGCTCCGGCGATGACCGGCGCCTCGCCGATGCCCTTGGCTCCGAGAGGCCCGTCCGGAGCGGGCACCTCCACGCTGGTGGTCTCCAGGAATCCGATCTCCTCTGCCCGCGGGAGGGCGTAATCGAGGAACGTCCCGGAGAGGAGCTGGCCGTTGCCGTCGTGGACGAGCTGCTCGAGCGTCGCCCAGCCGATGGCCTGGGCCGCGGCCCCGTGCTGCTGCCCGGCGACGAGGGCCGAGTTCAGGACCCGGCCCACGTCCTGCACGACATGGTCCTTCAGCACCGTCACCGCGCCGGTCCCGCGATCCACCCGCACCCGGGCAACGTGGCCCGCGACCGACGGCGCCATGCTCGGCTCGTCTGCCCGGCCGTGGCCCTCCAGCGGCGCGCGCCCGGCGCGGGCGTGGCCGCGCACGAGCTTGGCGAGCGGGATCGCGCGCTCCGGCGTCCCGCGCGGGCGAACCGTGCCGTCGACCAGCTCGAGGTCCTCCACCGAGATCTCGAGCTGGAGGGCGGCCGCATCCAGCAGGCGCTCCGCGACCGCCTCGGCTGCCTTGTGGATCGCCCGTCCCGAGGAATACGTGATGGTGCTGCCACCGCTGCCCGGCGACGCCGGCGCGGCGCTCGAATCGAGGGTCTGGACCTGGACCACGGCCGGATCGACGCCGAGGATGTCCGCGACGATCGCCTGGAAGCCACCGGCGACGCCGGACATGTCCGCGACGCCGGTGAGGACCTGCACGCTCCCGTCCGGCGACATCCGGCAGGCCGCGGCCGCCGCGTTCGTCGCGCCGGGCCAGTACCCGAGCGCCACCCCGACGCCCTCGACCAGATCACCGGACTCACCCGGGCCGTTGGCGGCGGCGTCGGTCGCGGCGGACCTGCCGACCCAGGACGGCGCGGCCTCCAGCGCGTCGAGCACCTCGGCGGCTCCGTGGGGCGACCAGGATTCGCCATCCACGGTTGGCGAGCCCTCCGGGGCGAGGTTGCGCCGCCGGAGCTCGATCGGGTCCATGTCGAGCTCGCGAGCGACCTCATCGACGAGGGATTCGAGGGCGAAAGCCATCGGCGGCCCGCTCGGGGCGCGATACGCGCCCACGCCGAATCGGTTCGTGCGAACGCCGTACGCCCGGATGTCGAAGGCCGGCCAGGCGTAGGGTCCGGCGAGGAGCACGCCGGCGAGAGACTCCGCGCTCCCCTCCTCGAACGCGCCCGCGTCAGCCACGACCTGCGCGGCCAGTCCGAGGAAGCGGCCCTCCGCGTCCGCGCCGATCCGGACCCATGTCGTGAACGGCTGCCCCGGGTTCGAGGCGGCGAAGTCCTCCGACCGCGTCGCCGCCAGCCGGACCGGCCGGCGGAGCTTGAGCGCCGCGGCCGCGACGAGCGTGTCGATGAGCGGCCATTTCCCACCGAACGCGCCGCCGAGCGGCGCGGCGATCGCCCGAACGCGGCGCTGGGGCAGACCGAGCGCCTTGGCGACCTCGTTGCGGGCGCCGAACAAGGCTTGGGTCGAGGTCTCGACGACGAGCGTGTCGTCCTCGTCCAGCCAGGCCGTGCAGGTCAGGGGCTCGAGATAGCCCTGGTGGATCCAGGCCGTGGTGAAGCGGCCCTCCCGGACCACCGCGGCACCGGCGAGCCCCGCGTCGACGTCCCCGTCGAGGTAGCGATACCGTCCCGTGACGTTCTCTGACAGGTCCTCGGCATCGATCGAGGTGTCGCCGCCGCCCCCGACGCCGGCGTGGGTCTGGGCGTCCATGGAGCCCGTCCGATCCGCATCGCCCGCCAGGTCGATCCGGGCCAGTGGCGCGCCCGGCTGCATCGCGGCCTCCGGATCCACCGCGGGGGGGAGCGCATCGAGGCGAACGTCGACCAGCTCCACGGCGTCTGCGGCGGCCTCGGGCGATCGGGCGACGACCATCGCGACGGGTTGTCCGCCGAAGACGACCTCACTGCGGGCGAGGGGCACGGACAGGCGATCCACGCCGTCGGTCTTGAGCGGCAGATCCTCGGCGACGAGGACGGCGACGACACCGGGAAGCGCGAGCGCCGCGGTCCGGTCGATGGACAGGATCCGGGCATGCGCCCGCGGCGCCAGCACGAGCCTGGCGTGGAGCAGGCCCTGGACGTGGCGGTCCGCGGCATAGCGGGTCGCTCCGCGGGCCTTGGCCGGCGTGTCGGGTCGCGGTCGCGGCGCGCCGACCGTGCTCGCGCTCACGACGCCACGGCCTCGGTGGTCTCGGCGGATTCCGACGTCGCCGCCACCTTCCCGGCAGGTGCACCGACCCGCGTGCCCACGAGTGCTCGCTGGCCCCGCAGGAACTCACGGCCGTCGGTGGGGCGCCGGCCCTCCCGCTGCGCCTGCTCGAGCACGAGGCGGCCATCTGCCGTGGCCATCGCCAGTCGCTCGTCGTGCTCAACCAGCTGGCCCGGCTCGTCTTCGGGCGCCGTTGCGGCGGTCGAGGCGGCGAGGATCGCAACCCGGCCCTGCTCCGTTTCGACGAACGTTCCCGGCCAGGGCGCGTGCGCTCGGACCTTCCGCTCCAGCTCCGCGGCCGGCAGGCTCGGGTTCAGCCGGCCGTCAGACTTGCGGAAGGTCCGCGTCAACGTGGCGCCCCCCTCGGGCTGGGGCTCCGCGCGGAGCGAGCCATCGAGCCAGCCATCGATGGAGGCCGCCAGGAGCGCGGCGCCCTCGCGGGCCGCCCGGGTCTCGAGCTCCGGGGTGCGCTCCGTGCCGTCGAGCGGCCAGGCGCTGGCGGCGACGATCGGCCCCGTATCGACACCCGCATCCATCCGGATCAGCGAGACGCCGGTCTCCTCGTCGCCCGCCGCGATCGCGGCCGGAACCGGCGTCGCGCCGCGGTGCCGCGGCAGGAGGGACGGATGGACATTCAGGATGCCGCGGGGTGAGAGCGCCAGCAGCTCCTCCGGCACGATCTGCCCGTAGTCCGCGAGCACGCCGAGCTCGGGCTGCAAGGCGGCGATCTCCGCGATCGCCTCGGGAGCCCGGACGCGGGCCGGCTGCAGGAGCGGCACCCACATCGAGCGGGCCTTCAGGGCGACGGGCGTCGGCAACAGCGTCCGGCCGCGGCCGGCGGGACGGTCTGGCGCGGTCACGATGCCGACGACCTCGATCCGGGGGTGATCCAGCAGCGCTTCGAGGATGGGCACGGCAAACGCCCCCGATCCGAAGAAGACCGTCCGAGCCGGGCCGGACGCCCGCACGGGCGCCGCGCCGGCGGTCATGCCAGGGCGGGGCTTCGAACGGCGGCGTCCTCGCCGTCGCGCTGGGACGCGCCGCCCTCGATCTCGCTGTCACCGCGCCCGACCGGGATCAGCTCGTCCATGGAGTCCAGGTAGTCGATGTAGAGCTTGCCGTCGAGGTGGTCCAGCTCGTGCTGGAAGGCGCGCCCGAGGAGGCCGGAGCCGGCAACCTTGATCTTGCGCCCTCGGCGGTCCTGGGCGACCACCCAGACCTTCTCGCGACGGGTCACGTAGGCGGCGTACCCCGGGATCGAGAGGCAGCCCTCCAGGTCGCGATCGTCGCCCTCGGAGCGGACGATCCGGGGGTTCACGAGCTCGTGGAGCCGATCCTCGACCTCGATCACGCAGACGCTCAACGCCTCTCCGATCTGGGGCGCGGCGAGTCCCACGCCGGGCGCGTCGCGCATGGTGTGGGTCAGGTCGTCGAGGAGCCCGTGAAGGAACTTGTTGAAGCTCGAGACGGGCTGGCCCTTGATCCGGAGGCGGGGGTCCCCGAGGGTCACGATGGGGCGAACGCTCATGCGGCCGAGTTTAGCGGTCGCGTGCGGCGCTCGCCCCGATCGGGGCCGCGGGTGAGTCGGGGTGGAGCCGGGGTCAGCCGACGCCCGAGATGGTCCGCTCGTCGGAGGTCACGGCATCTGCCGCGGACTCGGCGGACTCGGCGATGTCCGCGGTCGTCTCGGTCACGGCGCCCTTGGCGGCTGCCGCGTCCTTACGCCACTGGTCGGCCATCTCGCGCGACTTGCCGGCGAGCTTCTGGCCGGCCTGGCCGGTCATCTCCGCGGCCTTCTGGGCCACGGGGCCGGCCTTCTCGCCTGCCATCGCCGCGAGCTCAGCGGCCTTGGCGCCGACCTCGCGGACGACCGGGGCCGCCTGCGTCGCGAGGTTCTCCATCATCGCCTGGAGCTGCGCGATCCACTCGCGGGCCTTGGCGTTGGCGTCGCTCGACTTGGCGTCGGGCTCGGTCCAGGCAAACGTCTCGTCGGTGGACGAGCCCATCTCGGGCTCGCCGGTTCGGTTCGTCAGATCGTCGGTCATGGGGTGCTCTCCTCGGGTGCGACGGGCCGCCGATGCGTGCGCGGCCGTCACGCCGATCCTACGTCCGAACGAGAAACTCGGCACGAAACGATCTCGCCGGATGCCTCACAGGAGCGATTCAGGGTCGACGTCGATGGACCACGGCACGCCCGGCGGGTCGCCGAGCAGGGCGACCGGGTCCGCGCCACGGATGACGACGTTGAAGCGCCAGCGCTCGCCCCGCCGCGCGACGAACGCGGGAGCGGGGCCGCTGACCTGGGCCTTGGCGCCCGTCGTGGCCGCGCGCGCTCGCAACGCCTCGACGACCTGGCGGCCCGCCGCCTCGGCCTCGCCCCGGTCCGGCAGGGCCACCGTGAGCTTCAAGAGCCGCCCGAACGGCGGGGATCCGAACCGGCGGCGCAGGTCCAGCTCCGCGTCGTAGAACGCCTCGGCGCGCGCCGTCGCGACCGCGACGATCGCGGGGTGCTCGGGCTGATAGGTCTGGATGATCGCCCGGCCCGGCTGCTCCCCCCGCCCGGCGCGGCCCACCGCCTGGGCCAGGAGCTGGTAGGTCCGCTCGGCGGCACGCTCGTCCGGGAGGTTCAGGGCCACGTCCGCCGAGACGACGCCCACGAGGGTCACCGCGGGGATGTCCAGGCCCTTGGTGACGAGGCTCGTGCCCACGAGGACGTCCAGGCGACGGTCCGTGAACGCGTCGACCACGCGTTCGGCGGCGCCCTTCCGCTCGGCGACATCCCGGTCCAGCCGGCCCACCCGCAGCCCGGGGAACCGGTCGCGGACCTCACGCTCGATCCGCTCCGTCCCGCCGCCGAGGTACCGAATCCGGGCCGACTGGCAGTTGGGGCAGCGCGAGGGCATCGGCCAGGCCCGGCCACAGTGATGGCAGCGGAGCGAGCCCCCGGCCTGGTGGTAGACGAGCGGCCGGTCGCAGTCCGGGCACTGGGCAACCTGGCCGCAGTCCCGACACAGCACCACCGACGCGGTCCCGCGGCGGTTGATCACAAGGATGGCCTGCTCGCCCTCGGGCAGCTCCCGCAGCGCGGTGGCGAGGGAGCGCGAGAGCATGGCGAGGTTGCCTGCCGCCAGCTCCTCGCGAAGGTCGACGACCTCGATCTCCGGCGGCGCGCCGCTCAGCCGGCGATCCAGTCGGCGGCGCTCGATCGAGCCATCGCGAGCCCGGCCCTCCGTCTCCACCGATGGCGTTGCCGAGCCCAGCACGACCGGGGCGCCGGACAGGCGGCCCAGCTCCAGCGCGGTGTCGCGCGCCTGGAGGCGAGGCGTGCGGTCGCTCTTGTACGCGGCGTCGTGCTCCTCGTCGACGATCACGAGCCCGACGTCGGCGAGAGGCGCCAGCACGGCGAGCCGGGTCCCCACGACCACGTCCACGGCGCCCCGCCGGATCCGTCGCCACTCGTCGGCCCGCTCCCCGTCGCCGAGCGCCGAATGGACCAGCGCGACCCGGGCGTCGAGGTCGGCCCGGAGCCGATCCACGAGTGGGAGCGCCAGCGCGATCTCGGGCACGAGGACCAGCCCGGGTCGCCCTCGCTCCAGCGTCCGGGCGAGGAGCTCCGCGTAGATCGCCGTCTTCCCGCCGCCGGTCACGCCATCGAGGAGGAACACCGAAGCGCGGCCGGCGGCGCCCGCCACGTCCACGCTGTCGACGGCAGCCTGCTGGTCCGCGCTGAGCTCCGAGCCGGCCGGCCGGCTCCCGCGCCGTCCCGGCGCCCGGGTCGCGAGCGGCCGCCGCTCGGCCGCCCTGGCCTCGATGCGCACGAGCCCCCGCCTCGCTAGCGACGCCACCGTCGACGACCCATGGCGTGCCGCGAGCTCCGGGGCCGGCGTGCCCCCGGGCGGCGCCGTGGCAAGCTCGTCGAGCAGCGCCACCTGCCGTGGCCCGAGGCGGGCCGGGCGTGGGATACCTGGCGCATCGCCGCCTTCTCGAGGCTCCGGCTGCCCCTGCTCGAGCGAGACGTGCCGGACCCAGCGTGGCCCGGCGCCGGACGCCAGGAGCGTCCAATCCAACTCCACCAGGCCCTGGTCCTGCAGCGCGCGGAGCCGCCGCAGCAGCGCGGGGCGGCCCTCCGCGGCCTCGAGGCTGCGGACCTGGCGAGGCCCAGCCTCGAGCTCCGCGAGCAGCGCCGCGTCTTCCACGCCGAGCCCCGGGCCATCGGGGCTTCCGGGCCGCCGCTCCGCGACCAGCTCCAGCCGCTCCAGGAGGCCCGGCGGGAGCATCGCCCGCAGCGTCAGGGCCGGCGGCGCGAGGTAGTGGCTGGAGATCCAGCCGGCCAGCCGCATCCCGAGCTCCGGAAGGAGCGGCCCGTCCGCCCGAACCCGGTCGACGATCGGCTTCACCTCGAGTCCCGCGACCGCCTCCGCAGGCCCAACGACGATCCCGAGCGCCTGCCGCCGCCCGAACTCGACCAGCACGGCCTCGCCGGGTGCGAGGTCCGCCAGGGTGTCCGGGACGAGATAGGTGTACGGCCGAATGCCCGCGGCACCGGCCGCGTCGACCGCCACCGAGACGAGGCGCTGGCCGCTCATCGGATCGACCCGGAGCGCCTATACCCGCGTTCGACGGTCGGGATTCGCGAGCTTCTCGGCCTCGATGATCTCGTCGATCCTGGTCGCGGTGTGATCGACCCGGCCCGTCTCGTTGAGGACGACGTGGTCGTAGTCGTCCTGGCGCGCGAGCTCGATGGCGGCGTTGCGCTGGCGGATGTCGAGCTCGTCGGCGGTTTCGGTCGCGCGGCTGCGGAGTCGCGAGAACAGGTCTTCCAGCGACGGCGGAACGAGGAACACCAGCAGCGCCTCCGGGACCTTCTGCTTCACCACGGCGGCGCCCTGGACGTCGATCTTCAGGATCACGTCGCGGCCCGCAATCAGCGCGGCGCGGACCTCGGAACGCGGCGTGCCGTACCAGTGGCCGTGGACGAGGTTCGATTCGAGGAAGCCGCCGGCCTCGCGCATTCGCTCGAAACCCGCCTCTCCGAGGAAGTGGTAGTGCTCGCCGTCAACCTCGTAGTGCCGCCGGGGACGCGTCGTGCACGTCACCACGAAATGGCGGGGTGGATCCGAGGCCTTCTCGCGCAGCTCCGCAATGACGGTGTCCTTGCCCACGCCGGATGGGCCGGAGACGATGACGAGCATTGCGCCCGGGGCTCCGACCATGGCTTCTTCCGGGCTCACTGGCGCCGGTCCGGCGGTTCGGCGCCAATGGGCCGGATGAGGCCCGGACCCGCTCGGAGGCCGACGAGCACGGACTCCAGCGCGTCGGGCAGCGGCGCTTCCGCCCGGATCAGGCGACCGCTGGACGGCGACGTGAGCTCGAGCCGCCAGGCGTGGAGGAAGAGGCGCTCCAGCCCATCCGGCCCGCGCCGCGACGTTCCGGTGCCGTAGAGCGAATCGCCGGCGACCGGGTGGCTGATCGCCTCGAGGTGGACGCGGATCTGGTGGGTCCGGCCGGTCACGAGGTCCAGCTCGAGGAGGGTCCAGCCGGCGAAGCGCTCGCGCACCCGGTAGCCGGTGGTGGACGGCCGGCCGTTCGGCGTCACGGCCATGCGGGTGCGCCGGCCCGGGTCGCGCCCGATGGGCGCTTCGATCCGGCCCACCGCCGCGGCGACGGAGCCGGCGACGAGCGCGAGATAGGTCTTCTTCACCCGGCGGGCCTTCAGCTGCGCCTGCAGCGAGATCTGGGCGACGTCCGAGCGAGCGACCATCAGCAGCCCGCTCGTCTCGCGGTCGAGCCGGTGGACGATCCCGGGTCGCTGCACCCCGGCGATCCCGCCCGGCGCCAGGTCCTCACCGCGCCCCAGGAGCGCGTTCACCAGCGTCCCCTCGTCATGGCCCGCCGACGGATGGACGACGAGGCCCGCGGGCTTGTTGACGATCAACAGGTCCGGGTCTTCGTAGATCACCTCGACATCGATCTCCGGTTGCGCCCGCGGCGTCGCCGGGGCCGGCGGCGGGACCACGAGGACCAGCTCGCTGCCCGGCGCGACCATGACGTTGGCCCCGATCGGTGCCCCGTCGAGCGTCAGGCGCCCATCGGAGATCAGCTTCTGCACGTGACTCCGGGACATCCCGCTGAGATCGGCGGCCCAGCGATCGGCCCGACCCGGCGCCGCGCCGGCGGGAATCACCATCCGCCGGACGGTCGATGCGTCGGGGGTGCCTTCAGGCATCGTCCGAGGCCCGTCGAGTCACCGATGGCCAGATGCTCGCCGCGATCAGCAGGAGCAGGGCGAAGCTGATCCCGGCGTCCGCGACGTTGAAGGTGTACCAGCGCAGGTCGCCGATCCCAGCGTCGACGAAGTCCACCACGTAGCCCAGCCGCAGCCGGTCCATGAGGTTGCCGAGCGCGCCGCCGAGGAGCAGCCCGAGGGTGATCGAGAGGTAGCGGTTCCGCCCAGCCTTCGCGTGGTACAGGACGACGAACGCCACGACCACGAGCGAGACGAGCCCGAACGGCAGCGCCTGGCCCTGGAGCAGCCCGAACAGCCCGCCCGCGTTCTGCGAGTGGACGAGACGGACGTAGTCCCCGAGGACCTCGACCGACTGGCCCTTCGCGAGGAACGAGGTGAGCCAGGCCTTCGCGAGCTGGTCGAGGACGACGATGAGGCCCGCCAGCCCGAGGAAGGTCGGCCAGAGCGGGCGTCCCGTGGGCGCGCCATCGGCGGCGCGCGGCAGCAGCTCCGAGCGGACCTCGCTCACGCGGCGCCCGAGCCCGGGGTCGGGGCGCTGGGCCGCAGCCCGATGGTCGCGGCGCCGTCGGTGAGGTCCACCGATCCCGTGACGACACCATCGGCGCTCGGCGGCTGCTCCCGCGAGATTCGATCCGCGAGCGTGTCGCGGGCCACGCCGGCGAGGTACGGCTCCAGCCCCGCCGCGAGGCCGGCGACCCATAGCTCGATCCGGGCGTCGAGATCAAGCCCCGCGTCCTTGCGCAGGTCCTGGATCGCGCGCTGGAGCTCCCGGGCATCGCCCTCGGCCCGAAGCTCCGGCGTGAGCTCGGTGTCGATGACCACGACGAGGCCTTCGTCGTGGGCCACCGCGGTACCGGGCCGCGGCGTGGCCAGGATCTCGACCTCGTCCGAGGCCAGGGTCACGCCGCCGAGGGTCACCGAACCGTCGGAGTTCACCTCGAACGCCCCGTCGCGGGCCGCGGCCATGACCGCCGGGATCGCAGGGCCCAGGCGTTTGCCGATCTTGGGCAGGAGCGGCTTGATTCGCCGATCCACCAGGCTCGATTCGTCGTCGATCCGCTCGATCGCCTTGACGTTGACCTCCTCCGCGACGAGGTCCAGCAGCTGCTCCACCTGCGCCGCCTCGGCGGTCGGGATGGCCAGCCACATCCTGGCCAGCGGTTGGCGCGTCCGGAGCCCCGCGGCGCCACGCAGCGTCCGGGTGAGGTCGACCGCGCGTCGCGCCGCGGCCATCCCCGACTCGAGTGCGGGATCGGCGAATCGGGCCAGCTCGCCGCTCGGCCAGCGGGTCAGGTGGACCGAATCGGGCGCCGTCGCGTCCTGTGACGCGACGAGGTTCCCGTAGATCGACTCCGACATGAACGGCAGGATCGGGGCGACGATCCGGGCGGTTGCCACGAGGACCGCGTGGAGGGTCGAGAACGCCGCGTCACGATCGGCGGGATCATCGTTGCGCGAGAAGCGCCGGCGCGACAGGCGGACGTACCAGGTCGAGAGGTCCTCGACGAACGCGTCGATCACCCGGGCGGTCGCCGCCGGGTCGACGTCCTGCAGCCGGTCCTCGACCGCCGCCGCCAGGTTCGCGACCCGCGAAAGGATCCAGCGATCCATCGGCGACGTCGCCTCGACGGCGCGATCGGGCGACCAGCCCGTCAGCTCGGCATAGGTCGTGAAGAAGGCATAGGTGTTCCAGAGGACGAGGAGGCGGCGGCGGGCGGCATCCGCGGCGTGCCAGCCGAACAGGATGTTGTCCTCGGGGCGGGCGTTCGTGTACATCCAGCGCATGACGTCGACGCCCATCCGCTCGGCGGCCTCGTCGAACTCGATCGAGTTGCCCCAGCTCTTGTGCATCGCCCGGCCGTCCTCGCCGAACAGTGTGGCGTACCCGAAGATCGTCTTGAACGGCGCCTCCCGCCGCAGGACCGTCGACATCGCGAGCATCGAGTAGAACCAGTTGCGGAACTGCCCCGGGAAGCTCTCGGTGACGAAGTCCGCGGGGAACCACTCGCTCCAGAAGTCCGCGTCCTCGCGGAAGTGGAGGGTCGAGAACGGCACGATCCCCGCGTCCAGCCAGGGATTGCCGACGTCGCGGATGCGCTCCACCGGCTCGCCGCAGCCGGAGCACCGGATCGACACCGCGTCGATGTAGGGCCGGTGGGGCGTGTGGCCCTCGAACGTCTCCCAGCCCGAGAGCGCCTTCTCCTCGAGCTCCTCGCGCCCGCCCACGACGTCGAAGGTCCCGCAGCTCTTGCAGTCGTAGATCGGCAGCGCCAGGCCCCAATAGCGCTTCTTGCTGATCATCCAGTCGTGCATGTTCACGAGCCAATCGAGCTCGCGCTCATACCCGAATGACGGGATCCATCTGATGCCGTCGACGACGTCCATGATCTGGTAGCGGAGGCTCGCGTCGACCTCGGCGGGCGTCAGCTGGTCGCGGGGCTTGTCGTAGACCTCGCCCATCGAGATGAACCACTCGTCGACCAGGCGGAACAGCAGCGGCGTGCCGCACCGCCAGCAATGCGGATAGCGGTGGCGATAGGGCTCGAGGTGGTAGAAGAAGCCGCGCCGCTCGAGATCGTCGACGATCTCCTCCGCGACGTCGCCGGCGGCCTTGCCGGTCAGCCAGCCGAAGCCCTCGTAGTAGCGGCCGCTCTCGTCGATCGGCCCGATCACGGGCAGGCCCAGGGCCTTGCCGAGCTGGAAGTCCTCCGCCCCGGCGCCAGGGGCGATGTGGACGATGCCGGTGCCCTCGTCCTCGCCCACCTGGTCCCAAGCAACGACGCGATGCTCGTACGGGACGTCGGGCGCGTCGCGAGTGCCCGCATCGAACGCGTCCTTCACCGCGGCGAGGGCATCGAACGGGCCGGCATAGCGCCACCCGACGAGGTCCGCGCCGCGCTTTGACTCCAGGACCTCGAACGGCCCGATCGCGGCGCGCTTCAGCACGCCCTTCCCGAGCCAGAACGTATCCGCCCCCTGCTTGATCCGAACGTACTCCATGTCCGCCCCGACCGCCGCGGCGACGTTGGCCGCGAGCGTCCACGGCGTCGTGGTCCAGACGAGGAGTGATTCGCCGGCCCGGTCAACCAGCGGGAACCGCACCGTCAGTCCCGGGTCTTCGCGGTCCTGGTAGCCCTCCGTCATCTCGTGCTGGCTGATGCCGGTACCGCAGCGGGGGCACCACGGCATGGAGTCGTGGCCCTTGTAGATCCAGCCGCGCTTGTGGCACTCCTTGAGGAAGCCCCAGATCAGGTCGTTGTTCTCGTTGGAGAAGGTGAAGTACGACCCGCCGACGTCCGGCATCCCGAGGCGGCCGACGAGCATCTCGACCGTATCGGTGACGGGGCCGTCCGGGCCCTGGATCGTCGTGACCTGGGAGGGATCCTCCTTGAGCAGGTCGCGCAGGCGACGCAGCTCGTCGGGATCGTTCCAGTCCATCCACATCCCGAGGCGGATGGACTGCTCGGTCTGGCGCGCCGCGTAGGTCAGGACGCGCTGCTTGCAGAGCGAGACGAACTCGGCGATGCCGTAGGCCTCGATGTCGCGCTTGCTCTTGAACCCGAGGTCCCGCTCGACGTTGACCTCCACCCACAGGCCCTGGCAGTCGAAGCCGTTCTGCCAGCGCTGGTCCTCGCCGAGCATCGCGTGGAAGCGCTGGAAGAGGTCCTTGTAGGTCCGGCCCCAGGCGTGGTGGACGCCCATCGGGTTGTTGGCCGTGATGGGCCCGTCGAGGAAGCTCCAGCGCGGCCCGCCCGCGTTCCGGGCACGGAGGCGCGCGAAGGTTGCGCGCTCCCGCCACTGCTGCAGGATCTCGTGCTCGAGCGCGACCAGGTCGGGGCGTGTGGATACGGGTCGGAACATCGGGGTCCGGGTATCCTACCCGCGATGCAGCCGGGCCACGAGACTCTGGTGCGTGGCCGGTCGCCCTTTGCGGCGGCATTCCTCTCCCTGCTCTTCCCCGGCCTCGGTCACGTCTATCTCGGCGCCGATCGCCGGGGCCTGGGTTTCGCCGCGCCGCCGCTGCTGTTCGGGGCGCTCGTGGCCGGGTTCGCGGTCCGGATGTCCGTCGTGGACCTGGGCGGGCTTGCGCTCCAGCAGTGGTTCCAGGTCGCGGTCTTCGTCGGCAACCTGCTGCTGCTCGTCTACCGCGCCGCCGCGATCTTCGATGCCTGGTCGATCGCGCGACTGCTCAACGGCCGGCCGGGCGTCTCGGCGGCCGCGGTCCGCCAGGCCGGGCTCATCTCCGTCGCAGGGCTCGCCGCGGTGCTCCTCGTCATGAGCGGCGCCCACGTCGCGGTCGCCCGCTACGACCTGCTCCTGTCCACCACCTCGGCCTGCATCTTCGACCCGCAGGCGGACTGCAGCGACGACCCCACCGGCTCCGCCGAGCCCACCGAGGAGGCCACCGAGCGACCCGCAGGGACCACCCCGGAACCGAGCGCCGGCCCGGCGGTGTCCGGGCCCACGATCCCCCAGTGGGACGGCAGGGAGCGCCTCAACATCCTGCTCGTCGGCGTGGACGAGCAGGGCGGCGGCTTCAACACCGACACGATGATCACCGTTTCCATCGACCCGGCGACGAAGCAGGTCGTCATGTTCCAGCTCCCGCGCGACACGGTGGACGTCCCGCTGCCGCCGGGCCCGGTGCGCGGCTACTACGGCGCCGTGTACCCCGGGAAGATCAACAGCTTCGCCGCCAACGGCAACCGGACCGACTGGTTCCCGGGCGGCAAGACGAACCACATCGCGGGGCTCAACGGCCTGAAGGCCATCCTCGGCAACCTCTACGGGCTCGACATCAAGTACTTCGTCCAGGTCAACTTCGAAGGCTTCCGCGAGGTGGTCGACGCGCTCGGCGGGGTGACCGTCAACGTCCAGGTCCCCGTCCTCGACGACAACTTCCCGCAGCCGGGCGGACGGCGCGAGCGGCTGTTCGTGCCCGCGGGCGTCCAGCACATGACCGGCAGGGAGGCGCTCGAGTTCGCGCGGTCCCGCAAGTCGACGTCAGACTTCGAGCGCGGCGCGCGCCAGCAGCGCGTCATCGTCTCGCTCCGCCAGCAGCTCGACGTCGGCTCGGCGCTGCGGAAGATCGACGTCCTCGCGGCCGCCATCGGCGACTCGGTCCGGACGGACGTGCCCCGGGAGCTCGTGCCGCAGCTGCTCGGGCTGGCCGAGGAGGTCGACACGCGATCGATCCGGTCCGTGACCTTCACCCCGCCCTTCTACCAGGTGGAGTGCCTCAACTGCCCGCCCCGGGGCTACATCATCCAGCCGCGCGTCGAGCGGATCCGGGCGGCGGTCGCGGAGGCGTTCAACGTCGATCCGGCCTTCGCCGAGACGCGCGACGCGCTGCTCCAGGAGGGCGCGGAGGTCTGGGTGCTGAACGGCACGGGCCGCAACGGCGAGGCCGCGCGCCTGTCGGAGTACCTCAGCTACCTCGGGATCGCCGCATCCGCTCCGAACCAGCGCCCGGACGTCGACGGTCTCCCGGCCACCACCATTCGCGTCTATAACGGCGCCGAGACGGAGCTCCCGCTGACGTTCGAGGCGCTGAAGCTGGTGTTCGGCGTGGAGCCGACGCCCGTGACCGACCCCGCCGTGCGCATCGACTTCGAGGTCATCACGGGCTCCTCCACCCCACAGCTCACTCCCCCGCCGGCCCCGTAGCCGGCCGTCGCGCCCCAGCCCCTCGCTGCTTCACGGACGGCGCGACTGCCCGACAACGACCGCCAACGCGCAGGCGCGCGGCCGGGACCGGGGTGACACGCCCACGGGTCAATCGACCGGCGGCACGGCAGAGATCACGCGCCAGCAACTCGAATGCGGGGTCTCGCCGGTCGATTGACTCGCGGGCGGGTCAACGACCCGGCCACCAGCGCCACTCCGGGGTCTCGCCGGTCGATTGACTCGCCGGCGGATCAGCGGCGCGCGGATCGGGATGCGTTGCGGCCAAGGCGGATGAGGCGCGTCCGAAGCCGATCAGCGACTCGCCAACGGGCTCGCGGCCGCGAGCTAGCGAGCCGGGATGGGCGTCAGCCAGTGGGCGAAGCGCGAATCTCGCCCTCGAACGGCCGCGAAGTAGGCCTCGTGGAGCTGCTTGGTGATCGGGCCGATCGCGCCGCCGTTGATCGGGCGGTGATCCAGCTCGATGACCGGCGAGAGCTGGACGCCCGTCCCGCACAGGAACATCTCGTCGGCGACGTAGATCTCCGATCGATCGATCGAGCGCGTCTCGACCGGGATCCCGAACACCTCGGCAAGCTCGAGCACCGCCCGGCGAGTCACGCCCTCGAGGATGTCGTCGTTGACCGGCGGCGTCAGGAGGACGCCATCGCGGACCACGAACATGTTCGCAGCAGACGCCTCGGAGGCATGGCCGTCGGCGGTCAGGACGAGCGCCTCGTCGAAGCCGTTGAGCTCCGCCTCGGACTTCTGGAAGGCCATGTTCACGTAGCCACCGACGATCTTGCCGCGGGCCGGCAGGGCGTCGTCGCTGTTGCGGCGCCAGGTCGAGGTCATGACCCTGACGCCGTGCTCCGTGTCGATGTAGTTCCCGAACGGCAGGGCCAGCACGACGAGCTCGTGGGGCAGCTTGTGCAGCCGGACGCCCACGGACTTGCCGGACTTGTAGTAGCTCGGCCGGATGTAGACGTCCTCGCGGAAGCCGTTCCGGCGCGCCGTCTCGACCACGATCCGCACCAGCTCATCGACGGGCGGCAGGTCGGTCATGAGGAGCATCCCGGCGTTGCGACGGATCCGCTCCATGTGCTCCCGGAGCTTCAGCCCGTAGAGCACGCCCTGCTCCTCGTTCCAGTAGGCCCGGATGCCCTCGAACACGGCCGTGCCGTACATGAACGAGTGGGTCATCACGCTCACCCTGGCGTCGCGGAGCGCGACGTAGTCACCCTCGAAATAGGCGACAAGGTCATCGGTGGAGCCCTGCGACGCGCCGTGGGCGTCGGCGTGGGGCGACGTGGCGGGGTCCGGGGTCGCGCCGGGGCGCTTCTCGGTGAGCATGTCGGCTGAGCTCCTCGATGCTGGCGGCGCGAGCCGCGGGAAATCGGGCGAATTGGGCCGAGTATACCCTCGGGTTTCGGGCTAGCCGCTCGTGACTCCGATCCCGACGATCACCAGGTAGGCGGCATAGAAGGCCCCGCCCACGAGCAAGCCGCGGCCTCGCAGCTTCCCGGTTCGCCACATCGGGAGGAAGATCGCGGCGCTTGCGAGGAAGGCGATCCCGGCCGAGGCGAAGGCGAGGTAGCTGCCCGGCCCGGCGACCCAGGTCTCCGGCGCGAAGATCAGCGCCACCGAGACCGGAATGGCCGACTGGAAGACCATCGCCCCGGTGATGTTGCCCATGGCGAGGGTGTCCTTGCCCTGGCGGATCCAGATGATCGAGTTGAACTTCTCCGGCAGCTCCGTCGCGATCGGGGCGACGACGAGGGCGAGGAGCACCTGGCTGACGCCGAGGGTCGTCGCGACGTGTCCGACGGCGTCGACGAAGGCCACGGCCCCGACCAGGATCAGGCCCAGGGCAACGAGCACCTGGCCATTGATGATCCGGAGGCGTGGCCCACCGTCGTTCGGGTGGGTCCGGCCCGCGTCGAACCGGTGGAACCGGAGTGGCGCGAGGTCCTCGACGTCGATCGACGGGTCGGCCTCGAAGTGGCCCTTGACGTACCAGGCGTAGATCAGGATCAGCGCGATGGCGACGACGATCTTCGGCCACGTCGGCTCGGATGGCAGGAAGATGGCCGCCGCGATCGCGAGGCCGTAGGACAGGACGAAGGTCCGCATGTCCGCGCCGATGACCTTCGTGTCGACCGGCATCACGTCGCCCGCCTCCCGGTGTCGCGCCTGGTACACGACCGCCACGCCGGTCACGAACATCGCCAGCGTCGCGAGCATGAAGGGGGCGCCGAGGATCGCGCCCACGCCGATCTCGTTCGAATGCTCGCCGGACCCGAACAGGATCGCGACGATCGGGATCATCGTCTCGGGCAGCGCGGTCCCCACGGCCGCCAGGACGGAACCGACCGCGCCCTCCGCGAGGCCGAGTCGCCGCCCGAACCACTCGATGCCGTTCGTGAACAGCTCGGCGCCGGCCAGGATGATGACGAACGAGACGAGGAGGATGAGAAGGTCCATTGTCTTTTCAGCGTGCCATGACGCCGCTGATCACGCCGACCCCGATGACACCGAGCACGAGCAGGGCCACCGTTGCCATGCGTCGCTCCTCGCGTCGGAGGAACCCGAGCATCGCCCTGACGACGCGGAGGCCGGGCGTGGCGAGGACGCCGATGATGCCGATCCACAGGAATCCGGCCGGTCGCAGGGCCGCAAGGTCGGCCACGACCCCGTCGATCGAGAGCGGCGGCCCGCCGGCCGTCGGCGACCCGCCCTGGGCGACCAGCAGGACGGACCCCAGGGCCACCAGGCCGATCGAGAGGTAGGTCCCGAGCTGCAGGACGTGGGCAAGCGCAACCTCCAGGCTCCCCTCTCCGGCGGGTCCTGCGGGCGCGGCGGGCCCGTCGATCGGCGGCAGCGCCGCGGGCCGGCCGGTCACAGCGCCGCGGCGCGACGCGCCATCTGGAACGCCGTGTAGAGCAGCACGCCCACGAAGGTCAGCCGAAGGAGCCGGACATCGACGCGATGGCCCAGGCGAGACCCGAGGCTCGCCCCGATGAAGACGCCGACCGCCGTGGGACCCGTGACATAGGCGTCGATGCCGCCGCGGAGCAGGTAGACGATCGCGCTCGTGGAGGCGGTGATGCCGACCATCAGGTTGCTCGTCGCGGTCGCGATCCTGAGGGGGACCCCGAGCGAGACGTGCATCAGCGGGACCTTGATGATGCCGCCGCCGATCCCGAGCAGCGCCGACGCGACCCCGGCTCCGATGCTCGCACCCGCGGCGAACGGCAGCTTTGCGAGTCGATCCGGCGTCAACCCGAGGGTGGCGGCATCCGCGTCGACGACGATGGATTCGTCGTCCGGAACCTCGTCGATACGCTCCTCTTCGTCGATCGCGCCTGCAACAGCCGGCGCTGCGGCCCTGGCGCCGCGCAACCCGCGCGCCATCGTCGCGGCGACGTAAAGCATGAGCAGGGCGAACGCCCCGGCGAGGAACCGCTCGTCGACGAGGAACGCGATCGCGCCCCCGACCACGGCCCCGAGCCCCGTGAACAGCTCCAGGACCATCCCGAGCCGAAGGTTCGCCTGGCGCCGCTGGAGGTACACGCCGGCGGACGCGCTGCTCGTCACGATCACGCACACGAGCGAGACCCCGACCGCCTCCCGCGGCGGCAGCCCGAAGCCCAGGGTCAGCAGCGGAACGATCAGCAGCCCGCCACCCAGTCCGAGCAGCGACCCGAACGCCCCCGCGGCGACGCCTCCGAGGACCAGGAGCAGCCCGACCTCCATGGGACGTCGAGCGGTTGCGTGCTGGCTAGGGGCGCAGGTGCTGTGGCGCGTACGGGAGCAGAGCGACGTGGCGCGCGCGCTTGAGGGCGACGCTCAGCTCGCGCTGGTGGCCGGCGCAGGTGCCGGTCTTGCGCCGCGGCTCGATCTTGGCCCGCTCCGAGAGGTAGCGGCGGAGGCGGTTGACCTCCTTGTAGTCGATCTGGACCGTCTTGTCGGCACAGAAGGCGCAGACCTTGCGGCGGCGTCGATCGCGGTAGGAGTCGTCGCGCTTTCGGGAGGTTCTGGCGGGAGGCATGTGGTCAGGGTCTCCTGGTGGCGCCGCTCGGGCGCGGGAGGGTCAGGTTCGAGGAGGTCAGAACGGGAGCTCGTCGATCTCGGTGTCGTCGAAGCCGCCGGAGCGGCCGCCGCCCGAGGGAGCCCCCGCACCCGCAGGGGCGCTGGCCGGGGCGCCGGCGAAGGTGCCCTCGGGGCCGGCTTCGCGCTTGTCCAGCCCGAGCACGGTGTCCGCGGTGATGTCGAGCGACATGCGCTTCTGGCCGTCGTTGGCCTCGTACTCGCGGGCCCGGAAGCGGCCGTCGACGAAGACCCGGCTGCCCTTGCGGAGGCTCTCCGCGGCACGCTCGCCGCGATCACCCCAGATGGACACCCGGAACCAGTCGGTCGATTCGATCCACTCGCCCGACTGCTGGTTCTTGGTCGACTGGTTCACCGCGACGGTGAAGCTCGCGACCGGTCGCCCGCTGGGGGTGTAGCGCAGCTCCGGGTCACGCCCGAGGTTGCCGATGATCTGGATCTTGCTCAGCGCCATCGTTCGACCCTCTCAGTCGATCGCGGCCGGAGCCGCCTCGCTCTCCGACTCGTCGATCCGCTCACGCCCATCATCCTCTTCTTCCTCATCCTCCGCGGAGGGAAGCGGCGTCTCGTCGCCGTCGCCATCGGCGTCGGCGTCACGAGAGGCCCGGGCCGGGCGGTCCTGGCGGATGACGAGGTGCCGGAGCACTTCCTCGGTGATGAGCAGGTCGCGCTCGACCTCGGCGATCACCGTCGTCGGCGCCTCGAAGACGACGATGTGATACGCCCCTTCGCGGTGTCGGTCGATGGCATAGGCGAGCCGCCGGCGGCCCCACGGGGCGACCTTGATGATCTGTCCGCCGTCGGCGGTGATCTGGCGGGTGGTGCGATCGATGATCGCGGCGAGCCGGTCGTCCGGGGCGTCCGGACGGAAGACCAGCATGAGCTCGTAACGGCGCACGGTCAGGTGCACTCCTTCCTATGGGATTGCCCCGGGTCGAGCGTGTCGCCCAGAGCAGGAAAGGTCAGTTGCGGGAGTCTAGCACGGGCCTTTCGTCAGCCCGGCTGATCCATCCGGGGGCCCGACACGAACCCGGTTGTATCCTCTGGCGGCGCAAGATCGGAATCCCATCCTCAGGAGACCCGTGACCGACACCAAGATCGTCCTGCTCGGTGGCTCTTCCAGCGATTCGCTGGCCAAGGTTTTGGGCCGCCCCGGACGGGCCCTGATTCGCATCGACGACCCCTCCCTGCTGCTCGCGACCGCCGCTGACCAGGACGTCATCGTGCTCGACGTCGTGGCCGGCTCGCGCTCACACGCGGACCTGTGTCGCGAGATCCGCGCGGTGCCCGAGCTCGCCGACGTGCCGATCCTCTCGATCAGCTCGAGCGACGACGTCGAGGAGCGGATCAACCTCCTCGAGGCCGGAGCGGATGACGTCATGATCCGGCCGATCGACGATCGCGAGCTCGACGCTCGCATCGAGGCCCTGGACCTGCGCCATCGTCGGTCCAGGGACCTCCGCCCAACGTCGGGCACCTTCGTGGCGACGACCAAACGGCCGGGACGCCGCCTCGTCGTCGTCTACTCGCCCAAGGGCGGCGTGGGAACGACCACCGTCGCGGTGAATCTCGCGCTGGCGATGGCCGCGAGGGACCCGGATCAGGTGGCCCTCGTGGACCTCACGCCGACCAGCGGGCACGTTGCCACCCACCTCGACCTTCGGCCGAAGCTCACCATCGCGGATCTCCTTCGTGACAGCCAGGGCCTGGTCAGCCCGGAGATCCTGCGAACGACGTACCTCACCCGCCACGACAGCGGACTGCTGGTGCTCGCCGGATCGCCGACCCCCGCGACGGCGCCCCTCATGCGCGGCGAGGAGGCAGCCCCGATCCTGGAGGGCATGCTGGCCGCGGTGGCGACGGTCGTGGTGGACCTTGGATCTCACCTCGACGACATCGTCATGGCGTCGCTGGAAACCGCGGACGACATCGTCTTTGTGGTCACGCCGGACTTCCCGGCGCTGAAGTCCGTGCACTCCTTCCTCGAGTACCTGGGGGCGGGGGCGGGCAAGAACGCCGAGCCGACCATCGTCGTGAACGAGGTCTACGCGCTCCAGACGCTCACGCCCGGCGACATCGAGACCGCCCTCGGGCGGCGGGTGGCGATCCGGGTCCCATATGACCCGCTCCTCTACCTCCGCGCCGCGAACCAGGGGACCCCGGTCTTCGCCAGCGCGCCGACGTCACAACCAGCCCGCCGGTACGACCAGCTCGCGGCGGTGGTGCTCGGGGAGGATGCGCCGGCATCTGCCAACGAGTCGCGACGACGCGGGCTCGCGGGGATCTTCGGTCGAAGCTGATCCGCCCTTCAGCCGGACTCGCGCCCCGCGGAGTCAGCGTGCGTCGTCCGTTGGGCGGCCTCGTCGGTGTCCCTGTCCAGCGCCTCGTAGTGCGTGACCGAGATGTCCTCGGCGAGCTCCCGCACGCCCGGCACCAGCCGCGGCTCGGTCAGGTCCGCCCCGACCCACGTGTACAGCGACGTCGAGTCCTGCCATTCCTCGAAGAGGACGACCTCCTCGCTGCCATCGCCGTGGAGGCGGCGCGCGAGCTTGACGTAGACGAGGCCCGGCTGCTCCTTCAGCAGCGGCACCTGCGCGCGGAAGAGCGCGTTGAAAGGCCCAACCTTGTTCGCCTTCACTTTGACGCGCAGCACTCGAACGATCAAAACGTCACCGCTTCCCTTACGGAGCGCGGCCGTCGACTCGAACGAGCGCGACGGCGATCAGGCGGCGTCGTGGGCACGGGACGACCCCGATCAGGGTTCTCGCCAGTCTGGCGTGTCGCCGCAGGGGCGAAAAGGGCCCAATCTTGCGGGTGTATTACAAGCCTCATCCGAGCCGTACCGGAGGCGGGATTCGAACCCGCACGCCCTTTCGGGCGGCCGATTTTAAGTCGGCCGCGTCTGCCATTCCGCCACTCCGGCGGGGGCAGCGTACCGCCGGTTCAGCCTTCGATGGCGGCGGTCTCGGAGGGGCCCGAGGGTGATGGCTCGGGCACCAGGCCCCCGCCCCGGACGGTCGCGCCCACGACCATCGCGGCGCCGATGAGGACGATGTTCTTGATGATGTACTGGCCCTCGAGCGTCGGCGCGATCGGGAACACCGTCCAGGTCTCGTCCGGGAAGAGCAGGAGCGGGGTGAACGTCCCGGCCATCTGGACCGCGAGCAGGAACAGGATCCCGCGGAGGCCCTTCCCGAGGATCAGGCCGATCCCGATGATTGATTCCCAGGCCGCCAGCACGGGCAGTGACACGGCCGGCTGCACCGCGCCGAAGGTGAGGCGTTCGATCGTCCGGGCCGCGAGCAGCTCGGCGGGGCTCAGGTTCGGGAAGAACTTCAGGACGCCGAACCACAGGAACACGACCCCGAGGGCGATCCGAAGGGCGGGCACCGCGATCCGCGACAGGGTGGCCGTGATCCGGGCGTCGAGGCGCTCGATGGGTTCAGGCAGGCCGCTCATCGTCACGATCTGAGCGTACCGCGGCAGGCGTGTTCGGCTATTCCCGCTTCCGCCCGAGCGTATCGTCGGCGCCCCGGCCGGCCGGGTGGCTGGGGGCCGCGCTGGACGAGCTGTGGGCTGACGCGCGGCAGATGCTCGCGGATTCCGTGCCCGGCGGCCGGCTGATCATCTTCGAAGCTTTCCTAGCGCCCGGCGGTCAATCGGCCTCGCAGCCGAGCGGAGAACCGGGCACCGATCCCGCGAAGTACGCCGAGGCCAGGGACCAGGCGCCGCGACCACAGGCCGAGCCGATGAGGCGTCCGGCGAAGTCGTCCGCCTGAATGTGAATGCCCCCGAACAGGCGCGACTGGCCGGCCTGGTCTGCGGCGTCGAAGTACGTGGCCCACTCTAGCGTGACGTCCGTCGTCGGCCCTGATTCCAGCACCAGCGATTCGGGCTCGAAGGCGTAGTGGCTCGAGCCATCCGGGAAGTACTCGGTGCCGGTGAACGCCGCCATCACTTCGGCGGCCGCCCGGCTGAACGTGCTGTGTCCCGACACGAAGCCCGCGAACGCCGGCGTGACGAAGGTCGACTCCTGGTACGTGATCCAGCGCGTCGCGAGGATCCAGCGAGCGCCCTGTCCCTCCTCGTCCGCCGGTCCCCATGCCCGGACCGCGATCTCGCCGACGTGATCGTTGAGGCGCTCGTGCCGATGGCCCGGCTCTGACGAGGTCGCCGTGATCAGCTCGATCAGTCCCGGAACCAGGAGCAGGCCCGACGGGTCGTACGAACGCCGCGAGGGGTCGCTGGACTGGCCAAGCCCTCCCATGTAGCGGATCAGGGAGATCGGACGGCTGCTGTCGTATCGGCCCTTCAACCCCCACGCCGCGATGGCCGCGTTGTGCACGGCGCCATTCAACGCGAGGTAGAGCTTCACGTCCCACTCCAGGCGACCGACGGGCGCTCCGGCCCCGGCGATGCGGAGGTTGTCGCCCAGCTCGTCGCTGACGTCGTTCGCGATGACGTTCCAGTGACCCGGCGGCGTCTCGGATGAGGGGCCATCGGCCCAGAACTGGGTGGCGACCCGCATGTAGTCGGCAAGGTTGACCACCTGCGCCGCGTACGGCTTCCCGGTGGACGGATTGACCGGGTGACCCACGCCGTCGTTGGCGCCGAGGGCATTGCCGCCCATGGCGCCCGGCGAGATGTCGACCCTCGTGCCCACTGCCGGATCCAGGAGTGAGCTATCCCGGATCAATTCCACGATCTGCTCCTTGAGCAGGGCGTCGGTCAGCGGATCGCCGAGGCGCGGCGGTGGGCCCGGGTCGATGGCGACTCGATCGCCGTCCGGATCGAGGTCCCCGAAGCCGTCCACGCCGCCCCACTGGGTGCCGATCGCGGTCTGCAGGTTGGTGGTCCCGATTCCGTTCTGGGAAACGGCCACCTCCATCTGGAGCGGCTGCCATCTGTTCGGGTCGATCATGTCGGAGCCGCCGTCGGCGATCACCAGCGGCGGGTTCGCGGGCTTGTACCCCGGATTTGCGTAGCCTCCCGCCTCGTTCGACCCGTCCTGCAGCCCTCGCGCCAGGATCGCGTCCGCGATGCGGTTGCCGATGGCGGAGGGCGACGTGCCTTCCCGGCTCGTCAGCTTCGGCCGATAGCAGAGCAGCGCCATCACGTCCCTGAACTCGAGGAGCGAGTCGTCGCCGCCGACGGCGGTCTTGAACCGGGCCTTGAGCACGCGGAAGGCCGCGAAGCTCATCGCTTCGGCGCGGGCAGCCTCGAGATCCTTGGCGCTGAACTTCTCGTGGAAGACGTAGCCACTGGCGGTCGGGTCGAACGCTGCCCAAGCATCCCACAAGGCCACGGAGACGTGGAACAGGTTCCGTGCGTGCACCGGCGGGTTCGGCAGGGATCGCCGGATGGCGTTCAGGAGCGCTTCGTCCCAGCGGCGGGCCACGGACCAGTCCGGATTCTCATCGGGTTCGCAGGTTCGGGGTGCGGCCGTCGGCGACGGCGTTGGAGATGGTCCCGTGCTGGCGGCGGCCGTTGCCGTTGGTCGAGGGGTGGCTGCGCTCACCGAAGGTCTGAGCGTCTCGCTCGCGGCACCCGATGGCATGGCCGTTGTCACGACCAGGGCCGTCTGCGGTCGCGCGACGGCGAACGCCATCGCGCCGGCGAGAACCGCCCCCACGACGACGATCGTGATCACGCGAGGCTGGGCCATGGCAAGGCGGCGATCTGGTGGTGTCATCCGCCGTGAGACGCGCCGCCCGGATGGCTGTTACGGGGAGAGCGCCGCGGGTCGATCGGGGTGCGTCCGGTCCGATGCGGACGCCGGGTCATCGAGACCTCTGCGGGCCTCTTCGGTGCTCGTGGCGATCCCGGTGATTCAAATGGAGGCGACGACCGGATTCGAACCGGTGAATAGAGGTTTTGCAGACCTCCGTGTTGAACCACTTCACCACGTCGCCTCGGGGCCGAGGGATTGTGCCACGGCACGGGAAGTTGGTTGCCCCTCGAGGATTCGAACCTCGCTTCACGGATTCAAAGTCCGCTGTCCTACCGCTAGACGAAGGGGCAGCGGGCGAACGATACACGCGGGAACGTCGACCCTCGCGCCTCGCTGTCGCGCTCCCGTCGCGTCGTCGTTAGGTGAGGGCCCGTTGCGCTGGTGAGACCGTCGCGTCCCGTACGCCACCCTTGGGGCAGCCCCACCCCCCACATTGCTACGAGAGGCTTTCCACCATGAGCAAGGTCGAGCATTCGGTCGACGTCGAGGTCCCCGTCCAGATCGCGTACAACCAGTGGACTCAGTTCGAGGAGTTTCCTCGGTTCATGAACGCGGTGGACGAGGTCCGACAGGTCGACGACACCCACCTCCACTGGGTCGCCCGCGTGGCCGGCCAGAAGAAGGAATGGGACGCGGAGATCACGGAGCAGACCCCGGACCAGCGCATCGCCTGGAACAGCACCAGCGGCGCGCGCAACGCCGGCGTGGTGACGTTCCACCGCATCGATGACGAGAAGACCCGGGTGATGCTCCAGCTCGACGTCGAGCCCGAGGGTCCCATCGAGACGGTCGGCACCGCGGTCGGCCTCTTCGAGCGCGAGGTCGCCGGCGATCTTGATCGGTTCAAGGAGTTCATCGAGTCCCGCGGCACCGAGACAGGCGCCTGGCGCGGTGAGGTCGAGCAGACGGACGTCCGCTGAGCGGGACCAATCACCCGCGCGGGTTCGAGTCGGTCTCGGCTCGGACCCGCACATCGGCGGGGATTCCTTCCGGGTAGGCGCCGCTATTGCGGCGTGAGGCCGCCGCAGACCCAGAAGGCGTTCCCAGCGGCGACGAATTCCAGACCGCCAATCTTGTATCGGGCACCGGTCACGGCCACGACGCCTCCGTTCTCGTCGAGGACTGCGTAGTGACCGGTCACCAGACCTGGAGACCACCGGAACTTGTAGCTCGACGGCCAGATGAGTCCTCGAAGGCCCTCTTCCTCGGACTGCAGGGCGAGCCGCTCGGTCAGCTGCCCGACGAGGAACTTCTCAGGGGCACAGTGGGTATTGTTGTTGAGATCCTGGTGCACGGCCACGCCCGGATCGACCACCCCGCATCCGCTCAGGATCATGGCAACCGCGGCCGCGACGGGTGCAAGACGCATCGACCCCCCGGCTCCAGTTGGACCTAGGCACGCCCGAACCGACGCACTGGCGGGTTGTGCAGCAGAAGCGTGATCCGGCTCGGCACGGCCGTCCGCGCCAGGGCTAGTGATGCCCGATCGCCTGAGCGATCCGATGGATCCAGACCATACCGATCGCCCACAGCACGCCTGCGAGGGCCATCAGCGCGAGCTCGGGACTGACATTCATCTCGGGATCGTCCCGCCCCCGTCAAGGCGACGGGCAAAGAAATGGAGCGGAAGACGGGACTCGAACCCGCGACCCTCACCTTGGCAAGGTGATGCTCTACCAACTGAGCCACTTCCGCTCGGGGGCTGCGCGCGCCGGTGTTTGGTGCCGAGAGCCAGAGTCGAACTGGCGACACCGCGATTTTCAGTCGCGTGCTCTACCAACTGAGCTATCTCGGCCCGGCGAGTCCTCCGAATTGATCCAATTCGACGGCTCGGGGAGGATAGCACGGGCCTTTTCGGGCCTTCAATCGAGGCCCGCCACCTCCACCGGACGGCCCAGGAATCGCCCGAAGCGATCCGCGGCCGCGGCCAGCGCGGCGCTCCTCCGCGTCGAAGCCGACCAGCGCGCTGAGCGCGACACGCACGACGGACCGATCCTCGGTGCGTCGCCAGCCTCCGACGTCCAGGCCGTCCCGGACGATCACGTGGGCGAGAATCTCCGCTGCCACTCTCGCGCCTGGTGAAACCGCCGCGCCGTCAGCGCCAGGAGCCAGCGCAGGTCCTCGGGCGCAACGAAATGCCAGGTCGGCCGCATCACGTGGGTCCGGAGGATCGCACCGGCATCGAACAGGGTGTCGAGGTCCGCGTCGGTGACGCCGTCGGACGCTCACTCGGCCACGCCCCACTCCGCGCCGGCATAGTCCTGCGACTGCACCGCCAGGAGCGTCCGAACGACCGCGGCGAGATCCGGGTACGGCTCCCCGACGAGCCGCTGGGTCGTGAGCCGCCGCAGCGCGACGGACCCGGGCTCGATCAGTCGAGCCCGGCCAGGGCCTTGACGTCGCCCTCAACGAGCGGCGGCTCGCCGGTCAGCTGCCGCAGCCGGTTGATTCGGTCGACGACGTTCGGGTGGGTCGAGAACATGGAGCTCGAGCGCTGCTCGAACTTCTTGATCGGGTTCGTGAAGTACAGGTGCTGGGTCGCCCGGTTGGCGACCTCGAGGACCTCCCGGTCGCCGGAGATCTTCGCCAGGGCGCGCTCGATGCCCCGCGGGTTCCGGGTGAGCTCCACCGACGAGGCATCCGCGAGGTACTCGCGCTGGCGGCTGACCGCGAGCTGCACGAGGCCGGCGATGACCGGCGCGATCACGGCCAGGACGATCGCGATGACGTAGACGATGGCGACCAGTCCCCCACCCCCACGGTCGCGGTCGCCGCCGCCGCGCCGGCCTCCGCCCCAAAACGTGAAGCGCAGGAAGAAGTCGGCGAGCAGCGCGATCGAGCCGACCAGCACGGCGACGAGCAGGGTGAAGCGGATGTCGTAGTTGCGAACGTGCGAGAGCTCGTGGCCCATGACGCCCTGCAGCTCCTCGCGGTCCAGCTTCTGGAGCAGGCCGGTGGTGATCGCCACCGACGCGTGCTTCGGGTCTCGGCCGGTGGCGAAGGCATTCGGCGCGGTGTCGTCGATGACGTAGACCCTGGGCATCGGCGTGCCGGCCGCGAGGGACATCTCCCGGACGACATTCATGAGCTGCGGCGCGTTCGCCTCGCTCACCTCCTTCGCGCCCGAAGCGGCGAGCACGAGCTTGTCGCCGGCGAAGTACGACCCCGCCGAGAGGACCATCGCAAGCACGACCGCGCCGATCGTGACCGCGAAGCCGCCCTCGACGTAGCCGGTCGTGCCGTAGCCGATGGCAAAGCCCAGCGCGGCGAGCAGCAGCGTGACCACGCCGACGAGCACCACGGAGTTCCGGCGGTTGATCGCCTGTTGAGCGGCGAACGTCGCGCGCATGGTCATGTCGAAGGCAGCCTCGAAGGGCGCATGGGACGGAGAGCCGAGACCGCGTCCGCTCGACGCGGACGCGGCACGGGGTCGTTCAGCTGGGCGGGGCCCAGCTCCGGCCGGCTCAGCTCAGGCTGAGGTCGACCGTCGGGACGTTGGCTGCCTCGGGCTCGGCCTCGAAGAAGTCGCGCTTGGCGAAGCCGAACAGGCCCGCGAGGAGCACGGCCGGGAACACCTGGATGGCGTTGTTGTACTCGAGGACGCTGGCGTTGTAGTGCTGGCGGCTGAACGACAGCTGGTTCTCGGTCGTCGTCAGCTCCTCCTGGAGCGAGAGGACATTCTGGTTGGCCTTCAGGTCCGGGTAGTTCTCGACGACCGCGAACAGCGACCGCAGGGTGCCGGTCAGCGCGTTCTCCGCATTGGCCTGCGCCGCGACGCCCTGGGCGCCTGCCGCGACCGCGTTGGCGCGGGCGTTCGTGACGTCCGTCAGGACCTTCTGCTCGAAGTTCATGTAGCCCTTGACGGCATTCACGAGGTTCGGGATCAGGTCGTGCCGGCGCTTCAGCTGCACCTGGATCTGCGCGAGCGCCTCGTCGATCCGGTTGCGCCGGCTGATGAGGCCGTTGTAGATGCCGATCACGACCAGCGCGATGGCGCCGACGATGACCAGCAGGATGATCAGTTCCATTGCTCGAGTTGCCCTCCACGATGACCGCACGCCAGTGAGCGCGTCGCCATCTCCCCTGAGTCTACCAACTGGGTGGTGGCACGCCGGAGCCGCGGTGGACGTTGGGTGGTGGGCGGTGAGGGACTCGAACCCCCGACACCCTCGGTGTAAACGAGGCGCTCTGACCAGCTGAGCTAACCGCCCGCCCGCAGCCTACAACGGCCCTCCCGACCAGGCCGATCGGCCGAGGTCGCGATGTTCCGAGGGTGAGCGCGCGCTGTGGTGGCGATCCCGGACTCGGATCTCGTCGATCCCGTCAGCCAGTCCCCTGGCGACTCCTCGGCACGACTGGACTGGCCTCCCGCCTCGTGTCCACGCCCACATGACCAACGTCGATCCGTCACCAGGTCGCCTGGCGACGATGTGGCGAAATCGCGCTGCCGAAGAGTCACGTGGTGACTGCGTGACGGTTTCGCCGTTGCCCGCGGCTGAATCACAAGGCAGAAGAGCATCGCCTTGTCCGTCTTCTCGACGAGCCATGAGGACCGGCCGGGCCGCGCCGGGGGCCGACCCCCCGACGATCGGAAACCGCAGGTTTACGCAGGGCCCAAGGGCGGCGCACGGCGAGGCCGGGCCGACGAGTCAGGGAAGGAGTGGTGCCCAGGCCGGGACTTGAACCCGGATGAGTTGCCTCATACGCCCCTCAAACGTACGCGTATACCAATTCCGCCACCTGGGCATCAGGTTCGCTGCCGGTGCGCTGGTTCCGTGGATCCGAGGGAGCCGAGAGAGGTGGTACCGAGGACGGGACTTGAACCCATACGCCCTTGCGGGCACTAGCTCCTGAAGCTAGCGCGTCTGCCAATTTCGCCACCTCGGCGTGGATCCACAGCCGGCCCCGAAGAGCCTCAGCTGCCGTCGGCGAGCCGCCATGTTAGCACGTCCCAATAGCGGTCCCCGGGAGACCCGATCGAGCGTGATTCCGGGCCGACGACGGTGTCCCGGAACAGGACGTAGTCGTCCCGGAAGGCCAGCGGCAGGATGTACTGGCGGGCCGCGAGTCGCTCCTGGAGCGCCCCGTACGCGGCGTGGCGGGCTGCCTCGGCGACCGGTGAGCGGGCGGCGACGAGGAGGGCGTCGAGGTCGAGGTCCTGGAGCCCGATGACGTTCGAGCCGCCCGTGCGGGTCTGCGACGAGGCGAGCAGCGGATAGACATCAGGGTCCAGGCCGATCGCGAAGGGCAGGACCGCGACCTGGAACTCTCCGGTCGCCACCCGGTCCCCGAGGAGCTCGGACGCCGGCAGGGGCACCTGGCGGACGGCGAGCCCGAGCGCGTGCCACGACTCGACGATCGCGGCCGCCGTCGCGTATGCGACGGGATTCGCGAATTGCTCCGGGCTCAGCAGCTCGATGATGATCGGCTCCTTGGCGCCCTTCGGAGTCCAGCCGTCGTTGCCCTGCTTCCAGCCGGCGGCACGCAGCGCCCGTGAGGCCTCGGCGAGGTTGAACTCGACGGGTGCGCTCTTCGCGGCATCGAACATCGGCGACGTCGGCGGGATCAGCGAGTCCGCGCGCGTCCCCACGCCCGGGAGGGCCAGGCTGACGAGTGCGTCCCGATCGATCGCCTCGAGCAGCGCGGTCCGAACAGCGGGGTCCTGGAACTCGGTGTGTCCGGCGCGGAGGTTGAGCGCCGTCGCCAGGAGGGTTGTGCCCGGATAGCGCACGAGCCGCGAGCCGGCGAGGGTCCGGAACCGGGCGACGTCTGCGGGTTGGATCCCCGAGACCGCATCGAGCTCCTCCGCCTGCCAGTCGGCGAGGAGCGCCCCGGCGTCGTCGTAGTAGCGCAGCTCGAACGTCGAGAGGTACGGGATGGCCACATCGGCCTTGGCGGTTGGGCGGGGGCTCGCGAGGGAGTCGGTGGGTCGCGGCGTGGAGAAGTTCGGGACGCCCGGGCCTTCGGCCGGTGGATCCACCGGGGTCGCCGCGGCCAGGAACGCCCGCGACGTATCGAGGAAGACCAGCCGGAACGGCCCAGAGCCAACGGGCTGCTGCCCGAATGGATCCGTGGCCAGCTCGTCCGGGGGCAGGAACTCGAGCAGGTGGGCCGGGGCGATCGGCTGGGTCGCCGCCTGGAGGAAGCCCCCGAGCGGCGTGCTGAGCTCGAGCACGACGGTCATCGGGTCGATCACGGAGGCCCGAACATCGCGCCACGATGCCGCGCCCGGACCGTCGTAGGTGGGGTCGCTCAGGACGCCGACGGTGAAGGCGACATCCCCGGCCGTGATCGGCTCGCCGTCCTGCCAGCGCTGATCCGGCCGGAGATGGAACGTCCAGCGGCTGCCGGTCTCGTCGACCTCCCAGCTGGAGGCGAGGTCGGCGGTGATGGAGCTGTCCGGACCGAGGTGGACGAGGCCGCGGAAGAGGAGGGCAACCAGCCCTCGGTCGGCCGCAGACCTGGCGCCGAACGGACTCGCGTTGGTCGCTCGCCCGAGGACGCCCTCGACGTAGCCCCGGCCGTCTGGGGCGCCGCCGGTCGGCTCCGGCGTCTGGTCAGCGGAGTGGAGGGACGGCGCGAGGGCCGCGACCGAGAGGGCGATCAGCGCGACGCTGAGGATCGCGACGAGCGCGCGGTCGCGCAGGGCCATGACCGGCTCGAAGCGAGGCATGCGCGAATCCGGGCAGCGCCCGGGTCAGGAGGCCGGCTGGGACGGCGAGAGGACGAACGCGGCCAGGGAGAACAACGTGAACAGCACGATCAGCGCGATCGTGAACTGCCAGAGCCGGCGCTCGATGCCCCGGCGGCTGCGATAGACCGCGGAGTCGCCGCCGAACGTGCCGCCGAGGCCCGATCCCCGGGACTGCAGCAGGACGGCGAACGTGAGCGCGATGCTGACGATGAGCTGGCCGATGGCCAGGACGGGATTCACGGGTGAAGAACCTCCTCGATTGCCCGCGGGATGGTAGCAGGCATCAGCCGCGGAGCAGCGACCGGCCGGTGATCCCGGCCCAGCCCGGAAGCCCCGCAAGCTCGAGGATGGTGGGAGCGACATCGGCCAGGACGCCGTCGGCGAGGTGGCGCCCGTCGACCGTCTCGCCGGCGATGAGGATCGGGACGGGGTTCAGGGAATGGGCGGTGATCGGGTCGCCGTCCGTGGTCCGCAGCGCGTCGGCATTCCCGTGGTCCGCGGTGATGACGAGGAGGCCGCCGCCCGCCTCCAGCGGCGTGAGGGCCGCGACGATGCGGGCGAGCGCGGCGTCAACCGCCTCGACGGCCATGACCGTGGCGTCCCATACGCCCGTGTGTCCGACCATGTCGGGGTTCGCGAGGTTGCCGATCACGACGTCGTACTCGGCGGACGCGATGCCGGCGATCAGCGCGTCCGTGACCCCGGCCGCGCTCATCTCCGGCTGGAGGTCGTAGGTCGCCGCCTTCGGGCTCGGGACGAGGACGCGGTCCTCGCCCTCGAACGGGGCTTCGCGGCCGCCGTTGAGGAAGTACGTGACGTGGGCGTACTTCTCCGTCTCCGCGGCGTGGAGCTGGCGCCAGCCGGCCCGCTCGAAGGCACCGGCGAGGCACGGGACCACCTCCGGCGGGAACGCGACCGCGACCGGCAGATCGGCCTCATAGGCCGTCATCGTCACGACGAGGAGGCTGCTCGGAGCAGGCCGGCCGCTCGGCGACGAGCGGTCGAAGGCGTCGAATGCAACGTCGGCCAGAGCGTGGGTGAGCTGGCGGGCGCGGTCGGCACGGAAGCTCGCATGGACGATCGCGTCGCCATCGCAGACGCGGCCGTCGACACCATCGATCACGGTTGGCATGACGAACTCGTCGGTCTCGCCGCGCGCGTACGCGGCCTCGATCGCAGCGCTCGCCGACGCCGCGTGCATCCCTTCGCCGTGGAGGATCGCGTCGTAGCCGAGCTCGATCCGCTCCCAGCGCTGGTCCCGGTCCATCGCGAAGTACCGGCCGCCGACCGTCGCGATTCGCGCGTCGGGGTGAGCGGCGCGGAGGCGCGGCTCCAGGTCCGCGACGAAGCCCAGGGCGGAGGATGGCGGGGTATCCCGGCCGTCCAGCAGGGCGTGGACGCGCACGCTCGGCACGCCGCGCCTGGCGGCCAGCTCCGCGAGGACAACGAGGTGGCGGTCGTTGGCGTGGACGCCGCCCGGCCCGATGAGGCTCACGACGTGCAGCGCCCCGCTCCCCCGCTCCGTTGCGCGTGCACAGGCCGCCACCAGCGCGGGCCGCTCGAAGAACGACCCGTCGGCGATGGCCGCATCGATCCGCGGCAGGTCCTGGAGCACCGGCCGTCCCGCCCCGATGTTGAGGTGGCCCACCTCGGAGTTGCCCATCTGGCCGTCTGGCAGGCCCACGGCCTCCGCGGAGGCCTCCAGCCGAGCGTGCGGCCAGCGCTCCCGCAACGCGTCCCATGTGGGCGTCCGGGCGGCGAGGATGGCATCCCCGGCCGGATCACGGCCGATCCCGAACCCGTCGATGACGATGAGGACGATTGGGCGCGGACGGGTTCCGGGCGTCACCGTTCCGCGAGGCCGCGGGCGGCCGCGGTCAGCCCCGCGCGAGCCACGATCGCGGCCATCTCGTCGGGTTTCAGGGATGCGCCGCCCACGAGTGCTCCGTCGATCGCGGGCTCGGTCATGAACTCGTCGATCGTGGAGCTCGTGACGCTGCCGCCGTAAAGCACCGGGATGTCCTCGCCGCGGCGCTCGAAACCAAGCCCGGCGAGGGTCGCGCGGATCGCGGCGGCCATCTCGGCAGCATCGCCGCCGCGGGCGTTCCGTCCGGTGCCGATGGCCCAGACGGGCTCGTAGGCGATGGCGAAGGTCGGAATGTCGGCGGGTCTGTCGCCGCCTGTTGCAAAGTCGCCAGGATCCGCGCTCGCCAGCGAGCCACGGAGCTGGGCGTCCACGACCTCGATCGCCCGCCCCAAATCGCGGTCCGCGAGCTGCTCGCCGACGCACAGGATGGCGTTGAGGCCCGCAGCCAGCGCCGCGGCGAGCTTGCGCCCGATCAGCTCATCCGTCTCACCGGCGTCGCGGCGGCGCTCCGAATGCCCGACGATCGCCCAGGTTGCGAGGCCGGCGAGCATCGGCGCGGAGACGTTGCCCGTGTACGCCCCGAACGGCTCGGGATGGACGTCCTGCGCGCCGATCGCAGTCCCCGATCCGTCGGGAGCCTGGAGGTCAGCCGACTCGAGCGCGTCGCGGACCGCGGCGAGGCACACGAACGGCGGGCAGAGGACGCGGGTCACGCCGGAGACGCGGGTCCGGCTCGCGATCGTCCGCGCCAGGTCGCCGGCGTCGGCCGGGGTGGTATGCATCTTCCAGTTGCCCGCAACGATCACCGGCCGCATCGCGTGAATCATGCCAGTGCGAGCCGCTCGATCCGGTCCAGGGCCCGCTGGACGGTGGATCGATGGATCTCGAGGCGCTCTGCCAGCTCCGTGATGGTCGCCTCGGGCGTTTCCCGGCGGGCCGCGGCGACGATCCGGACCACCTGCGATTCCTCGGCGAGCCGGCCGTCCGCATCGAGCGAGGCGATGGCATCGAGCTGGCGTCCGGCCGCGGCGACGGTCCGGATGAGGTTGGCGGACTCGGCGTTGATCACCCGATTGAGATCGCCTCGCAGCGTCCGCGCCACCTGCCGGACCTCCAGCTCCAGCAGGCTGGCGCCGGCGCCGATCCGGCGCAGGAAGAGGTGCACGGTCTCGGCGCTCTTCCAGGTCACGACGCCGCGGCCGCGGCGGATTCGCCAGCTCGGCGGCATCCCCAGCTCCGCCAGGCGAGCCGCGAGGACCGTCGCCTGCTCCGGCGGGACGACGAACTCGAGGTGGGTCTGGCCGTTGGTCAGGCTCAGCGATCCCCGGGAAAGGAACTGGCCGCGCAGCCAGGCGAGGCGGCAGTGCTCCCGCCGGACCGGCCAGTCAAAGGCTTCGGGCGTCGCCGCGTCAGTGGGACGTTCCCGCCGCGCAAGCCGCACCCCGAGGCGGGCGAGCGTCGCATCGCGCCAGCGTGTGGGCCCCTCGAGACCCGCCCGCTCGGCCTCGCGATCGCACTCCCGGGATGGATCGATCCCCGCGAGCTCCGCCCGCAGCGCGACGACCAGGTCGCGATCGCTCCCCGCCACGTCAGGCCGACCGCGCCGTCCGTTCCCGCCGGACCGCCGGACCCTCCCGCTCGTAGGCCCGGAGGATCGCCGCCGCCAGGCGGGCGGGATCGTGGTGGTGGGGATCCTCCATGCTCGCCACGGCATCGGTCGCCAGGTGCGGAACCGGGTCGACGGCGGGCGGCCAGCGCGGCTCGACCGCATCGATCGGCGGCGCGACCTCCTCACCATCGAACCGGTCGTTCGCGAGCACGAGGTCGACGAGGTCCGGCTGGGTGTGGGCCAGCAGTGCCTCCACGTGGTCCGCGAGGTCGAAGCCCTCCGTCTCGCCGACCTGCGTTGCCACGTTGCAGGCGTACACCCGAACGCCCGGCGCCGCCGCGACGGCCTCCCGGATCTGGGGGATGAGCAGGACCGGCAGCACGCTCGTGAAGAGGCTCCCCGGGCCCAGGACCACGATCTCTGCCTCCGCGATGGCGGCCAGCGCGTCGTCCGATGCGCGAACGTCCTCGGGCTGGATCCAGACGCGCTCGATGCCGGCGGTCCGCATGATCGTCGACTGGCCGTGGACGGTGAGGCCGTCGCGGGTGCGAGCGTGGAGCGTGATGGGGGTCCCGGACGCGGGCAACACATTGCCGCGGACCGCGAGGACGCGGTTCATCCGGCGGACGCCCTCCTCGAAATCTCCCCCCTCCAGTGCGGTCATCGCGGCCAGCAGCAGATTGCCGACGGCGTGGCCCCCGACGCTGCCGGGCGTCGTCTCGACGAGCCCATCGGTCCCGCGGGAGGCACCGGGGAATCGATAGCCCAGGAGCTCGCTCATGAGCGGCTCCGCGTCCGCCAGCGCCGCCACGCAGGCCCGGATGTCGCCGACCGGCGGGATCCCGAGCTCCTCCCGAAGCGCGCCGGACGATCCGCCGTCGTCAGCCACGGTCACGATGGCCGTCAGGTGGCTGGTGTGCTCCTTCAGGCCACGCAACAGGGTCGAGAGGCCGGTCCCGCCGCCGATCGCCACGATCCGCGGCCCGCGGGCGAGGAGTCGTTTCTGGTAGATCACGTCGGCGAGCGGCGTTTCCTCGTCGAGGCGGAGGGGCCGAGTCAGGGCATCCGCGAGCCGCCACGCTCCGATGACGACCAGCGCCACCCCGAGCCCGCCGACCACGATGCCTCGCAACGCGAACGGCAGGAACTGCAGGCTGACGAGGTCGACCAGGGCCCTTGCGGCCCCGCCCAGCTGGAGGTCATTGACCTCCTGCCGAATGACGTGGGCCCCGCCGAGCGCCAGCAACAGCATCCCAAGGAACGCCAGCAGCACCCAGCGCTTCACGCCCATCCCGGGCTTGAGCCAGCGTCTCATCGCGGTTCCACGCTCTCAGTGGCGTCCGTGGTGACCGCGGCGTGATTCGTGGAGGCGCCTCGGGTCATGCCCGCTCGAGCTCGCGGTGGAAGACCGCGACCGGCGAGTGGCCGCTCGCCCGCAGGCGCCGCGCGAGCTCCTCGGCGACGACGATGGAGCGGTGGCGCCCTCCGGTGCACCCGATCCCGATCGTGAGCCGGCTCTTGCCTTCCGCGCCGAACAGCGGGATCGAGAATTCGAGCAACCCGCTGATCCGGTCGAGGTATTCCCCTGCCCCGGGCTGGGCGAGCACGAAGTCGCGGACCTGCTGGGTCAGGCCGGAATTCTCCCGCAGCTCCGGGACGTAGTACGGGTTCTGGATGAAGCGGGTGTCGAAGACGAGGTCGGCTTCGAGCGGGATCCCGAACTTGAAGCCGAAGCTGATGAGCTGGATCGTCATCGTGTCCGGCTGGATGTCGCCGAGGCGCGCGAACAGGCGCTCCCGAAGGTCGCGCAGCGGCAGGTCCGTCGTATCGAGCACGACGTCGGCCTCCGCGCGAATGGGGTCCAGGAGGCGGCGCTCCAGCGCGATCGCGGCCTGGGTGCTCCGCCCGGTGGCCAGCGGGTGGCGATGGCGCGTCTCGGAGAAGCGTCGGATCAGGGCTTCGTCGCTGGCCTCGAGGAAGAACACCTGTGGCCGGATGCCGCGTCCTTCGAGGGCCCCGCGCATCGCCCGGTACGCCGTCTCCGGGTCGCCGGCGCGGACGTCGAGGACGATCGCGACCCGGGCGAAGCGCCGTGGATCGCTGGCGACGAGCTCGGCCATGTTCGGGAGCAGCTCGCCGGGCAGGTTGTCGACGACGATGTAGGCGAGATCCTCGAAGAGCTTGGCCGCCGAGGTCTTGCCGCCGCCCGACAGCCCGCTCACCACCACGACGTTGGGCCCGAGGTCGTCCGCCGGACCGGTCTCGCCGGCTCCGGCTGCAACGGGGGCCGCGGGCTCGTCTGCCATCAGCGGAAGGATAGGTCGGCTATCGGCCGGTCCGCCGGATGAACCAGGTGGTGCCCTCGAAGAGCAGGTAGAGCGTGACACCCAGCACGAACGGGCTCACGAGGTCACCGCCGGGCGTCGCGACCGCGGAGAAGATTGCGATCACGAGCACGACCATGCGACGGGACCTGCGGAGGCGCTCCGAGGTGACGATCCCCACCCGCGACAGGCCGACGAGCAGGATCGGGAACTCCATCAGCAGCCCGAAGGCGAGAAACAGCGTCGAGAGGAAGTCGAAGTAGCTCCGAAGGTTGATCGTCCGGTTGACGCCCGGCGGCACGAAGCTCAGGAGGAATGTCGCGGCGTAGGGCAGGATCACGTAGGCGATTGCGACACCGAGGGCGAAGAACAGCAGGGCCGCCGGGATCCACGGCAGGACCGCCCGGCGCTCGCTGGCGGTGAGGCCCGGGGCGATGAACCGCCACACGTGGAACAGCAGGACAGGCATCGCCAGGATCACGCCGACCACGAACGCGATCTGGAGGCGGATCGCGAAGCCGTCGCCGAGCTCGATCTGGATCAGCGCCACGCCGGGTGGCAGCAGGCTCTGGAGCATGCTGATCAAGGCCTCGCCGAAGGCGAATCCGATGGAGCCGCCGAGGGCGATGGCGATGATCGACCAGACGAGGCGGTCGCGGAGCTCCGCGAGGTGCCCGGTCAGGGGCATGGTCCCGGTCGGCTGGGCGGGGGGATCGATGACCGTCATAGCTCGAGGCAGATCAGGCGACGCGAGGCGCGGCGGTGCCGCGGTGCCCGGCTAGGACGCGTTCGGATCGCGACTGGACCCGTCCCCCGCCGGCGCGTCGACGGGCGCAGCCGGCGCGGCAGTCACCGGAGCTGCGGCGGGCGCGGGGCCACTCTCTCCAGCGGCGACCACCGGCGCGGCAGGCGCTGCGGCAGACGGCGGGGCGTCGAGCTTGCCTGCCTCGGTGACATCGGTCGCGGCCTTGCGGAACTCGCGAACGCTCTTGCCGAGCGACTGGGCGACGTCCGGGAGCTTGCCGGGGCCGAGCACGACGAGCCCGATGATGAGGATCAGGATGAGCTCGCCGGGGCCGATGTTGAACGGCATCAAAGGTCCTTCTGGGCCGGTCGTCGGACCGGCGGGATCGGGCGGCTCACGGTAGCACAGGAAGCCTGGCGGACCAGCTTCGCGCAGCCTCCGCGAGGCGCTCCACGGGATCAGCCGAGGAGCCGTTGGCCGGCCCGTCACCGGGCTCCGTGGTGGCCCGGGCGATGCCCCTGGAGACGTTGACGAGGAGGCCTCCGCCGGGACGTCCACCCGCGGGCGCCTCCGTCGCGGGCCCGAACGCGAGGACCGGCTCCGCTGCGCCGCCCTGCGCGCCGACGCCGGGAACGAGGAAGGCGAGCCCGGGCGCGAGGGCCCTGGCAACCCGAAGCTCCTGCGGTGCCGTGGCGCCGACGACCAGCCCCGCGGTCCCCCCCGGGCCCCAACCAGACACGAGGCGGGCGACACGCGCCCACAGCGGCTCGTCCGGCGCTGCCATGTTGCCGGCGTCGTCCCAGTGCGGCCGGACTCCGAGGTCCTCGAGATCGGCGGCGCCGGGGTTGGAGGTGCGGCACAGGACGTAGGCGAAGCGATCCGGCCGCTCGAGGTAGCCCGCGATGGCGTCCTCACCCAGGTAGGGGCTCACGGTGACCGCGTCGACGCCGAGGCCGTCAAAGTACGCGACGACCTGTCGCGCCGAGGTGGAATCGATGTCCGCGCGCTTGCCGTCCGCGATCACCGGCACGTCCGCGGGAATTCGCGCCCGGATGCGCTCGAGCGCCGCGACGCCGGCGGACCCGAACGCTTCGAAGAAGGACAGGTTGGGCTTCACCGCCGCCGCATACGGCAGCGCAGCCTCGAGCAGCAGCTCGGCGAACGCCTCGATGCCGTGGACGTCGGGCGAGAACCCGGGCGGCAGCGCCGCCGGGTCCGGATCGATCCCCAGGCACATCACCGACCCGACGGCGGCGCTCCGGGCGGCGAGGCGCTCGAGATACGTGCCGTTCACGGGGCCGTGCTGGAGGCGGGCACCCCGGAGGTGCCCGGCGAGACGGCCGGCGTCGGCGTCGGGAGCGGTGGGAGCTGCTCCGCCGGGATGAACCACGCGGGCCGCGAGGCGGCCTCGAGCCCGGCCGATACGGTCAGCGGAAGGGACTCGCCGGCGGTCCACTCGGGCCCCGTGCCGGTCAGTGGCGCCAGGTAGGCGTCGACGAGCCCGTGAGTCACCCGGAAGAACGCAATCGAATCCCCCTTGGGCGACCACACCGGGCTGAACGAGGCTTCGTCACGGGTCACCCGGAGCAGCTCCGCGCCGGTCTTGCCATCGAGGATCACGACGTCCGTGCCGAAGGTGCTCGTCTTGGTCGCCGCGACGAAGCGGCCGTCGCGGGACCAGGACGGCGCCGTGTAGCCGGGACCGGTCAGCGCCGTCGACTTCGCGGTCACCACGTTGTAGCGATAGATCGCCGGTGTGCCCCGGGCGCCCTCCCGCGCGTTGCGGACGTACAGGAGCGACTTGCCATCCGGCGCCCATGCCGGGTCCTGATGACCGAGCGACTCGGTCTGACCCAGGCGTGGGTTCGTGAGGTCGCCCGAGGCGAGATCGACCAGCTTGACGACGATGTCACCCGTGCTTGGATCAGGGCCATCCGAGACGATCGCAGCGGTGGTGCCGTCAGGCGAGATCGAGGGCTCCCGGATGAAGTACGACCAGGTGTTGCCGTTGCGCTTGATCCGGCCGGTGAGGAGGACGTCCGCGATGCCGCTCGCGTCGGCGTTCAGGCGCACGAGGCTCGGGACCTGGAGGTTGTAGGTCCGGACCACGCCGCCCGAAGGCCACTTGCCCGATTCCGATGCGGTCCGGACGAAGTAGATCTGCGATCCATCGGGCGCCCACGCCGGCATCGAGTCGTTGCCGCCGTTCGTGAGCTGGCGCGCGGTGTCGCCCGACTGGACCCAGACGTTGCCGTCCTTGACGTAGAGCAGCGAGCCCGGAATGTTGGCGCGAGGGTCGTCCGGGATGACGACCACGTTCGACGGCGTCGGGGATCGGATGGGCCCGTCGGGCCCGTTCGGGCCACCTGGGATCGATGGGAGGCTGCCGCCGAGCAGCCCGAAGCTCACCACCGCCACGACGACGAGGCCGAGCACCGACAGCGCCGGCGCGAGTTCGAAGGGGAGCCGGCGGCCGCCCGCAGGAGCGGCCGCGCGAGGGCGCGGATTGGCGCGGGTCATCGGCAGCGACGCGAGCGGAGGGTCATTGTCAGCCGCCGGACGCCAGGCCCACCGCTGGGCCCGGCCCGACGGCGATGGGCATCGCCTCCAGGATCGCCCGGGCCTCGGGATGGAAGCCCGTGGGGGCGACGTCGTGAATCTCCAGCTGGAGCGACTCGATCCCGCCGAATCGCCGGCTCCGGAGCTGGCCGACGATGTCGATCACGTCGCCCTCGTGGACTTCGCGGGCGAGCTCGGGCCAACCGAACGCGATGCCGTCGATCACGTCCAGCCGGCGCTTGAGCGTGAGCTGGGTGTGGCCGCCACCACCGGCCTCGCGAACCCTCGTCACCGTGAGCCCGAGGACGGCGACAAGCGGCTCCGGGTTGCCGGCGCCACACGGCGCAAGGCGCTGGAGGTCCCGATGCAGGGCGTAGTCGACGTCCCGCCCGCGCAGCGCCACGTCGAGGACCAGCGTCGCGACGGGATCCGGTGGTCCGGCCGCCGCCGCGAGCTCGAGGAACCGCTCCCGGAACTCGGTCCAGCGTTCCGTCTCGATCTCGAATCCTGCCGCGCCGGCGTGGCCGCCGTGGCGCAGGAGCAGGTCGGAGCAGGCCGCGAGGGTCTCGGCGAGGTGGACGCCAGTGCCCCCGCTCCGGCACGACGCCCGGATCACCGGACCGAGGTCCGCGCCGACGATGGCCGGCCGCCGGCGCTCGTCCGCGAGGCGCGAGGCGACGAGGCCCACGATCCCGACCGGCCAGGGCCCGTGGACGATTGTCGCCGCCCCGTCGTCGACGGCATCCGGCGAGACTCGGGCTTCCGCGATCGCGGTCTTCATCAGGTCCCGGCGCGTCCCGTTGGCCGCCTCCAGCGTGCCCGCCAGCACAGCGGCCTCCGTCGCGTCCTCCGCGAGGAGCAGGCGGGCCGCATCGAAGGCCTCCCCCACTCGCCCGGCGGCATTGAGGCGCGGCGCGATCGCGAACGCGAGGCTCTCGAGATCGATCCGGTCGGGAGTGAGATTCGCCGCTGCGAGGAGGGCCGCGATGCCCGGGCGCGGATCGGTCCGGATGCGCTCGAGACCGACCTGGACGATCGCCCGGTTCTCGCCGAGCACGGGAGCGAGATCCGCCACGGTCCCGATGGCGGCGAGGTCCGCCAGCGCGAGCGCCGCTTCGCCGAGGAGCAGGCGGGCGAGCGTGAAGGCGACGCCGCTCCCGGCGAGCCGCTGCTCGGGATATGTCGCATCTGGGCGGTGCGGATTCACGATCGCGATGGCTGCGGGGAGGCGCGGGGGCAGCTGGTGGTGGTCGGTGATCAGCACGTCGATCCCCGCGGCGTTCGCGGCCGCGACCTCGTCCACGCTGGAGGAGCCGGTATCCACCGTGACGATGACCGTGGCCCCCGCGGCCGTCGCCGCCGCCACCGAAGCGAGGGACAGGCCGTGGCCCTCGTCGAGCCGCGAAGGGACGTACGGGACGACCGAGACGCCGAGCCGCCGGAGCGCGAGCGTCAGGATCGCGAGGCCCGTGATCCCGTCCGCGTCGAAGTCACCGAAGACCAGGACGGTCTCGCCGCGATCGCGGGCGGCGAGGATGCGAGCTCGGAAGATCTCCGCGTCCGGGAGAAGCGCCGGATCGTGGAGAGAGCCGGCAGGGTCCCCGAGGAACCGCCGGAGATCGTCCTCCTCGATCACGCCCCTTGCCGCGAGCACCGCCGTGGCGCGGGCGCCGAGCCCGAGGTCCAGGGCGGCATCAAGCAGCGCCGAGGAGACGGTGACGGGGGTCGGAAAGCGCCAGTTGCTGCGAGGTGCGAGCACGTCGTCAGGATGACACGCGCGGCTGCACCGCGGCTTTGCTAGGCCGTCGCGCGGCGGGTCTTGGTCGGCGTCTCGAGACGGCCACGGCGGCGATCTTCCCAGTCCTGCCAAACGACCAGGAGCGGGGCCGCGTTGAAGATCGAGGAGTAGGTCCCCGAGATGATGCCGAGGAGCAGGGCCAGCACGAACTCCTGGGTCGCCGAGCCACCGAACAGCAGCAACGTCGTGAGGGTCAGGACGACCGTGAAGCTCGTCGTGATCGACCGGCCGAACGTCTGGAGGATCGAGTGGTTCACGACCTCGGAGAACGGCTCGCCGGCATGCCGGGCGCGGTTCTCGCGGACTCGGTCGAAGACGACGATCGTGTCGTGAACGCTGAAGCCGATGACCGTCAGCATTGCGGTGACGAACAGGCCGTCGATCTTGACGCCGAAGAGCGTGCCCAGGATCGCGAACACGCCCACCACGACGATGACGTCATGGAGCAATGCCACCAGCGCGGTCACGCCGAACTTCACGTCCCGGAACCGCAGCGTGATCCAGCCCAGGATGCCGAGCGATCCGACCAGGATCAGGATCACGGCTTGCTGGATCAGGTCGGAGCTGACGACCGCGCCGATCGAGCTCAGCTTCGCCTGCTCCGTGATCGGGCCGAACTCCTCCTGGAGCCCGAAGGCGATCTCGCCGATCTCGCCCTGCGTCGGCACGAGGTTGGCCGATCCGGGGAACTGGGTCGGGCCGGGGGCGGTCGTCGGGGCCGGGGTCCCGGAGGGGGCAGCCGTCGGGCTGGCGGTCGGGCTCGGGCTCGCGGAGCCCGACGTCGTGGGCGCCGGGGATGCCGATGGAGCGGCAGCGCCGCTTGCGCCGGGGCTCGAGGAGGGAGCCGCCGTGGGCGCGGGTGGGACCTCGCGCAGGTCCAGCTTGGACATCCGGATGTCGTAGAAGCCGCGTCCGGTCCGCGTGACCTGGGCCTCTTCCTGGCCGAGGGCCGCGAGCTCCTCCTGCACCTGCTGGGCCGTGATCGCGGTGTCCGCGAACTTGATTGACCACTCGGTCCCGCCGGTGTAGTCGATCGAGAACTTGAGCCCGGCCGAGCCGTTCGTGAGCGGCGTCAGGAGGATGAAGAAGAGCCCGGGGATGGTGATGATCAGCGAGAACAGGAAGAACCAGCGGCGCTTGCCGACGATGTCAAACACTGCGGGCCTCGCGGCGCAGCGCGGCACGGGTCGTCGGCCGGGCGGTGAAATCGGAGTCGGACACGCCGTACAGCCAGGCCTTGCGGGCCCACTCGCGGACGACGATGACCCGCAGGATCGAGCGGGTGACGACGATCGCGGTGAACATCGAGGCGAGGACGCCGAGGATCAGGACGAGCGCGAAGCCCTGGATCACCGACGACCCGAAGAGGTACAGGATCATCGCGGTGATGAGGCTTGACACGTTCGAGTCGAGGATCGAGTTCCAGGCTCGGGCGAAGCCGGCCTCAATCGCCTGGGGCAGGGACTTCCCGGACCGCAGCTCCTCCTTCGTCCGCTCGAAGATCAGGATGTTGGCGTCCACCGCCATGCCCACCGAGAGCACGAAGCCCGCGATGCCCGCCAGGGTCAGGGTCACCGGGATGAGCCGGAACAGGGCCAGCGTCAGGATGGCGTAGTAGATCAGCGCGAAGCTTGCGACGAGGCCCGGCAGCCGGTAATGGATCAGCATGAAGAGGATTACGAGGAAGATCGCGATCCCGCCCGCGAGGAGGCTGCTGTCGAGGAACTCCTGGCCGAGCGTGGGGTCGATGGTGTCGCTGGCGAGCTCCTCCACCGGGAACGGCAGCGAGCCGAAGCGCAGGACGTTGACCAGCTCGGCCGCCTCCGCCTTGGCGAATCCGCCGATATTCCCCGATGAGATCTGGACGCTGCCGCCGGGGATTGCCTCGTTGATCTGCGGCGCGGAGATCACGACGTTGTCAAGGACGATCGCGAAGTAGTCGTTGACGTGGGCGGCGGTCCAGCTCGCGAAGGAGCTCTTGGCCGCGTCCTTGAGGATGAAGTTGACCGTGCGACGACCGGTGGTGTCCGAACCGACGTTGGCGCTCGCGAGCTGTTCGCCGCCGAAGAGGACGCAGGTGTTCGTCGGATCGCCGGACTGGGGACACGGGGCGGTTCCCGGAACGAGTGGCGAGCCCTGGCCGGGAGGGGTCAGCGAGCTTGGGATGGGCACGAACTGGAGCTGGCCGGTCTGTCCAACGAGTCGGCGGATGGCGTCGGTGTCGCTGATCCCCGGGACCTCGACGACGATCCGGTCAGTCCCGGAGGTCACGACCACCGGCTCCGAGACGCCGGTCGCATTCACGCGCCGCTCGATGATCTGCTTGACCACCTCGACGTCCGCGAGGGTCGGCACCTTGTCCCCGTTCGGGTCAACGCGGTACTCGACCTTCAGACCACCCTGAAGGTCCAGGCCGAGCTTCGTCTCGACTTTCCGGCTGCCGCCCTCGGCCGAGAGGGCCGGGAGGTACAGGTTCGGGAAAAAGTCGACTGCGAGCGCAAGCAGCCCGATGACGGCGATGAGAATCGGTCCGGTTCGACGCACGAGCGCGGATGATACAGGCGCATGACGTCGGCCGCCGCTACCGCCACCAGCGCCGTCACCTCGCCGTTCAGCCTCCCTGCGTAAACCTGCGGTTTCCGATGGTCGGCCTACCGGCGATCCGCCAGCGCTGCTGGCGCTCCAGCACCGATCCTCCTACTCCTCCAAAGCCGCTTTGATGGATTTGGCGAGGGCTGGGCCGATGCCGGGGACAGCCGCGATTTGTTCGAGGGGGGCTTCGCGGACGCGCTTGATGGAGCCGAACACGCGGAGGAGGGCGCCGCGGCGGCGGGGGCCGATGCCGGGCAGGTCGTCGAACTTGGAGCGAACGGCGGCCTTGCGGCGGAGGTCGCGGTGGTACGTGATCGCGAAGCGGTGGGCCTCGTCGCGAATGCGCTGGACGAGATAGAGGGCCTGCGAGGTCGAGGGCAGGACGATGGGCTCGGACTCGTCCGGGCGGAACAGCTCCTCGCGTTCCTTGGCGATCCCCGCGAGCGGCAGCTCGTGGAGCCCGAGCTCGTTGAGCACGCCTTTCGCGGCGCCCACCTGCGGCTTGCCGCCATCGATCAGCACGAGGTCGGGCATCGCCCAGCGGCGCTCCTCCGCCGAGCCCTCGTCGCCGGGCCGGACCGAGCGGAAGCGACGCCGCAGCACCTCGCGATGGGAGGCGACGTCGTTGGGGCCCTCGACGGTTCGCACCCGGAAGCGGCGGTACTCGCCGGTTTGGGGCTTGCCGTCCTCGAACACGACCATGCTCGCGACGGTCTCGCTGCCCTGGAAGTTCGAGACGTCGTAGCACTCGATCCTGGCGGGCAGACCCGAGAGCCCGAGTGCCGACGCGAGCTCCTCGAGGGCACCCAGCGTCTTGCCCTGGTCCGCCAGCCAGCGAGCCTGCTCGCGCGCAAGCATCTCCTCGGCGTTGCGGGTTGCGAGCTGCATGAGCTGGCGGCGCTCGCCGCGCTGCGGAACCATGAGCCGGACCGGCCTCGCGACGCCCGCCGGCACCTTTCGCTGGCGGGTCACGCGGACGGCGTCGGGCCGCGGGACGGTGAGGTTCTCCGTCCGAGTGAGCGAGCCCTCGTTCAGATCAGCGGGCGTCCGGTCGCCATTCGGGTCTTCGGCAACGTTCGCGTCGGCGACGTTCGAGCCGTCGGCATCTGGCGCCACGCCGCCCCGGCGATCGGAGAGGAACCGCTCCAGGTCCTCGCCATCGGGCGGCAGGATCGGCAGCGCGATCTCGGGCGGCACGCTGGTCGCCCTCCCGTAGTACTGGAGGAGGAAGCTGGAAACGACCTCGGCATCGGTCGCGCCGCGCGGCGTATCGAGCAGGTAGACGTCGCGGCCCAGCGCCTTGCCGCCCCGGATCACGAACAGCTGCACCGCGGCCTGGTTGTCGCGTCGGGCGAGGCCGACCAGGTCGAGGTCCGTTCGGGCGAACGCGGCCATCTTCTGGCTCTCCATCGTCCGCTCGACCGCCTTGATCTTGTCCCGGGTAATCGCCGCGTGCTCGTAGTCCTGCCGCTCCGAGGCTCGTGCCATGTCGTCGCGCAGGGCCTTGACCAGCGATTCCTGGCGACCCTCCAGGAAGAGCTCCACCTGTTCGATGTCGGCCCGGTACTCGGCCTTCGAGATCGCCTCGATGCAGGGGCCCTGGCAGCGCTTGATGTGATAGAGCAGGCACGGGCGCTGGAGTGCCCGCTCCCCTTCCCGGATGTCGATCGTGCAGGTCCGGAACGGGAACAGCCGCCGGACCAGGTTCATCGCCTCGTCGACGCTCGAGGCGGAGGCGTACGGCCCGAAGTAGCGCGAGCCGTCGTTCGGGAGCTTCCGAGTCCGCTCGATCCGGGGGAAGTCGTCGTTCGTGATCTTGATGTATGGGTAGCTCTTGTCGTCCTTCAAACGGACGTTGAAGGGCGGCTGGAAGCGCTTGACGAGGTTGCCCTCGAGGAGGAGCGCCTCCGCGACCGAGTCGGTGATCGTGTAGTCCACGTCCGCCACCCGGTCGATGACCGAGCGGATGAGGTGCTGCTCGACGCCGGGCGCCTCTTTCTGCCAGTAGCTCCGCACGCGGCTCCGCAGGCTCTTCGCCTTGCCGACATACAGCACCTGCCCGCGCGCGTCCTTTAGTAGGTAGACGCCCGGCTTGTTCGGGAGCTTGCCCAGGATCGCTTGGAGCTGGGGTCGCTGAGTTACGATGGTCATGACAGCGTGAATCGTAGGGGCCTGCAGGAAAAATCAGGTGGGCGAGGAGTTGGCCCCCCTCCGGCCACAAACGACCACCGCCACAAGCACCGCGAGCGCAATCAGTCCGGTCGCCAACATGGCGACGCCCATGATCCGGTCCACTGGCCACTCACTCGACGACGGTTGGGCATCGGGCCCCTCCGCCCGCTCGCCGATCAGGACGACCGTCTTCCAGTGGCCGCCGCCCATTCCCGTGCCGACGATGTCGGCGTAGCCATTTGGGAAGCTCGCGGGTACTGTCGCGGGCGTCGAGAGCGTCCCATCGACGGAGACGGTGGTTCTACCAAGGTCGACTGCAGTCAGCCCATTGACGAGCTGGAACCTCACCTCGTCGCCCGGGTCGAGGTCGTAGCCGGTGATCTGCAGACCGGCCCCGGGCAGGTGGTGATCCCCGGGCACGAGCAGCTGGCCCTGCCCCGGCTCGTCAGCGCGCACCAGCGGCGGCGCCGCGAGCGAGGCCGCCAAGAGGAGGCCGGCAGCTGCGAACCTGACGACGGGAGGAATTCGCATCGGGCGAGGATATCGAGCGATCGTGGAGAAACGAAGAGGCCGGGCTGTGTGCCCGGCCTCTTCTTGAGCTCGAGGGATTGCTAAGGGGTGCAGGGCGCCACGCAGGTGATGCGATCGAGCGGGAACGCCGCCGGATCGAGCGCGGGCCCGACCATCTCCAAATAGGCAAGGAACGCGTTCGCGTCTCGATCACGCGACGTGCCCTGGCCATCGTGGAGCATGGTGTACGAATCGCCACCGTTGTTGGTGAAGTCCGTGGTGGCGAAGGTGTACGTCTGGCTGTCTGGCGCGATCGGGGTCCCGTTAGACCAGGTCACATCCGTGACCCGGCCGCCCGCGGTGCAGGACCAGGTGATCGGCGCGGTCTCGCTACCCGAGCAACCTGTGGGCAGCGCGGTGTTGAAGGTGAACTTGATACCTGAGACCTGCGGGAAGCGACCTTGGCAGGTGCTGCCGCTGGTGATCGGGTTCGGGCACAGGCTGACGCCGTTCTCCAGGACCTGCCAGAGCTGCGCGCCGGTGACGGTCCGGGTCAGGATGTTGTTGCCGAAGGGCAGGACGCTGTAGACGTCGCCCTTCACGAGGTCCAGGGGCGTGCCGGTGCCGTAGCCGGCACAGGTCACCACGGTGGTATGGGCGCTGTTCCAGTTGGCACGCTTCAGCGCGGTGTTGACCGGCTGGTAGTTGCACGCGGGGAACTGCGTCCGGATGCTGCCACCGGTGTAGTAGCCGATCTGGACGTCATAGATGGCCCGGAGGCCGTCCGCCAGGAGATCTCCAAGCGGCACCTCCCTGCGTCGCTCGAGGTTGCCGCCGCGATCGAATGGCTGGGTCGTGGTGCCGATCACGCCGTCAAGCGCCACCGCGAGATCGTGGCGGTAGGGCACGAGCATGTCGACGATGTCCTGGTCGCAGAACGTCGCCGTCGCGCCCGTCCCGGTGCAGGAGGTTTTGTCGGTCGACAGGCTGCCTGCCGGACCCGGCGTCACGAACGTCACCGACTTGGACACGACACCCGGACCGACCCCCGGTCGGACCGACAGGAACGTCTTCGCGTACGTGTTTCCGAAGCTGGCGTTTTCGTGGAAGAGGATGCCGTTCAGCGCGCCGGTGCCGGAGTACTGGACGTTCGTGTGATCGCCGATCACGACGTCGACAAGGCCGCCCGGAAGGGCGTTAACGAAGTCGATCAGCTCGCCGGATCCGTCCGCGGCATTGGTGACGCCCTTGTGGGTGATGACGATCACGGCCTTCGCGCCGGCCCTGAGCGCCTCGCGGGCCGCAACCTTGGTCGCGGCGACGCCGTCGGTGACCTGGATGGTGCCGAAGTTGCCGGGCGAGACCAGGGTCGGGGCTTCCTCATTGACGATGCCGAGCACCGCAACCTTCACGCCCCCAAGCGTGAAGTACTTGATTCGCTCGACGCCGGTCAGGTTGGCATCGAGGTTGGAGAGGTTGGTCGCCACGTAGCTGAACGGCTGCCCGGGATGCGCGCCGGCCGTGCCGGTGCTCGGGGCCGTCGCCAGGTCGATCATCGACTGGAGGTGGTCGATGCCGCGGTCGAAGTTGTGGTTCCCGAAGGTGTTGACCTGGAGCCCCATCAGGCGCTCGGCCTGGATCGCGGGCACCTCGTCGAAGAAGCCCGATAGCGGCGGAGAGGCACCGAAGTCGTCGCCAGCTGTCAGGGTCAGCGTGGGGCCGTTGAACGCTAGCCGATCGGCCTTCCAGCGAGCCGAGATGTTCCAGGCGCCGCCGTTGGCGCTCGCCGGATCGAGGTTCGCGTGCCAGTCCGACACGTTCAGGAGCTGGATGTTCACCGGCGCGGCCGGCTTCGCGGCGAGCACGGCGCCCGGCACGATGAGGCCAACGAGGGCGAGCATCGCGAGCGCCAGGGGGCCACGCCGGATACGGCGCGGCGACAGAGACAAGGGCACGAAATCCTCCTCCAGGTGTGGGTGGCACGGATGATGTGGCCGCAGCCAGAGGCCTCCAGCCCCGACATCGAAGACCCACGATAGCGCGGG
>DATLDP010000080.1:0-10529 GCA_035525825.1 Candidatus Limnocylindria bacterium
CCGAAGAGGCGCGAGTCGCGGAAGAAGCCCGGCTGGCCGAAGAGGCGCGAGTCGCGGAAGAAGCCCGGCTGGCCGAAGAGGCGCGAGTCGCGGAAGAAGCCCGCCTGGCGGAGGAAGCGCGGGTCGCCGAGGAAGCCCGCCTGGCGGAGGAGGCGCGGGTCGCGGAACAAGCCCGCCTGGCGGAGGAGGCGCGGGTCGCGGAACAAGCCCGGCTGGCCGAGGAAGCCCGCTTGGCCGAGGAAGCGCGGGTCGCCCATGAGGCCAGGGTCGCCGAAGTCGAGCGCGCCGCGGCTGTGGCGGCCGCCATCGCAGCTGCCGAAACCACCGCCGTTGCCGCCGAGACCGCCGCTGTGGCGGCCGAGTCCGGAACCGAACCCGCGGCGCCCGGGCAGGGGCCGGTCATGCTGTCGGCACCCCCTGGATCGATCAAGAAGGCGGGTTCCTCAACCCGGGATGCCGGCCCCATCCAGTCCCCCGCCGGGCGGTCCTCGACAAGGTCGGCCCCGTTCATCGCTTTGGGAATTGCCGCGTTGCTGGTCGTCGGGACGGTCGTGGCGTTCGTGGGGCCGCCTCGCGATCAGCAGGTTGCCGGCGTCACCGACGCTCCCTCGCCCACCTCGGCTCCCGCGGTGGTGGTGGTTCCAACGTCGTCCCCGTCCCCCACCGCGATCTTCTCGATCCAGCCATCCCCGAGCACCGCGCCGTCGATCCTGCCGACCTTCTCACCCGCCCCGACCGCTGGACCGATCGTGACTCCACGGGCAACGCCGCGACCGACCCCCAAGCCCACGCCCAAGCCGACGCCGAAGCCGACGCCGAAGCCGACGCCGACGCCCGTGCCCACGTGCACGGTCGTGAACCTGGTCGGCCTCGACAGCAACCGAGCGCAGTCGACCTGGAATGGCGCCGGGTTCACCGGCATCGTCAGCTTCTCGCCGGCGTGGCCGCCCAAGTACGTGATCACCTCCCAGAGCCTGGCGCCCGGGACCCGGGTCAAGTGCACGAGCGGCATCTCGGTCCAGGGCACGCCCTGAGGCCTTCCGGCGCCGGGACGCCGTTGGTTACGCGTCACAACGCGTCGCAGTTCCTGTCCCTGTGTCAGCACCCGCATGGCATCGGCGCACCCCGGCTGCTTCACTGCCGAGGCCCGGCTGGGCGGGGGGTTTGGGAACGAGCGAGGGGGTTACCTGTTGAGGCGGCGACGCGAGTACTACATCGGCGGGCGCCCGCGTCGCCGGCTCGGGCGCGCCGCGGCTGCCGCACTTGCCGTCATCGCGCTCGGCGGCGCATCGGCGATGAGCGTCTACATGCCCGCCTTGGGCGGCGCCCCGGGGGCGACGATCACCGCGGGCGGGACGTCGGAGCCGGGAGCCGCGATCGGCTCGTCCTTGCCGTCGGCCATGGAAGGACTGCCCTCGGCAGCGCCACCGGTCTCGGCATCGCTGAGGCCTTCGGTCGTTCCGCTGCCCTCCGGGCCACCGCCCTGCGCCGGTCCGCCGGGAGCCGCATTGGCGGCCGTCGTCTCCCATGGCGACATCCATCGCAAGCAGGTCGCGCTGACCTTCGACGACGGCACGAACCCCGAGAACACGAGGCAGATCCTGCGGATCCTCAAGCGGGAGCACGTGAACGCGACGTTCTTCCCGACGGGTCGATCGGTCGAGCGATTTCCCGACGTCTGGCGTGACGTCGCCAAGGCGAAGTTCCCGATCGCGAACCACACGTACAGCCACAGCGGGCTCGCCGGCAAGTGCTACGGGGCGCAGCGACTCGAGCTCGAGCGCGCGGCCAATGTCTTCCGGACCCTCGGGATCCCGGAGCTCCCGGTGATGCGCCCGCCCTACGAGCTGTGGGATGACGCCACGAGCGCCGCCGCGATGGCGGAGAACCTCCGGGCCGTGGTCCTCTGGAACATCGACACCCGGGACTGGCAGGGCGCGAGCCAGTCGACGATCCGGCGCGAGGCGCTGTCCGGCGGTCGCGGCTCGATCGTGCTCATGCACACGTTCCCCGAGGCGACCGCGGCGGCGCTGCCGGGGATCGTCCGCGGCTATCGAGCCCGGGGATTCGAGTTCGTGACGATCGGCCAGATGCTGCAGATCGACGGCCCCGTGCCGTTCCCGGCCACCAAGGGCTGACCGGCGCAAGTCCCCGCCCTCCTCCCATCGCCGCGGGCCCCGAGCGGACTAAGGAACCAGTGTCGCCCGCGTCTCGCGGCGAGCGAGGCGGCGTGCCGGAGTGAGCACGAATCCGCCCCGGCGGTGGTCGAAGTCGAACATTTGTGCTATGGTTCGCAGACCGTCGTCCTCGATGACGTTGCTACGTGTGGTCAGCCCCTCTTTTCGAACGGGCCGTGCGTTCTGCCCTGTTGTTCGGAAAGTGTGGAGGTCAATATGACCACCGGAACCATCAAGAAGATCGTCGCCGACCGCGGCTTTGGCTTCATCACCGCCGAGGACGCGAAGGAATACTTCTTCCACCGCGACGGCCTCGATCGCTCGCTTGACTTCGACCGCCTCAACGGGGGCGAGAAGGTCCAGTTCGAGATCGAGGACGGCCCCAAGGGCCTCCGCGCCAAGCAGGTCTCGGCCGCCGTCTAGCGGCCCTGGCGACCGGCTCACCCCGGTCGCCGACGACGTTCCCGACGGGAACCACGCTCGATCGATCGTGTTCCCGTCGGTGACACCTACCCCCCACCGCGGAGTCCGTCATCGTCCGAACCGCCTTCGTCTCGACCTACCTGCCCCGACGCTGCGGCATCGCCACGTTCACGAGCGATCTGGCCGCGGTGACGCCCGCGAGCGAAGTCGCGGTCCTGCATCCCGATGGCGTTGCGATGACCTATCCCAGCAACGTCCACCACCGGATCCGGAAGCAGGAGCCCACGGACTACCGCGCGACCGCCCAGGCGCTCGCGCGATGCGTCGATGTCGTCTCCATCCAGCACGAGTACGGGATCTGGGGTGGCCAGGACGGCGAGCACGTCCTCGACTTCGTGAACATGCTGCGGCTCCCCTCGGTCGTGACCCTGCACACGGTTCTGCGCAACCCGAGCCCCCACCAGCGCTGGATCCTCGGGGAGCTGGTCGCGACCGCGGACAAGACCGTGGTGATGTCGCGCTCCGCCGCTGACCTCCTGATCCGGGCATACGACGTCGACTCGTCGCGCCTGCGGGTGATCCCGCACGGCGTGCCGAACGTGCCGCTCGTCGATTCGGCGACGATGAAGCCCGGCCTCGGGGTCGAGGGCCGCGAGGTCATGCTGAGCTTCGGCCTCCTGGGCCCCGGCAAGGGCTACGAGCTCGCCATCAAGGCACTGCCCGAGATCGTGGCGGCCCATCCGGACGTGCTGTACGTCATCCTCGGCGCGACGCACCCCGACCTCATCGCCACCGAGGGCGAGGCCTACCGCGAGTCGCTGAAGAGCGCCATCCGGCGGGAGGGCATGGAGAACCACGTCCTGTTCGTCGACCGATTCGTCGGTCGCAACGAGCTCATCCGGTGGCTGGAGGCGGCGGACGTCTTCGTCACGCCCTACCCCAACCTGGACCAGATCGTGTCGGGCACGATGTCGTACGCGATGGGCGCCGGCCGCGCCGTCGTATCCACGCCCTACACCTACGCCGAAGAGCTGCTCGCTGACGGCCGCGGCGTGCTGGTTGAGCCGGGCTCCGCGGCGGCGATCGCCGAAGGCGTGTCCTCGCTGCTCCGCGCTCCAGCGCTCCGAGCGGAGATCGGCCGGCGGGCCTATGCATACAGCCGCCGAATGGTCTGGCCGGCAGTCGGGGACGACTACCGCTTGCTCTTCGAAGCCAGCGCGGAGCGCGCGCAGGCGGATTCGCGGACCGAATCGCCGCTCACTTCCCGCGTGCCCGTTCATGCTTGAGGACGGCCCCGGCCCGGAGCTCGCCGCGCTCCATCCGATCAGCCGACGCCACCTCGAGGTCCTTCGCGGCGACCTCGGCATCTTCCAGCACGCCATCCGCTCCAAGCCGGATCCCGCGCACGGCCACTGCGTCGATGATGTCGCCCGGGCGCTCGAGGTCGACCTCCTCCACGCGCGGACCCTCGGCTGGGCGACCGTCGCCGAGAGCGCTCGCCAGAACCTCCAGTTCCTGGAGGACGCCTTCGATGAGCCCAGCGGTCGCTTCCTGAACTTCCGCTCCGTCGAGGGCGAGTGGCTCGGCGGCCCAGGCTCCAATGACAGCCTCGGGCGGGCCATGCTCGCCCTCGGCGAGACGATCGCAGCGGCCCCGGACCCGGCGTTCACGGAGCGGGCGGTCGAGCTGTTCATCCGCGCCATCCGTGCCGCCAGCCGGTTGAAGTCGCCGCGCGCGCAGGCCTCCCTCGTGCTGGCCTGCGACGCGATTGGCCGATCGGCCGTCCTCACCGCCTCGAAGGAACGGCGGGACGTGGCGCTCGTCCGCGACGCCCGCGAGGTCAAGGTCCGGTTCGCCACCGACCTCCACGCCGCGTTCCTGACATTTGCCCGGCCCGGTTGGCCCTGGCCAGAGGAGACCCTCACCTACGAGAACGCGCTCCTCCCGCGCGCCCTGATCGTGGCGTCCGACCGCGGCCGCTCCGAGGTCATGCTGGCGATCGGGCTGCAGGTCCTCGATTGGCTGATCGCGATCCAGACGTCGCCCGACGGCCACCTCTCCCCCCTCGGGAACGGCTGGTGGACCATGGGCGGCGAGCGATCGAGGTTCGACCAGCAGCCGATCGAGGCCACCTCGCTCCTTCTCGCCGCAGACGCTGCCTACCAGGCCACCGGGCAGCCCCGGTATCGCGCCACGATGGAGCGGGCCTACGCCTGGTTCCTCGGCGCCAACGACATCGGCCGCCCGCTGGCCCACCCGGTCCGCGGCGCCGGCGCCGACGGGCTGACCCCCAAGGGCGTCAATCGAAACGAGGGCGCCGAGTCCACGCTGATGTGGCTGATCGCAGCCGAGCACATCCGGGCCATCCGAGGCTCCAAGCCCGGGATCGTCATGGCATCCCCGCCGGGCCGCGCACCGGCCCCTGCGCAGATGCTCGGCGTTTCGTCGGTCACCGGCGTCTCGAATTGACCGGCAGGTCCTCGTGACCGCACCCGTCGCGCTGTTCAAGCGCTCGGCGCTAAACCCGATCCTAACGGCTGCCGACGTCCCCTACCCCGCGAACAGCGTCTTCAACCCCGGCGCCGCGCGCCTCGGGAACGAGACGATCCTGCTCGTCCGCGTCGAGGACCTCCGGGGGATCTCCCAGCTCCACGTCGCCCGCAGCGCGGATGGCGAGTCGGGCTGGACGTTCGACGCGGAGCCGCTCCTGCGCGCCGACGTCGATCGTGACCCCGAGGAGACCTGGGGCTGCGAAGACCCGCGACTGACCTACCTCCCGGAGCGCGAGGAGTGGGCGATCGCCTACACCGCGTACAGCCGGCGTGGCCCGCTCGTCTCGATGGCCGTCACCCGGGACTTCAAGACGGTGCGCCGCCTGGGCCCGGTGATGCCGCCGGAGGACAAGGACGCGGCGATGTTCCCGCGCCGCTTCGGCAACCGCTGGGCGCTGATCCATCGGCCTTCGCCGCTTCGTGGCGGCGCCCACATGTGGCTGTCGTACTCGCCGGACATGCGCCACTGGGGCGACCACCGGCTGCTCCTCGAGGCCCGCGACGGTGCGTGGTGGGATGCCGGCAAGATTGGCCTCGGGCCACCGCCGCTCGAGACGCCGGATGGCTGGCTCGTCATGTACCACGGCGTCCGCGTCACCTCGGACGGTCCGATCTATCGCGCCGGCCTGGCGCTCCTCGATCTCGAGGACCCCGGCACCGTGCTGCACCGCACGGACGAATGGGTCTTCGGGCCGGAGACGCCCCACGAGATGACCGGGGACGTCGGGCGCGTGGTGTTCCCGAATGGCTGGGTCCACGATCCCGAGACGGACAAGCTCTCGATGTACTACGGCGCCGCGGACACCGTGATCGGTCTCGCGACGGCGAAGCTCAGCGAGGTCCTGGCAGCCGTGCAGGCCGCACCGGGGCCGCGAAGCGAGCCGCTTGCCGAGCGGGCGCGAGTCGAATCCGCGCCTCGCTGACCTAGGTTTCCCGCGCCCTCGCGTCCCACCGGCCTTCGAAGACCACGGACTCCCTTCGGCAGGCGAGCAGTCCCGGGCGCCGACTTCGGAGCCCGCGCTTCCTCCGTCGGATGGCCCAGGACGACGATCGTCCGAACGAACCAGCCCGGCGGCAGCCCCAGCAGCTCGGCGATGAGCGGGCGAACCCGGGGCATCGCCCAGGCGATCCCCGCGCCGAGCCCGAGGGACGCCCCGGCGATCAGCATCCGTTCGGCAACTCGACCCTCGTCATACGCGTTCGACGTGGCATCGTCGGAGTCCGGCAGCGCGATCGCGATCGCGGCCGGCGCCGTCGCGAGGGATCGCGTCTGCGGCATGCCTGCCTCCTGGATCCGGAGCAGGACCGCACGGTCGCGAAGGACGATGAACCGCCACGGCTGGCTGTTCTCGCTGCTCCCCGACCAGCGCGCGACGTCGGCGATCGCGCCGAGCTCCTCGTCCGTCGGCGGCACATCCGTGAACTGTCGGACCTGCCGCACGCGCAGCAAGGGGCGGACGATTTCCCGGGGCGAACGAGCGTCGTCAGCTGCCATGCAGATCGAGCCTGGTGCGTCGCGGCCCGCCCCGCCGAATTCGGGAGCCCCTACTTCCACTCAACGGTGACGACCTCGACCGGCGCGGTGAATCCCTTGAGAATCTCGCTTCGCGATGGCGAGGTTGGGTACGTGTCGCCCGCGGTGGAGGCGCTCGCGACGATCTCGCCCCCCTTCGCCAGCGCCGCGATCCGCGACGCCTCGTGGACGCCGCGGCCCCGGAAGTTGTCGCCGACCTGGTTCGCGTCCGCGGCATGGAGGCCGATCCGGACGGGCGGCGCGAATCCCGCCTTCTGGCGATGGTCCGCGAGGCGGCGCTGGATCGCCACGGCCGCGGCCACGGCCTGCTCGGGCGAATCGAAGCCCACGAAGAAGCCGTCGCCGGTGGTGGAGATCTCCTTGCCCTGGTGGGCCGTGAAGACCTCGCGGAGCGTCGTGTCGTGCCAGCGCAGGAGTGTGTCCCAGGCCTCGTCGCCCATGACCTCCACGAGGTTGGACGAGCCCACGACGTCCGTGAACATGAACGTCTTCAAAACTCGGCGGCGAGGCTCGGCACGGCCGCGGAGCTGCCACGGCAGGAGCTCGGCGACATCCTCGATGACGATCGCCGCGGTGGGGCAGGCGAAGGCGGCCTCGCGCAGCTCGGCGTCGTCGACGCTGTCCGGATCGATCACGTCGGCCTTGCCGAAGTCGCCCTTGAGCCAGTCGAACGCGGTCGGCGCGATCGTGATGCAGTTGCCCGCGCCGATGCACTTGTGCCGATCGACCCGGACGACGAGTGGCATCAGCGAATCACCCTCGGCCCGGGCCGGCGGGCACGCTGGACCCCAGCCCTCGCATGGCGAGGGTCGTGGCCTGGGCGCGATCCGACGCACCCAGCGTGGCCAGGAGACCCGCCAGTCGCGTGGAGATGGCCGCCTCCGTGGTCCCCAGCCGCTCGGCCATCTCGGCGTTCGTGAGGCCCTCGGTCAGGAGCAGCAGGAGCTCGCGCTCGCCCGCTTCGGGCTCGCCTGTCACCGCTTCGGCCGGCGCCGCGACCCCGGAGTGGCCGACGACAGCGGCGAGCCGCGATCCGACCGGACCCTTCAGCCAACGAACTCGGACATCCTCGTCCAGCGTGCCCTGCAGGATCCGGTACAGGACGACCTCGAGGTATGACCGCACGAACGCCTGCGCTTCCGGCGGACCCGCTGCGGCCAGGATCTCGGCAGCCGGCACGACGACGTCGGTGTAGACGTCCTCATGCTGACCTTGCTCCAGGGCCTGGACCGCGGCGAACGCCAAGCCGACCGCGGTCTCGTGGTCGCCTCGGGCCCACGCCACGGTGGCAAGCGCCGCGTCGCACTCAGCAGCCCACTGCGGGTGGCCGGCGAGGACCGCGGCCAGCGCCTTTGCCTCCGTGGCGGACCGCTCCGCGACGATGAGCAGCTCTTCGTCCTTCGTGGACGCGCCGAGCCGTGCCGCCTCCACCCCAAGCCTTGTGACCGTCTCGCAGCGCGCCGCCGGTCTGCCCTGCGCGGTTGCGATCTCGATGGCGCGTTCCAGCTGCGCCCGCATCCCTGCGCCATCGCCGGCCGCCGCTCGGGCCATGCCTCGCCAGGTGGCGAGCTGCCGCGTTCGGGTCGGGGTTGGGGCCGAGCTCGCCACGTCTGCGGCGAGCTGGATCCAGCGCTCAGCCTCCGCAACCTCGCCCAGCTGGAGATGGGCGATCGCCACGCCGCCCGCCGCGGCGAACTGGATGGCCTGTTCGCCCTGGATCCGCGCCGCTCGGTAGGCCTCTTCGCCGCGCGAGAGAGCCGCGTCCTGCAGCGACTTGGCCCGGCCATAGACGTGGATGCCGTAGAGGAGATGCAGCTCCTCGCGCGCACGCTCACTCTCGCTCACGAGCACTGTCTGGCGCGCCATCACGCGCTTGATCTCCTCGAGATGCCGGACGGACGAGGACAGGTGGATGAGCGGTGCGTAACGCAGGTACGCCATCGCGATGATCGTGGCCATCACGCCGGATCGGTCGTTCAGCCGCTCGTAGATCGCGAGCGCGCGCTCCAGCAGCTCCCCCGCCTCCTGGACGAGTGACGCGAGCGGGAGGCCGCCGACAACCTCCTCGACCGTCTCGCCAGCCTGCAGCCGGCGAGCGATCGCCATCCACGCGCCGGTCTTTACGATCTCCTCGACGAACATCTCGCGCAGGCGGGAGATCACGAGGGATCCGACCTCCCGCAGCGCTGCCGCAAGCGTGGCCTCGTCGCCGAGCTCCTCGGCGAGCGCCGCGGCTCGCCGGAAGGCCGCCTCGGCCCCGACGTTGTCCACCTCGTAGCTCGAGACGCCGAACGAATCGCCGATCTCCGTGCGGGACAGCGCCTGGCCGAGCTCCAGATTGGCGCGCAGCTCCAACTCGGGGTCGACGAGGGCCGCGGACCGATCCATCACCCTCCGGGCAATCTCCGCCGCTGCGTCGTCATCTCGGCCGATACGGAGCGCGGCGGCACGGCGCAGCTGCACCTCCAGCTCGAACCGCGCGTCCCGCATGGCCTCCGCGAGCGCGCCGAGCTCGGCCAGGCCGTCGAGGCGGTCGTTGGAGCGTCTGAGCACGGCGAACGCGTCGTCCCGGCACGTGAGCAGGGTCCGACGATCGCCAACGGACGAGACCACGGGAAGTGCCGACTCCACGAGCCGCAGCGCCTCCTCCGGCGCGTTGGATGCCAGCGCAGCGGCGGCGGCATCGATCGAGAAGCGGGCGGCGCGCTCATGGTCGCCCGCCGCCAGGGCGTGCTGGGCCAGCATCGGGAGGCCCTCGGGAGCCGGGTCGCCGCCCTCCAGGAGGAGGTCCACGACCGCGCGATGGACCTCGCGCCGGCGCACGTTGGCGAGCTGGCCGGTCGCGAATTCGCGGACCTGCTCGTGGGAGAAGGTGTAGTCCGCGGCGTCGCCCTCGGGGTGGGCGATGAGGAGGCCCGCCTCCACCGCCGGCGCCAACGCCTCGGCGATCTGCGCGGCCCCTCCACGCGCGAGCTCGCCGCCGCCGACCGTGACCAGGTCCCGGATGCTGAAGCTGCGCCCGAGCACGCCGGCGTCGCCCAGGAGCGCCAGCGCCGGCGCGGGGAGCCGCGCGGCCCGCCGCGAGATCAGGGTTCGAACGGCGGACGGCACGAGGCGCGCGGCGTTGCGGCCCAGACGCCACTCGCCATCGACCTGCTGCAGCGTGCCCGCCTCGCGATGCGTCCGGGCGAGCTCCTCGACGATGAACGGGACGCCCTCCGACTGGGCGTGCATGGCGGCGACGGACTGGCCTTCCACGGCCCCTCCGAGCACCTGGCGCAGCAGGATCCCCGTCTCCGCCGCGCCGAACCGGGCGACTCGCAGCCGGCGGACGAGGCCCATTCGCTCCATGTCGGCGATGAAGTTGACCGCCTCCGGCACCTTGGCGAGCTCGTCCGTCCGGAAGTTGAGGAACAGGAAGACCGGCAGGTCGGCGACCGTCCGGATCGCGTATCGGAGCATCCGGAGCGTGTCGTCGTCGGCCCACTGGACGTCGTCGAGGAGGAGGGCGATCGGCCTGACGCTCGCGAGCTCCTGCAAAGCGATGCCCGCCAGGTCGAAGGTTCGAAGGAGCTTGGCTTCGGGCGAGAGGGCCGCGAAGCCAGCCTCGTCCCGGCCGCTCAGCGCCTCGGCCACGCGACGGACCGCGACCTCGGCGCGAGTCCCGACGACCGCGTCGCGGATCGCGCCGTTGCCGAACAGGCTCCGGGCCACCAGGAACGGGCCGCGGATCTCCTCGTCGGCGGTGATCGCCACGGTGGTGAACTCGGCCGCCTGGGCCATCTCCGCCGCAGCGATGAGGAGGCGCGTCTTGCCGATGCCCGGCTCGCCCTCCAGGGTGAC
>DATLDP010000085.1:0-3787 GCA_035525825.1 Candidatus Limnocylindria bacterium
CGGCAGCACGACGAGCCGGAGCGTCCCGGGATACGTCGCGCCGAGATCCATGGCCGCATCCTCGAGCTGCGGCTCGGCCCCGATGAGGCGGACCAGCACGATCAGCGTCGTGTACGGCAACGCCACGACCGCGTGGCCCAGGGCGACCGTCGCCACGGACAGGGGCACGTCCAGCGCCTTAAACAGGATCAGGAACGATACCCCGAGCACGACGTAGGGCACGATCAACGGCAGGATGGCGAGGCCCGTGAGGAGGCCCTTGCCGCGGAACTGGAAGCGGCTGACCAGGATGGCGACCATCGTGCCGAGGATGGTCGCGACGGTGCTGCTGAGCGCCGCCACGACGAGGCTGTGCTGGACCGAATCCAGGAGGCCGGACGTCGTGAGGATCTTCCCGTACCAGTCGAGGGTGACGCCCTTGAGAGGAAAGGACAGCGTGGTCCCGGCATTGAGCGAGAAGACGAACAGGATCCCGAGCGGCAGGTAGAGGAGCAGGATCAGCAGCCAGTAGACCAGGCTGAGGCCCGCCGGCCGGCGTCGGGCGCGAGACGAACGCGCGGTCATGTGCGCAGCAGCCGTCGCGGCTGGACGATCCGAACCCCGACAAGGACCAGCACCAGCGTGATCCCGAGCATGATCACGCTCAATGCGGAGCCCAGCGGCCAGTTCGCCGACTTCGAGAAGTAGTCCTCGATGAGGTTGCCGTACATGGTTCCGGCGTTCCCGCCCACGAGGAGCGGCGTTACGTATTCCCCGACCGTCGGGATGAAGACCATCAGGAACGCGGCGGCGATGCCCGGGAGCGAGAGTGGCAACGTGACCCGCAGGAACTGCTCGAACGGGGTCGCGTAGAGGTCCGCCGCGGCGTCGTGCAGCCGGGTGTCGATCCTGCCGAGGACCGCGAGGATCGGGAGCGTCGCAAACGGGATCCAGACGTAGATCAGCGTGAGGACGACCGTCGTTCGGTTGTAGAGGAGGGCGCTGATCGGCTCGTCGATCACCCCGGCGCCGCCAAGCAGGGAGTTGATGACGCCGTTGGACCCGAGCAGGAGCTTCCAGGCCATGACCCGGAGCAGGTAGCTCGTCCAGAACGGGACCAGCAGCAGGATCAGGTACAGGCTCGCGCGGGAGCCGGCGCGGAAGGCCAGGAAGTAGGCGATCGGGTAGGCGACGAGCGTCGCGACCAGCGCGACAACGAACGCCATGACGCCGGACGTCCAGAGGAGCTGCCAGTAGCTCGCGACCGAGGTGGCGCGCTGGTAGTGCTCCAGCGTCGGATCAAAGGGCCCCAGGACGTCCTTCGTGAGCTCCTCGTGGAAGCTCATCGAGACCGTCAGGGCGATGGGCGCGACGAGGAAGACGAGGAGCGCGAGCGCCGTCGGGATGGACAGGCCCAGGAACGTGGCGCGACGCGGGTCCGTCAGCGGACGGGGCCCGCGTCGCAGCATCGGATCGACCCTTCCTACTGGGCGGCTTCCGCCTTGGCCTCGCTCCACATCGCGATCCAGGCGTCGCGCTGCTCGGCGGTCAGGTTGGGCGTGAAGTTCGTCTTCTCGAGGATCGACGGATCGTCGACGGAGAACGCTTCCTTCAGGGTCTCGTCCGTGATGGAGGCCATGACGTCGGCGTTCGCGGTGCCGTAGTAGTAGTTGGCCACGAGGTTGTTGCCGGTGAGGTCGCCGAGCTTCTCATCGAGGAAGCGCAGCGCGAGATCCGTGTTGGTGCTGTCGGCGCGGAGGCCATACACCCCGATCCACGAGTTGCGGCCTTCCTTGGGATCGGCGTAGGCGACCGGGACCTTGCCGTTGCCGGTGAGCGTCGCGTACGCGCCCTGCCAGGCGTAGGCCAGCCAGCCGTCGCCGTTCTCGAAGCTGTCGACGAGCTCCGTCTCGGCGAGCCAGCGGGTCGGGTTGTTCTTGAGGACCTCGGTCCACTCGGCCTTGCTCTGGGCCAGCTGGTCGGCGGTGATGGCCGTCTCGTCCCAGCCATGGACGTACGAGCTCACTGTCACGGCGCCCGGGCCGTCGTCCCACATCACCACGTGGCCGGCGTTCGCCGGATCGAGCAGCGCGCCCCAGCTGTCGATGCTCGGAATCTTGTCCGTCCGATACAGGACGGAGCTGAAGCCCCAGTCCCACGGGATGAAGTACTGCTTGCCGTTGAACTGGCCGATCGCCTTGAACGAGTCGGGGACCTTGCACCAGTTCTTGAGCTTGGTCGTGTCGATCTCCTGGACCAGGCCCTCGTCGACGTAGAACTCCAGCCAGCCCGTGTAGGGGTGGAACAGGTCCTCCGTGTGGGTCCCGGTCTTGACGCCGTTGTAGATGTCGGCATCCGAGGCCCCGGTGGCGTCGAACGTCACCTGGACGTTGGCGTACTTGTTCTTGAAGTCCTGCCAGAAGATCTCGCCGTCGTAGCCGGACCAGTCGTAGACCGACAGCTTGCCGGTGACCGAGGGGTCCGGGGTGGTGTCGCTCACGCACTCGGCGGCCTGCGTCGGGGCGACCGTGCCCGGTGCTGCGGTGGCCGGGTTCGCGGTTGCGGGTCCGGCGGTTGCGGGACCGGCCGTGGGCGCCGTGCTGGCATTGCCGCCGTTCGAGCACGCGGCGACCAGCGCGAGAACGCACAGAAGGACCGCTGCGCGCAGCAGGGTCACGGGGCGCGAGACCATTGCTCCTCCTCGCCGGCCGAGCGGGGTTGCCGTGCCGGGAGCGCTGCCGGGTGGCAGGACGCTCGCTGCAGTGGCACTTCAGCCGGATGGCGGCATCGTAGGAAGGCGCCACTGGTTCGTCAACGGGCCTGAAGCTACACTTCAGCCGTCATGGCCGTCCGAGCTGCGCCAATCGTTCCGCCAACGGTTGCGCCGACGCCCGAGCCGCAACGCGAGCCGCAAGCCGCCGAGGTTGACCTCGGTGCGCGGATCCGGACCCTCCGGCTCGCCCAGGGCGCGACGCTGCGCCAGCTCGCCGCGCAGGCCGGTGTGACCGAGAGCTTCCTCTCCCAGGTGGAGCGCGGGGTCGCGTCGCCCTCGATCGCCTCCGTGCAACGAATCGCGCGGGCGCTCGGGCAGTCCATCGCCGAGCTCTTCACCGCGGACGACCCGGCCGGAACGGTGGTGCGGGCGGGCGATCGACGGAAGGTGGTCTACCAGGGCCTCGGCGCGGTCGACGAGTTCCTCACCCGCGGCACGGACGGCCGCCTCCAGCTGATCCTGTCGACGATCGAGCCCGGCGGCGGCACCGGCGACGAGGCCTACACCCACGACTCCGACGAGGAGGTGGTCGTCGTTCTCGAGGGCTCGCTGGACCTCTGGGTCGGCGCCGAGCACTACCGGCTCGAGGCGGGGGACGCCGTCACGCATCCCTCGCGCGTGCCGCATCGCAACACCAATCCTGGACCCGGCGTCGCGCGGGCCCTGTTCTGCATCACGCCGCCGTCGTACTGACCCGCGGCTCGTCCGCGGACGCCGGACGAATCCGCCCGTCCGCGCCATCCGGCCCGCCCGTCGGCGTGCGCCCTTAGGATTCCCCGCGATGTACGCAATCGTCATGGCCGGGGGCGGCGGCACCCGTCTCTGGCCGCTGAGCCGGCCAGAGACGCCCAAGCCGTTCCTCCCGCTGCTTGGCGAGCGCTCGCTCCTGCAACGAACCGTCGACCGGATCGTCGGGCACCCGGAGCTCGGGCTCCAGCCGTCGGACGTCGCGGTGGTTACGGAGCGCCGCTACGGCCCGATGGTTCGCGAGCAGCTGCCCGGCGTCCACGTCATCGCCGAGCCGATGGGCCGGAA
>DATLDP010000103.1:0-3694 GCA_035525825.1 Candidatus Limnocylindria bacterium
CACCTCCGGCTAGGTCAGTCCGGGCGAGGGACGGCGCGCGCCGGGCCATGGTCAGCAGGCCCGATCTGAGCTTCGACCCGCGAGTGATGCTCCCTGTCGCCGAGGGCCAGCAACCCGTCGAGGCCCACCTGGACCAGACCTTCGTCGTGGACGAGCCGGCCAAGTTCGATCTGCACCCGGGCCATCTGGGGCCGCGCGTCCGAGGACTCGAACACCGCGAGCGCGGTCCGTAGCTCGTCGGGATCACCGAGCGCCAGCCCGAGGGCCCGTCGGATCTCGGCCTCCAGGATCCGACAGCCAGCCTTCTCCGCCCCCTCAAGGATCGTCCGAAGGACGTCAGGGGAAAGCCGGCGTCCGTGGTCCAGCCAGCGGCTCAGTGCCCGTTCGACGTAGTCGGTCCGCGCGAGGACCCGCTCATCGACCAGGATGGACTCCGTGTCCCCCAGGATGGCCTCCAGGGGGTCGACCTTCGGGTCGAGGAAACCGGCCATGCGCCGGATCGGCCATGTCCCCTGGAACTGGTCGACGATCTCCCGGACGACGGTCGCAAAGCGTTGGACCCGCTCCGGTTCGTCTCGAGCTCGCGCCACCTCGAGCGCGGCGATGAAGCCGCGGAGGGCGAAGGCCGCGGCACTCCGGCCGGTCGCCACCCACAGGTCCAGCGCATGATCGGCCACCTCACCCAGATCGTCCCACCGACCGAGGAGTCGCAGGGTGTAGATCCGCCAGACCGCGAGGTGGAGCGCGTACGTGGGCACCTGCCCTGCCTGGACCAGAGCAAGGCCGTGGGCCGAAACGACGTCGGCCTCGGCCAATCGTCCGACCGATGCGGCGCACCATGCGACCATCGAATGGGCGTCGATCCGCTCCACGAGCTGGAGCCGTTCCTGGAACTCCAACCGGTCCAAGGCATGCCCAAGCGCGTCCGGCCACGTGTCCGCGAGCGCGGTCAGGGCGTCGAGAGCCGCACTCCGCAGGTCGGCGTCGTCGAGGCGAACCGCGATGGCCAGACCTTGGCTCGCCGCGTCCCTTGCCGCGGCCCGATCGTCAGGCTCATCGGACGTGGAAGCCCAGAAGGGGACGAATGCTTCGGCGATGAGGAAGCGGGCTCTCGCCCGATCGTCGTCCGCCTGTGTGAGGAGCTCCGTAGCAGTCGCCCGGATGTACGCCATCTCCTCGGCCGACGGACGGTTCGCGACCGCCCCCTGCGAGCGCGTGACGTGCATCAGGAGTTTGCCGAGGATGCGCAACCGCGCGTTCGGCGGCAGGTTCGTTCCGGACGCGAGGTCCTGTGCCCGGCGGTAAGCATCGGCGCTCAGCTCGCCCTGCAGGTGCGCATCGCCGAGGCGCTCGTAAAGGTCCGGGAGGTCCGCCGGATCCGCGAGCTCGATGGCGGCCTGGAGGTAGCCCGCGGCCTCGACTGACGCGGCCGCTGCAAGCGCCCGATCGGCGGCCCGCCCCAGCCAGACCACGGCCTGCTGGCGCACGAGCGGGAGCTCCGGCGGCGCGCTCTCGATCGCGCTCATGAGCAACCCGGCCTCGCGATAGTGGAAGGCGATCAGCTCGCTCGAATCTCCTTGGGTCGCGCGCTCACTGAGCCAGCGGGCGGCGGCCGCATGAGCGTTGGCCCGCTCCATCCGCGGCAGCGCGTGGTACGCGACATCGCGGATGAGGATGTGCCGGGCGGCCACCTCGCCGACGTCGATGATCGTGAGCAGGTCTCGGTCGACGAGACGATCCACGCTGGCTCTCACGTCAGCGGCAGCCATGCCCGAGACGGCCGCGACTCCCGCGATCTCGAACGAACGACCGAACACCGCGCCCAACTGGAGCACGAGACGCTCCGCCGGTGCGAGAACGTCCAGCCGGGCCTGGATCGTCGCCTGCACGGTGTCAGGGAGATCCTCGGCGATCCGGGGGTACTCCACCTCACGCCCACGCGAGCCGGACCGCTCGATCAGCGAACGGACGATCTCCCCCGCGAAGAATGGGTTCCCCTCGGCTCGAGTCACGATCGAATCGACGAGGTGGGCCTCGGCTGAAGGGAGCAGGTGCCCGACGATGGCGCGAACCGATGCGGCCGCGAGCGGAGCGAGGTCGAGCGTCAGGTGGTTTTTTCGACCGAAGCCCCAGCCCGGGCGCCGATCGAGCAGCTCGGGGCGACAGATGGCGATCAGGAGTGCGGGAACGTCCAGCCGGGGCTGCAGCGCGACCTCGAGCAGGTCCAGAAGACTCTCGCTCGACCAGTGCAAGTCCTCGAAGACGAGGACGAGAGGACGCCGCTTCGCTGCGGCCTCGAACAGCGTTCGCCACGCGGCGAAGAGCTCGCTAGCGACGGCCGGTTCCGCCGCGGCCATGCCGATCGTGGCTCCGAGAAGCTCGGCGGTTCGCTGCGCCTCGGGGACGCCGGCGTCGTCGAGCCACGCCCGTGCCGCCCCGGGCAGTTCGGCCTGGGGCGCCTCGTCTGCGAGCCCAATGAGTTGGTAGAGGACAGCCCGGAGAGGCCAGTACGTCAATCGTTGCCCGTACGGCAGGCAGTTGGCCACGGCGACCACCGCATCTGGCGATAGGTCCGGGAGGCGTCCGATGAACTCGCTCACCAGGCGCGACTTGCCCGTGCCTGGCGGCGCAACGATCGTGAGCAGCCACGGGCGGCGCTCCGAGAACACGCGGCGTGCGAGCAACTCGAGCTGGTCCATGTCCGATTCCCGACCGACAAACGGCCGTACGGAGGCTTCCGGCACCTGTGTAGAGATGAGCTCGCGGGCCAGGACCGGCGTCGTGCGACCTCGAGCCTTGAGCCGGCGGCTCGGTCCAAACCTGAAGGTGCCGCCGGCTGAGGCGATGGTCCGTTCACCGCAAAGGATCGACCCGGGCCGGGCCTGCTGCTGGAGTCGCGCGGCGACATTCACCGCATCGCCGGTGACCAGGAGCTGGTCGGGGAATCCGCCGACGCCGCTCACGACCTCACCCGTGTTGATGCCGATCCGGATCGGCCGGCGATCGCCGAACCTCGGGTCAATCCGTAAACGGTCCCGGAGACCGAGAGCTGCGGCGAGCGCCCGCCGGGCATCGTCGTCATGCGCACGGGGCACCCCGAAGACCGCCATGACCGCATCACCGATGAACTTCTCCAGCGTGCCGCCGTATTCCTCGATGATCTCCTGCGCAGTGGAGAAGTAGCTGGCCAGGAATCGACGGAGGTCCTCAGGGTCGAGGGTTTCGCCGATGCCTGTCGAGCCGACGAGGTCCGCGAAGAGCACCGTGACGACCCGACGCTCCTCCGCCATCACGGAGCGCCCGTGGTCAGGTCCGGCCGTGTCGGCTCACTGGACAATCTCGATATGCTCACGTGGTACCCACACACTCAGGAGAGGGAGATGAGGAACCAACTGCGCTCGCTCATTCCACACCGCAGTCTCTGGATGGCCATGGTGATCCTGACCGCGGTGGCGCAAGCCTGCAAGTAGCGAGACCTTCCGTCCGCAACCTCTTCCACGCATCGCCTTGCCGCCCCATGACCTCGACTAAGCGTGATCCCTCGCCGCTCGTGACCTGAGTAAACCAGGCGGGCTGATTTCACCTGCCTGGTTCGACGCCGTCGGTGCAGGTGATGCCGTCCATCCCGGCCTCTTGGCGGCTCGGTCACGCTTCGCCCGCTGAAAACAGTCGTACTACGGCTCACACCGAAGTC
>DATLDP010000116.1:0-35472 GCA_035525825.1 Candidatus Limnocylindria bacterium
CGCCTCGCGACGGGCGTCACGGTCCAGATCGCCCGTCTCGCCCGGCTGTACGAGCAGGCGCTGACGAAGGCCGACGCGCTCGATTTCGACGACCTGCTGCTCGATGCCGTCCGCCTGTTCGAAGAGGCGCCGGAGACCCTGGTCCGCTACCAGGAGCGCTGGCGCTACCTCCACGTCGACGAGTACCAGGACACCAACCGTCCGCAATACCTCTGGATCAAGGCGCTGGCCGCGAAGCACGGCAACCTCGCCGTCGTCGGCGACGACGACCAGTCGATCTACGGCTGGCGCGGGGCGGACATCCGGAACATCCTCGACTTCGAGCGCGACTGGCCCAAGGCCACCGTCATCAAGCTCGAGCAGAACTACCGCTCGACCCAGCTGATCCTCGACGCCGCCCATGCGGTTGTGTCAAAGAACCAGGCACGGTCGGACAAGAAGCTCTGGACGAAGAACGACCGCGGGCGGCTCATCGAGCGGTTCGAGGCGTACAACGAGGAGGAAGAGGCGGAATGGATCGTCCGCAGGGTCGAGGAGCTCACGGGCACGCGCGGCTCCGCCCTGACTCGCCGGGCGCAGGACGGCGAGGCGGTGAAGCTGCGCAATATCGCGGTGCTCTACCGGACGAACGCCCAGTCGAGGGCGATCGAGGAGGCGTGCCTTCGGTACGGCATCAAATACCAGGTCGTCGGCGGCACGCGGTTCTACGCCCGGCGCGAGGTCAAGGATGCGCTGGCCTACCTCCGAGTGCTGCGAAGCGACGCGGACTCGGTCAGCTTCGAGCGGGTCATCAATGTCCCGGCCAGGTCGATCGGCGACAAGACGATCGGGGTGATCCGGGCGTTCGTGGGGCGCGAGGGCGTGCCGTACTGGATCGGGCTTGAGCGGGCGGCGGAGGGCGAGATCCCGGAGCTGGCCGGGCGGGCGCGCGCAGCGATCGCCGAGTTCGTCGGGCTGATCCGGCGGCTGCGGTCGAGGGTCGGGGTGCTGCCGCTGCCAGAGCTGGTTGACGACGTGCTGGAGCGATCGGGCTACCGGGCGATGCTCGCGGACGGCACCGAAGAGGGCGAGGAGCGCTGGGCCAACCTCCTCGAGCTGCGCGAGGTGACGACGCGCTACGACGACCTCTCCGCCGACGACGCCCTGGATCGCCTGCTCGAGGAGACGGCGCTCGTCGCCGATCAGGACAGCTACCAATCGGACGCGGACATGCTGTCGCTGATCACGATGCACGCCGCGAAGGGCCTCGAGTTCGACATCGTGTTCATCGCCGGCATGGAGGAATCGCTGTTCCCGACGGGCCGCGCGGTGGAGGCAGAATCGGGCTTCAACGCCGACCCGCGGCCGATGGAGGAGGAGCGGCGTCTCGCCTACGTGGGCATGACACGCGCCCGCCAGCGCCTGTACCTCTCCCATGCCTGGCAGCGCGCGACCCGGCGCGGCCCTGGCACGAGCTGGATGGCCGAGCCGTCGCGGTTCCTGATGGAGATCCCGGCGGACCTGATGAGCGGCCCGCGCCTGGGTGCCCGCCCGGAAGCCGGGGCCGAGGGCGCGGACGACGCACCGGACGACTTGAACCTCGTGTTCGGGCGCGGGGCGACGCGCTTCGGGCGGTCGATCCGGCCCGGGGGCGGCGCCTATCGCGAGGGCAGCGGCCGCCCCGGCTCGCCTGGCGCCGGCGAGCTCTTTCGGCCATCCCGGGATCTCAACGCCCGCCGCGAGGCGTTTGCGGGCGGCGCGCGGTCCGGCACCTTCGGGCGCCGGCCGGTGCAGGCCTGGGACGACGACGCGCCGCCGCGCGATCACGACGTGGACGACGAGGGCGCCAGCAGTCTCCGTCGACCAGGCTCCCTGGCGGGAGCCGCGCCGGCGCGCCCCGTCGTCGATCGACCCGTCATTCCCGGCGAGCGGCGCTATCGCGACGGCGACCGGATCCGCCACGCACGCTGGGGCGACGGGATCGTGGTCAGCTCCAAGCTGACGAGGAGCGACGAGGAGGTCACGATCGCCTTCCGGGACCCGCAGATCGGCCGCAAGACGCTCCTCGCATCGCTCGCCGGCCTGGAGCTGACCGGCTAGCCGGGAGCTGCGCTCAGTCGCGGTACCAGGTCGCAGGACCGTCCTCGATCGCGCCGAACAGCGTATCGGTGGTCCGGTCGTAATGGAACGTCCAGGCGAATTTGATGCTCGCACTGATCACCAGGACCCGTCCGCAACCGCCCTGCTTGAACCACGCGAACAGGTCGTCGCCCTGGATGCGCCCGGTGAGCTGGCCGGTGAAGACCACCGTCGGAGCCGCGATCTCCACGCAGGTGGTGCCGTGCTCGTCGACGTAGGTCATCTGCACATTGGTGCCACCGACCACGTAGAGGTGCTGGGTGCTGCCATCGACGGGGTCCGTGCTCGACCAGGCGCCTTCGAACACCGATCGTGGGGCAGCGGACGCCGTCGCCGCCCCGAGCATGCTGCTGAGGGCGATCAGGACGATCGCGAGACCAAGACGCCGCATGGTTGGGCTCCTTCCGATTGCCGAAGGCCGGCGAAGGCCGGCCCATACCTGGTATGGGGTGCGTCGGGACCGCCATGGCGCAATCTGCGCGGTACGCTGGCCCAAAGTGACCGCAACCATCCCGACCGTCGATCTCCGCCAGGTTGTCAGCCTCGGCGACTTCCAGCCGCTCGCGCGCCAACGGATGGCGGGCCCGGCCTTCGACTACGTCGCCGGCGGCTCCTGGGATGAGGTGACGCTCGAGGAGGCGACGGCAGCGTGGGGCCACCATCGATTCCTCCCGCGCGTGCTTCGCGACGTGCGGACAACGAACGTCACCGGACGATTCCTGGGCCGTCCGACGGCGATGCCGGTCGCGGTGGCGCCGATGGCCGCGCAGCGCCTCGCGCATCCAAATGGCGAGGCCGAGCTGTTCGCCGGCGCGGCCGCCGCCGGGATTCCGTACTGCCTCTCCACGACCTCGTCGATGACGATCGAGGACGTCGCCGCCGCCGCGCCCAACGCGGAGCGCTGGTTCCAGCTCTACGTCGTCGGTGGCATGGACTTCAGCCGCCGCCTCGTCCAGCGCGCGGAGGCCGCCGGGTATCGAGCGCTCATGTTGACCGTCGACCTGCCCGTGCTGGGCCGGCGCGAGCGAGACGTCCGGTCGGGCTTCGCGCTGCCACCGCTGCCGAACATCGATGCGGCGGACCACGAGCGCGGCCGCCGTTACGGCGTCATCGAGGACCAGCGAACCGAGGGGCTGACCTGGGCGTCGATCGACGAGATCCGGTCGTGGAGCTCGATGCCAATCGTCGTCAAGGGCATCCTCGCCCCGGACGATGCTGCGCGGGCGGTCGACCTCGGGGTCGATGCGATCGTGGTCTCGGCGCACGGCGGGCGGCAGCTCGACCGCGTGATCCCGACCGCCCACGCGCTGCCCGGGGTGGTGGAGGCCGTGAAGGGACGCTGCGAGATCTGGGTCGACGGCGGGATCCGCCGCGGCCTGGACGTGCTCGTCGCGCTGGCCCTCGGCGCGACCGGCGTGCTCGTGGGGCGGCCGTTCTACTGGGCCCTCGCCACCGCCGGCCGGGAGGGCGTTCAGCACGCCGCCGCCCTGCTGCGAGCCGAGCTGGAGCTGGCGTTGCCGCTCCTCGGCGTCCAATCGATCTCGGAGGTCGGCCCCGAGCTGCTCGCCTGACCCGCTTCGGTTCAAAGCTCCGAGCCTCGATATCCTCCGACCAATGACCGACACCATTGCCGGAGCCGAAGCGGGCATCGGCCCGAACGGCCTTCCCGTCGATCCCGCCCTCGTGGCCGAGGCGGCGGCGCTCGAGGAGACGGAGGCAACGGCTCGTCACGCGGAGCTCGCCGCGAAGATCGCCGAGGCGAACAAGGCCTATTTCGACGACGCGCCCATCCTCGAGGACGCCGAGTGGGACCAGCTGTTCCGGCACCTGGTGGCCCTGGAGACAGTGTGGCCCGCCCTCGTCACGCCTGATTCGCCGACGCAGAAGGTCGGCGCCCAGCTCGCCGGCACGTTCGACGAGGTCAGGCACCGCCGGCCGATGCTCAGCCTGTCCAACGCGTTCAGCCACGAGGAGCTGCGCGCGTTCGATGCCCGCGTCCGTCGCGGGCTTGGGCTGCCGGCCGCCCCGGAGCCTGCTGACGTCCTCCGGTATGTCGCCGAGCTGAAGATCGACGGGCTCGCGATCACGCTCCGCTACGAGCGCGGCAGGTTCGTCCAGGGAGCGACGCGGGGCAACGGCATCGAGGGCGAGGACGTGACGGCGAACCTCCGGACGATCAAGACGGTGCCCCAGCGGATCAAGGAGCCGATCGCGCTCGATGCCCGCGGCGAGGTCTACATGCCCAAGGCCGAGTTCGCCCGGATCAACGCCGAGCGCGAGGAGGCCGGCCTCCCGCTCTACGCCAACCCCCGCAACTCCGGGGCGGGCTCGCTGCGCCAGAAGGACCCGGCGGTCACGGCGGCCCGCCAGCTGGCGACCTGGTCCTATCAGCTCCTCGAGGACGAGGCCGAACCGCGGACCCTCGATCTCGCGACGGGCGATGACGCGGCGTCCACGACTGGATCCGTGGCCCGCGGGGTCGCGTCGCAGTCGGCGGCGCTCGATCGCCTCGAGGCGCTCGGCTTTGCGGTCAACCCCAATCGCGCCCCCGGCCTCGACATCGAGGGCGTCATCGAGTTCACCGAGCGCTGGCGCGACAAGCGGCACGACCTGGCGTACGAGACGGACGGCGTCGTCGTGAAGGTGGATTCGTTCGAGCAGCAGGCGCGACTCGGGATCGTGAGCCGGGCGCCGCGCTGGGCCATCGCCTACAAGTTCCCGCCGGAGCAGGTCGAGACGGTCGTCGAGGACATCGTGCCGTACGTCGGGCGCACGGGGACGCTGACACCCGTGGCCCACCTCCGGCCGACCAAGGTCGCCGGCTCCACGGTGGCTCGCGCCACCCTCCACAACCTCGACGAGGTCCGCCGGAAGGACATCCGCATCGGCGACCACGTCGTCCTCCAGAAGGCAGGCGACGTGATCCCTGAGGTCGTGCGGTCCATCCCGGAGCGGCGAACCGGCGACGAGCGGGAGTGGGACATGCCCGAGGCGTGTCCGGTGTGCGGCCAGCCCGTCGTGCGCGACGAGGGCGCGGTTCGGCACTACTGCGCCAACACAGCGTGCCCGGCCCGGGTCGGGCAGGAGTACGGCCACTTCGCCGGCAGCATGGACATCGACGGCCTCGGTTGGGCGGTCCTCAGCCAGCTGCTCGAGCGCGGCCTCATCAAGCGCCGCGGCGACTTCTTCCGCCTCTCCGTCGAGGACCTGGAATCGCTGGACCGCTTCGCCCGCAAGAGCGCCGAGAACCTCCACGGCGCAATCCAGAAGGCGAGGCGCCGACCGCTGGAGCGCGTGATCGCCTCGCTCGGGATCCCCCAGGTCGGCTGGACGACGGCGATCGAGCTCGCGCACTGGCTCGCGTCCGGCGTCGAACCGGGCGATGGCTTCCTCGGCCGGGCCGGCGCCCGACTGGCGGAGGCGGCAGCTGAAGGCCCCGAGACGTTCCAGGAGCTCGAGGGTGTCGGGCCGACCGTGTCGGCCCAGCTCGTGACGTGGTTCGCGCCGGGTGGTCCCGGGGAGGGCGTGCTCGAGGACCTGGCGGACGCCGGTGTCGAGGTGGAGCTCCCAGCGCCGCGGGCCTCGGCGGCGGAAGGGCCGCTCGCCGGCAAGACGGTCGTGGTGACCGGCACGATCGAGGGCTACGCTCGAGACGAGGCCGAAGCGGCGATCCGGGGGGCCGGCGGCAAGCCCGGCGGCTCAGTCTCGAAGAAGACCGACTACGTGGTCGCGGGCCCGGGGGCGGGCTCGAAGCTCGCGAAGGCCCAGGAGCTGGGCATCGAGGTGCTCGACGCCGACGGGTTCCGCCGGCTGCTCGAGGGAGGGGCGTGAGGAAATGACGACCGAGGCGCAGCTCGAGGCCGGGCGGGCCTACCAGCGGACGCTGCTCGATGCGCTGGGCCGCGATGATCCGTCCGAGGTGCAGTCCGTCGGGCCGCGGGATGCCCGGGCGCTCGTGGTCGAGGCTGGCGCGGACCTCCGCACCCGGCCAGCGCCGCGAGAGTGGTCCGTCCTGCTCTGCCTCGCGCACCTTGCCGATGCGGAGCTCGTGATGGCCGGCCGCTACCGCTGGGTGCTGGCCCACGACCGGCCGGAGCTGCCCGGCTACGACCAGGATCTGTGGGTGGACAACCTCCACACCGACGACGACGATCCCGAGTCGCTGCTCGGCCAGTACGGGCTGCTTCGGACCGGGAACATCGAGCTGTGGCGCGGGACGGACGCGGCGCAGCGCCATCGGGTGTCGGTCCATGGCGAGCGCGGCGAGGAGAGCCTGGACCTCATGTTCCGGATGCTCGCGGGCCACGATCGGGTCCACCTCGCACAGGCTGGCCGGGCGCTCGAGGCCGTTCGGCGCTGAGGTTCCGGAAGGAACCTCGCACCTGGCCCGGACCGACCGGCATGCGACGGCATCTCCCCCTTGCCCTGGCGGCCGCCGTGCTGCTGGCCGGCTCGGTGGGGGCAGCGGCGACCCTCGCCGCCGAGCCGCGAACCCTCCACGTCCCGGCGGACTTCGCGACCCTGCCCGACGCGATCGCGGCGTCCGCCACCGGTGACGTGATCCTGCTGGCGCCCGGCACGTACCCGGGGGACGTCGAGGTGCCGGAAGGCAAGGGCGGCATCACGATTCGCGGCGAGAACCGGAACACGGTCGTGTTCGACGGCGAGGACACCCGCAGCGATGCCATCGAGGTGGAGGCGGACGGCGTGACGCTCGAGAACATGAGCGCCCACAGCTTCGTCGAGAACGGCTTCTACTGGGACGGCGTGCAGGACTATGCCGGCCGCTACCTGACCGTCTGGAACGTCGGCCTGTATGGGATCTACGCGATCTCCAGCCGCGGCGGGATCATCGAGCAGAGCTACGTGTCGGGCGCCGCGGACGCGGCGTTCTACATCGGCGAATGCAACCCGTGCGACGCGACCGTGCGAAACGTTAGCGCCGTGCTCTCGGCGGTCGGGTACTCCGGCACGAACGCCGGCGGCAACCTCGTGGTGGAGGGCTCCACCTGGGACCGCAACAGCGTCGGGATCCTGCCGAACTCGTTCGACGTCGGGCTCCAGCCGCCGCCGCAGCGCTCGGCGATCTTCCGGGGCAACACGGTCACCGGCAGCGGGACGGTGCCGACGCCCCGCGGGACGCCACTCGGCGGCTTCCACGGCATCGGGATCGGGGTGCTCGGCGGCCTCGAGAACACCGTGACCGAGAACGACGTGACAGGCAGCGCCCGATACGGCATCGCCGTGATGACGGCCATTGATCTCCAGACGTCCTGGGTGCCCTCCCAGAACCGGATCATGGGCAACCGCGTGAGCGGCAGCGGGATCGCGGACCTCGCGCTCGCGGAGGGAGCGGGCGCCCAGAACTGCTTCGAGGCCAACACGGTTGGGACGAGCGCGCCGGCGAACCTCGCGGCCGGCGGCTGTTCCGAGACGGGCACCGGCGACGCGACCGTCGCGACGCAGATCGTCCTCCCGCCGCCCCAGCTGCTGGCGGGCCTCCCGGAGGCGCCGAGCTACACCACGATGCCGGCGCCCGCCGACCAGCCGACCATGCCGGACGCCCCAGCCGGGCCCGTGGCGGGGAGCGGTCCGTCGCTGGTCTTGATCGGGGTGGGGGCCGCCGCGGCGATTGCCCTCCTCGCTGCCGCCGCGCTCGTCCTCCACGGGCGCCGAGCCTCGCAGCCCGGAGCGCCCCGGTCCTAGCTCCGCGAGCCGTCGTCGCGCTCAGCCCATCGCGTGGTTGAACTGGCCCCAGATCAGCTCGGGTCGCCAGGACAGCGGCTCGCCGCGAAGCATCCGCGGCGCGGACCACGCCTGCCGGAAGCCCTCGAAGCCCAGCCGCTCCAGGCCCTCGCGATTCTCCTGCAGGACCCCGACCCGCACCCGCCCGTCGAGCCCGCTCGTGACACGTCGCGCCCGGACGATCGTCAACGCGTCCTCGATCGAGCGCGCGACCGTGGCGCCGCCGCCCCAGGGCGGCCGGACGAGGAAGCCCGAGATCTCGCCATCGGCGCCGACTGCGACCTTCGCCGTCGCCGCGACGGCGAGGCGGTTGAGCGCGTGCACGCGATCCTCGCCGGTCGCCGCGCGATCGAGCGCGACCAGCCCGGGAAGGTCGTCCGAGTGGAAGGGCCGGATTGACGGCGCGGCCGGCTCGTCCGGCTCGTCCGGCGCGGCCAGCCCGGGTGCCTCCAGGATCCGGTAGTGCGTCTGGACCTGGAAGCCCATCGGCTCGTACAGGCGCCGTCCCTCACTCGTCGCGACGAGCACCAGCGTTCGGCAGCCCGCCGAATCGAGCGCGTCGATGATCCCCTGGGTGATCGCCCGGCCGAGGCCGCGTCCTCGGAACGCCGGGTCCACGAAGATCGACCCGATCCAGCCGACGGGTCCGTTCGCCGTGCCGACGCCGGTGGCGACGACGGCCCGGTCGAACTCGGCAATCAGCGGCGTACACGCCGCTTGCGAGGCCGCGAATGCCAGCCACTCCCGCCGCACGCCCCAGCCGTGGCCGAGGACCATCTCGGTCGCCGCATCGACGTCGTCCGGACGCATCCGGCGGAGGCGGGGGAGCGGGGGAGCCGTGGAAGCCATCGCCTCAGTATCATCCGCCGGTGGCCGGACTCACTCGCTCCGACGTGGAGCACGTCGCCTTCCTCGCGCGCCTTCGCCTGAGCGGCGAGGAGCTCGATCGCCTCGAGGGCCAGCTCAACCACATCCTCGACCAGTACGCCAAGCTCACCGAGATCGACACCTCCGCCATCCCTCCCACCGCCCAGACGATCCAGCTCGAGAACATCCTCCGCGAGGACGTCGCCGGCCCGTCGCTGCCGGTCGAGGATGTCCTGCGGAACGCCCTCGCCACGCAGGGCGACTTCATCGTCGTCCCGCCGATCCTCGGCGGCGACTGATGGCCGCTCCCGGGAGGGCCGATCCCACTCGCCGCCTCGGGCACGAGCTCGCCGCGCAGCTCCGCGCCGGTGAGGTGTCCTCGCGCGAGCTGACCGAGGTCCATCTCGAGTCCGCGGAGCGCCAGAACCACGCGCTCAACGCCTGGCTCTCGATCGATCGCGAGTCCGCGCTGGCCCAGGCGGACGCGGCGGACGCCCGCTTCGCGACCGCTCGCGCGGAGGGCGACGACGCCGTCGAGCGCCTGCACCCGCTCCTGGGCATGCCCGTGGCGCTGAAGGACCTCGTGTCCGTTGCCGGTGGCCAGTGCACGGCCGGCTCGCGGATCCTCGAGGGCTACGTCGCACCCTACGACGCCCACATCACCGAGCGGCTGCGCGACGCCGGCGCCGTGTTCCTCGGCAAGACGAACATGGACGAGTTCGCGATGGGCTCCTCGAACGAGTGGTCTGCCTACGGGCCGGTGAGCAACCCCTGGAACCTCGACATGGTCCCCGGTGGCTCCAGCGGCGGCTCCGCGGCGGCCGTCGCCGCGTTCCATGCGCCCTTCGGAATCGGCACCGATACGGGCGGCTCCATCCGCCAGCCGGCGGCGCTCTCGGGGATCGTGGGGCTGAAGCCGACGTACGGGCGCGTGAGCCGCTACGGGATCGTCGCGTTCGCCTCATCGCTCGATCAGATCGGGCCACTGGCGCGCGACACCCGCGACGCGGCGGCGCTGCTGCACGCGGTCGCCGGGCGCGACGATCGCGACTCGACCTCCGCGCCCGTCCCCGTACCGGACGAGCTGCTCCGGCTCCCGAAGGGCGACGACGAGGCGGCCGCCTGGCTCAAGGGCAAGCGTCTCGGCCTGCCGGCCGAGTACTTCGTCAAGGGCATGGAGCCTGGGGTCGAGGCCCGGATCCGCGAGGCGGTCGACTCGCTGGAGGCCGCCGGCGCGACGGTCCAGGAGGTCTCGCTGCCGCACACCGACTACGGCCTCGCGACCTACTACATCGTGGTCCCCGCTGAGGCATCTGCGAACCTCGCCCGCTACGACGGGGTCCGCTACGGCCAGTCGGTGCGGCTCGAGGGCGCGGACTTCATCGCCGACTACCTCGCGACCCGCGGAGACGGCTTCGGCCCCGAGGTGAAGCGGCGAATCATGCTCGGCACCTACGCCCTCAGCGCCGGCTACTACGACGCGTTCTACCTCAAGGCCCAGAAGGTCCGGACCCTGATCAAGCGTGACTTCGACCAGGTCTTCGAGTCGGGCATCGACGCCCTCGTCGCCCCGACCTCACCGTCCGTCGCCTTCAAGTTCGGCTCCAAGACCGCGGATCCCGTGTCGATGTACCTGAGCGACGCATGCACGCTCCCGGCGAACATGGCCGGCATCGCGGGCGTCTCGGTTCCGTGCGGGCTCTCCGATGGCCTGCCCGTAGGCCTTCAGTTCATCGGCGCGCCGTGGTCGGAGCTGGAGCTGCTGCGCTTCGGGCGCGCCTACGAGGCGATCACCGCGGATGCCGAGTGGCGGCGCTTGGAGCCGGCCCAGCTCGCGCTCGCGGATGACGCCAGGGGCCCAACGCCGATGGAGCGCGCCGCGGCCCTCGCGTCCGCCTGAGCCCGGCGGTCGCATCCGTCTAGGTGAACTGGAACGTCGACAGCATCTGGCTGAACACCGCCCGCTGCGCCTCGTTGTCACCTTCCTCGCCGAACCAGACCACGGCATACACGTTCTTCCCGTGAACCGCGATGACCTCGAAGTAGATCACCTTGACCCCGTCGTTCGTGCCCGAGACGGTGATGGCACGCGCCTTGATGCCACCGAGGGTCGCCGCCTCGTTCGTTCCGTTCTTTGCCTTGAGCAACTGCTTCGCCAATACGAGCTCTGACGTTGCGACCTGGTTTAACGTGTAGCCGTCCGCGTCCCCCCGTCCAACAGAGACGGCCCCATACGTGGGTGCGATGAAGTAGTCGGCGTCCTTGTCCTTGTCGTAGTCGTAATCGTTGGGGTATGCCACCGAGTAGTCCCAGCGATCCGAGACGAAGGACTGCCACACGGGCGAGGGCGCCGCGACCGCCGGCTTCGTGTTCAGCCCCGTGAACGCCATCGTCAGGTCGAGGGCCGCATCCACGTCGCCCGTCTGCCCGGGCTGCGTCCAGGTGGCCGCGAGCTTGACCGAGACCGGTGTGCCGTCCGGCTTCGCCAAAAAGGTGTACGTCGCACGCCCATTCGTGGCGGTCTTCGCGAACCCCGCGCTGACCGCATCGAAGGGCTGGTCCGCAGCCTCGACTCGGTGGTTGGCCGCCCCGGCGACACCGGCGTCGAGGTCGACGGCGGCCTTGAGGGCGTTCTTCAGCAGATCGCTGAAGCCGGACCCGCCGCCAGTGGACGGGTCGACGAGCCATGGCCCGCCGCCGCGTTGCACGTAGCGCCTGCCTGCCACCCGAACCCGCTGCTCCGTGGACGCCTGGCTGCCGAGGGTCGTCGTCAGCGTGCTCGACTCGTCCGGCCCGTTCGACTTCGACACACCGACGAACGTCGCCTGGACGTCGCCGATGCGGAGCGTGCCGTCAAGGCGCAGCTCGCCGCTCGTGACCTTCGCGTACTCGGCTGCAAGGAGCGCCGCGGTGTCCGGCGCCGCCGTCGGGATTGGGGTCGCCGTCACCACCGCCGTGGTCGGCGCGGTGGTCGGCGCCCCCGTGGGCGGGTTCGGGGTTCCCGGCGTCGAGCCGCCGCACGCTCCGACCAGGACTGCAGCGGAGAACAGCGTCGCGGCTGCTCGGTGGACGGTCATTGATTGGCCTCCCTCGTTGCGCCCTCGGCGCATCCTGCGCTCGGTTCGCCTGCCCGTCCAGGAACGAACCTGCAACGAGCTCACGCCCGCCTCCTCCGTTCAGTCGGCGGGATGCGGAGACCCTCGCAGGCGACCACTGGGGTTCGACTGCGGGTCGGCCACGGGCCGCGATCGTCGCTAGAGTTCGCCCGATGCGTACCTCCGACAAGCTCCTCGCCGTCGACCCCGTGGTCAGCGCCCTCGTGGAGGCCGAGGCTCAGCGCCGTGCGCGGACGATCGACCTGATCGCGTCCGAGAGCGAACCGTCCAGCCCTGTCCTCGAGGCGCTCGGGTCTGTCTTCGCGGCCAAGACCGCGGAGGGGTATCCGGGCCGCCGATACCACCGCGGGACGGTGCACGCAGACGAGGTGGAACAGCTCGCCATCGATCGCGCCAAGGCCCTTTTCGGCGCGGATCACGCCAATGTCCAGCCGAGCTCCGGGGTCAACGCGAATCTCGCCGTCTACCGGGCGCTGCTGAAGCCCGGCGACGCCGTGCTGTCCCTCGGGCTCGCCCATGGCGGGCACCTCTCCCACGGCGACCCGGCGTCCATCACCGGCGCGGTCTACCGCTTCGACCACTACGGCGTCCGCCGGGACACCGAGACGATCGACCTCGACGAGGTCCGAGACAAGGCCCGCACCCTCCGCCCGGAGCTGATCGTGACGGGCGGGAGCTCCTACCCCCGGGCGATCGACTACGCCGCCTTCGGCGCGATCGCGCGCGAGGTCGGGGCGCGGCTCCTGGTCGACATGGCCCACATCGCGGGCCTCGTGGCCGCCGGTGAGCTGCCGAGCCCCTTCCCGCACGCGGATGCCGTGACGTTCACGACCTACAAGACGATGCTCGGGCCGCACGGCGGCGTGATCCTCACGCGCGCCGACATCGCGCGGGCCATCGATCGCGCGGTCTTTCCCGGTACCCAGGGCGCGCCGGACTTCGGGCGGATCGCGGCCAAGGCCGTGTGCTTCGGCGTCGCGGCGACGGACGGCTTCCGCGAGACCCAGCGCCGCATCCGCGCCAACGCCGCGGCCCTCGCGGGAGCGCTTGCGACCCGCGGCGATCGCCTGGTCAGCGGCGGCACGGACAACCACGTGGTCCTGGTGGACCTGCGCGCCCGGGGCCTGACCGGTGACGTCGCCGAGGTGGCGCTCGAGGAAGCCGGGGTCATGACCAACCGCAACGTGATCCCGTTCGATCCTGGCACGCCGGATCGCCCGAGCGGCCTCCGCCTCGGCACGACCGCCGCGACCCAGCAGGGCCTGAACGAGGCGGGCATGACGGAGGTCGCCGCGCTCATCGACGAGGCGCTCCGCGCCGCCGCCGCGCCGGACCGCGACGCCACCCTGGGTGCCATCCGGGCGCGTGCGGCGGGCGTCGTGGCCAGCAGCCGGACGCTACAGTTCGCCCGATGACCGTGACCGACCGACCACCGCTCGCCGAGCGCGCCCTCTCGGAGCGCGTCCGAACCGTGCCGCCCTCGGGCATCCGGAAGTTCTTCGACATCCTCGCGAACATGCAGGACATCATCAGCCTCGGGGTGGGGGAGCCGGACTTCGACACGCCCCGCTCGATCATCGAGGCCGGGGTCGAGTCGCTGCGCGAGGGCCGGACGCACTACACCAGCAACTACGGGACGATGGAGCTCCGGAAGGCCCTCTCGGAGCACCTCGAGCGGCTGTACGGCGTCACCTACGACCCGGCGAAGGAGCTGCTGATCACGGTCGGCGCGTCGGAGGCGCTGGACCTCGCGCTCCGAGCCACGATCGATCCCGGTGACGAGGTCATCCTCCACGAGCCGTCGTACGTGGCCTACGTCCCGGCGATCGTCTTCGCCGGCGGCACCGCCGTCCACGTGGCAACCCGGTTCGAGGACGACTTCGCGCTGGATCCGGCCGCGGTCGAGGCCGCGATCACGCCCCGGACCAAGGCGCTGTTCCTCGGCTACCCCTGCAACCCGACCGGCGCCATCCTGCCCGACGCGGTCCAGGACGAGCTCGCGCGCATCGCCGAGCGCCACGACCTCCTCGTCTACAGCGACGAGATCTACGACCGGCTCGCCTACGGCGACTACCGTCACCGCGCCTTCTCATCGCTGCCCGGAATGAAGCAGCGGACGATCCTGATGGGCGGCTTCTCGAAGGCCTACGCGATGACCGGCTGGCGGATCGGCTGGATGGCGGCCCCGGCGGAGATCCTCGAGGGCATCCTCAAGATCCACCAGTACACGATCATGACCGCCCCCACCGTCGCCCAGGACGCGGCGCTCGTCGCCATCGTCGAGGGCGAGCCCGAGGTCGCCCGGATGCTCGCGGAGTACGACCGGCGTCGCCGGCTCGTGGTCGATGGGCTGAACGCGGCGGGCCTCGAGACGTTCGAGCCGCGGGGCGCCTTCTACGCCTTCCCGCGTATCACCTCGACCGGCCTGACCGGCGAGGAGTTCGCCCAGCGACTGCTCGAAGAAGAGCACGTGGCCCTGGTTCCGGGGAGCGCCTTCGGGCCATCCGGCGCCCAGCACGTCCGGGCCTGCTACGCGACCTCCTACGAGCGCCTCGAGGAGGCGATGGCCCGGATCGGCCGGTTCGTGGAGCGCGTCAGCTAGCTCCGCCGCCCCGAATCGGCCAGGTCGGCGCCCGCCGATCCGTACGGGCCCCGACAGGACGCTTGTCCGATTGATCCGAGCGTGCTCGCCACGCACGATCCCGGCGCGCCATGCCAGGCGCTCATGGAAAAGGGGTACCTCCGGATGACCTCGCAGGGTCGGTCGCTCGATGACCTGCCGCTCGCTGCCTACACGACGGGGACGCTGCCAGACGAGTCCCTCGACGAGCTCGAGACGGACACGACCGCGGCCGGCCTCGCCGAGCAACCCGCGCCCGACGCCGCCGTGATGCCGGCCGCGCCGACGTTCGATGACGCCCACGCCGAGGCGCTCGCGCTCGAGGGGGAGCCGGTCCCGAAGGTGCGACGCGCGATGCCGAAGCTGCCGGCGCTGCCCGGGTGGCTCGCCAGCCCGCGATCCAATCCCCGCGATCCACGGCTGCTGATGACCGGCGTGATCGGCCTCGGCGTGGTCCTGCTCGCCGGGAGCCTGCTCCTCGGTGGCGGCTCGCCCGCCGGAGCGGCCGGCCCGGGGGCGAGCGCGAGCACCGCACCCGCGGCCTTCGCCACGGTGGCGCCACCCACCGGCGACGCCAGCGTCGAGGTCAGCGGCAAGCTTGCGGGCACCTTCGCGCTGGCGGGCGCGACGGGCGGCGGGCCGGCGAATGCCGGCCACATCGCCGCCTCCTGGGCCGACGCGACCGGCAGCAGCCTCCAGCTGAGCGGACCGGCCTCACCCGGGACCCGCACCACGGACGCGACCTTCAGCCTCACCTGGACCACTCTCGTCAACGGCGAGCCGGTGACGTTCACGTCGATCTCGGGGGAGTGCACGGTGGGCATGGCGGTCCAGCCGAAGGCGGTCACCGGCTCGTTCATCTGCAAGAAGCTCAAGAGCGGCGACGGCAAGGTCTCCGTCGAGGTCCGCGGCACCTACCGCACCTAGGTCTCGCCGTCCCTGGCGGCCGTCGAATTCGGGGCGATCGAGGCCAGCAGATCCGCGACCCGGCTGGTAGGGTCGGCGCATGGACGGTTTCGAGCGGTTCGAGCAGCCGGGCAAGCGGGTCATCATCATCGGCGCCGGCATGGCCGGCCTCGTCGCCGCGTACGAGCTGGCTCGGGCGGGCCACGATCCGGTGATCCTCGAGGCCCAGAACCGCGTCGGCGGCCGTGTCTACACGCTTCGCAAGTTCGCGCCCGGCCTCTACGCCGAGGCCGGGGCCATGCGCATCCCCAGAGTCCACGACCTGACCCTCGGGTACATCGACCAGTTCGGCCTCGGCCTCCGGCCATTCGTGATGGGTAACCCCAGGGGCCTCGTGTACGTGGGCGGCAAGCGGATGACCGCCGAGCAGGCCGGCCTCACCCCCGACGAGCTCGGGTTCGAGGTCGCCGAGCAGGAGCGGGGGCGCTCGTACGGCGACCTGTGGGATGTCGCCACCCGCGACCTCCGGGCGCTGGTCGACACCGAGGGCGAGGCCGGATGGGAGCGCATCAGGATCGAGTACGACGGCTACAGCATTCGCGAGTTCCTGGAGGCCAAGGGCTTCTCCGAGGGCGCCATCGAGATGTACGGCGTCATGAACTTCGTCGAATCCGGGATCAACAACTCGGTGATGGAGGAGTTCCGCGAGGACTTCGGCAAGGCCTTCGAGGACATGCAGGAGATCGTCGGCGGGACGGACAGCCTCCCGAATGCCTTTTACCGCGAGATCCCGGACCGGATCCGGTTCGGGGCGGAGGTCCACGCGATCGATCAGGACCCGGACGGCGTCACGGTCCACTTCAAGACCGAGGCGGGCCGCTGGTCGGAGCGGGGCGACTACGCGATCGTCACGCTGCCGTTCTCGGTCCTCCGCCAGGTCGAGGTCATGACGCCCTTCTCGCGGGAGAAGCAGCGCGCGATCCGGCAGCTCAACTACTCCGCCTCCACCAAGATCCTGTTTCAGGTCAGCGCGCGGGTCTGGGAGCAGGAGGACGGGATCTTCGGCGGCGCCACCGTGACGGACCTGCCGATCCGCCGGATCAACTACCCGACGCCGGACCCGACGACCACGCGCGGCGTGCTGCTCGCGAGCTACACGTGGGACCAGGACGCGGCCCGCTGGGGCGCCATGGACGAGGAGACCCGCCTCGAGGAGGCCCTGGCGGACGTCGCCCGGATCCATCCCCGAATCCGCGAGGTCTACGAGGTCGGCGCGTCCCACGCCTGGTACGACGACCGCTACGCCAACGGCGCCTTCGCCATGTTCGAGCCGGGCCAGCAGAGCCAGCTCCAGGCGGACATCGTCAAGCCGGAGGGCCGGATCCACTTCGCGGGCGAGCACTGCTCCCTGTACCACGCGTGGATCCAGGGGGCGCTCGAATCGGGGCTGCGCGCGGCTCGGGCGATCCACGAGGCGCCCCCCTTCGGGTCGGCCAGCCCGGCCTGAGCGTCGTGCTCGACCACGCCCGGCCCTCGCTGTACCTCCACGGCGTCGCCAGCGGCGACCCGACCTCGCGCCGCGTCGTCATCTGGACCCGGATCACGCCGCGGGCCGGCGACCACCCGCCGACCTCCGCGCTGTGGCGCGTCCTTGAGGCGGACACGGGCCGCCCGGTGGCGAACGGCCTGTCACGGATCCGCACGGAGGGCGACTCGACCGTTCGAGTGGACGTCGGCGGCCTGAGCCCGGCGACCAGCTACATCTACGAGTTCGAGGTCGAGGGCGAGCCCTCGCCCCAGGGCCGGACGCGGACCCTGCCCGACGGCGATGTCGCCTCGATCCGTTTCGCCCAGGTCTCGTGCGCCAAGTACAACGCCGGCCACTTCAATGCTTACGCCCGCCTGGCGGAGCGCGACGACATCGCCTTCGTGCTCCACCTCGGCGACTGGATCTACGAGGCGTCACAGACACCGCCGGCGAGCCAGGCGGCGAGCCGGGACATCGGCCGGCCGTTCGATCCGCTCCACGAGTGCGTCACCCTCGAGGACTACCGGACCCGCTACGCCCAGTACCGCTGCGACCCCGACATCCAGGCGGTGAGCGCCGCCCATCCCTTCATCTCGACCGTCGACGACCACGAGTTCGCCGACGGCGCGTGGCGGGACGGCGCCACCGAGCACGAGCCCGAGCGCGACGGCCCCTGGTCTCAACGCCGAGCCGCAGCATTCCAGGCGCGCGAGGAGTGGCTGCCCGTCCGACGCCCCGTCATGACCCAGCCCGAGCGAGTCTTCCGGTCGATCCAGATCGGGACCCTTGCGGAGCTGTTCATGCTCGACACCCGGACGCGACGCGACGAGCCGGTCCCACCGCCCGGACTGTCGCAGCCGGGACGGACCGCGCTGGGGCCAGAGCAGAAGGCGTGGCTCCGGGAGTCGCTCAAGGCGTCGAAGGCTCGCTGGCGGGTGCTCGGCAATCCCTCGGTGATGGCCCGGACCTGGACTGACGCGCTGCCCGATTTCGTCCGGCAGGCGCTGGTGAAGGTCAAGCTGATCGACACCGACGGCACGGGCCCGGACTACGACCAGTGGGACGGCTACCCGGTGGAGCGGCGCGAGATCCTGGACGAGATCAGCCGGCTCACGCCCGCCAACGTCGTCGTGCTGAGCGGCGATGTCCACGTCGGGCTTGCCGCGGAGCTCGCGGAGACGCCGAGCGAGCCGGCCGTGGCGGTCGAGTTCGTGAACACGAGCCTCACCTCCCAGAACCTCGACGACAAGATGGGCTGGGCGCTGCGCACGGAGTCGCTCCGGGTCGAGGAGGCGATCCTCGCCGGCATGCCCCACATCCGGTACATCGATCTCGACAGCCACGGCTACTCGATCGTCGAGCTCGATCCGGAGGAGCTTCGCTTCGAGTGGTGGACGGTGGGCCCGCTGGACACGCGTTCGCCAGGCCACACGCTGGCGGCCTCGATGGCCGTTCGCCACGGCGAGCCGCGCCTCGTCGCGAAGGGCGAGCCCGCCTCCGGCGCGACCGCGGCGCCGACGCACCGCCGGACGACGACGCCGAAAACGAAGACGGCCGCGAAGGCGGCGACCAGGACGGCGGCCAGGCCCGTGACGAAGGCGAGGTCGAAGACCTCGAAGGGCACTGGCCCGAAGCCAGGCACGACGGCCGGTGCCGCGCAGCCCTCGAAGGCGCCGCCGGCGCCGCGGAAGCCCCCAGCCCCGCGGAAGCGGCCGGAGTAGCTCGCCCGGACCGCTCGCCGGGCGACCGCCCGAGGCCATGTGCGACACTCGGCTCGATGGCAATCGAAGGTCGTTCCAGATGACCACGGTCGACGCCGGTCGCGCCCCGGGCGCAGTCCTGGAGCGCTACGAGCCGGTCATCGGGATCGAGGTCCACTGCCAGCTCAAGACGGCCTCGAAGATGTTCTGCGCGTGCTCCACCACGTATGACGGTGCCCGGCCCAACAGCCATGTCTGCCCGGTCTGCCTCGGCCTCCCGGGCGCGCTCCCGGCAATCAACCGCCGTGCGGTGGAGCTGGTCCTCTCGACGGGCGCGGCGATCGAGGCGGAGACGCCGGACGCGACCCGCTGGGATCGCAAGAACTACTTCTACCCGGACCTGCCCAAGGGCTACCAGATCAGCCAGTACGACCTGCCCCTCGCGTCGATGGGTCGGCTGACCTTCGAGACCAGCGACGGGCCGTTCACCGTCCGCATCACCCGGGCCCACCTCGAAGAGGACACGGCGAAGCTCGTCCACGGCGAGGGCCCGATGGGGGAGCGCCTCAGCCTCGTCGACTTCAACCGCTCGGGCGCGCCGCTCATGGAGATCGTGACCGAGCCGGACATTCGGACGGCGGAGCAGGCCCGGCGCTACGCGGAAGAGCTCCAGCTCCTCCTCCGCACCATCGGCGCCTCCGATGCCGACATGGAGCGGGGGCAGATGCGGGTGGAGGCCAACATCTCCCTCCGGCCGCGCGGGACCGAGGCGTTCGGGACCCGGGTCGAGGTCAAGAACATGAACTCGTTCCGCTCCGTCGAGCACGCCGTGGCGTTCGAGATCGATCGCCAGGCGGCGGCCCTGGACGCGGGCGAGCCGCTGCGGATGGAGACCCGCGGCTGGTCCGACGAGCGCGGCGAGACCTACCACATGCGGGCCAAGGAAACCTCCGATGACTATCGCTACTTCCCCGAGCCGGACCTGCCGCCCCTGCGCGTGGACCCGGCGTGGCTCGCCCAGATCCGCGGCGAGCTGCCGGAGCTGCCGGCCGCGCGGCGGGCGCGCTACCAGGGCGACTTCGGCCTGTCGCCCTACGACGCCACGGTCCTGACCGCGGACGCGGACGCGGGCCGGCTGTTCGAGGCGACCCTCGCGGCGGCGCCCGGAGGCGAGGCCAAGCCCGTCGCGAACTGGGTGACCGGCGAGTACCTGCGAATTCGCAACGCGGCGCCGGACGGCGCGATCCGGGTGGAGCCCGCGGAGCTCGCGGCGCTGGTACGACTGGTCGCGGACGGATCGATCAACCGAGGCTCCGCGCGCGAGGTCCTGGAGGCCCACGTGGCGAGCGGCGAGGGCGCGGAGGCCATCGTGGCGAGGCTCGGGCTGCGCCAGATCTCGGACGCCGGCGCGCTCGGGTCCATCGTCGACGACGTGCTCACTGCCAACCCGGACGCGGTCGCCGACGTGCGGGCCGGCAAGCCCCAGGCGATCGGCTTCCTCGTCGGCCAGGTGATGAAGGCCACGCGAGGGCAGGCGAACGCGGCGGTCGCCCAGGCGGCGATCCGCGAACGGCTGGCGGCCGGCGGCGAGGAGACGGCCTGATGGGCCTGGTGCTCATCCTCTGCGGGATCGCCGCCATGGCGGCGGGCTACGCCCGAGCGCGCGGCCCGTGGGCTCGCTACCAGGCGCTCAAGGCGCAGGAGGCCAACATCGCGCGCTACGAGTCCTGGCGAGGCGGCCTCCGCGACACCGGGCCGACCGGCGCCTCCGTCGCGATGGCGATGGCGCGAAAGCAGGCGCGTGACGCCGGCGTGATCATCGCGGCGGGCGTGGCGATCGCCGTCGCCGGCTTCCTCCTCAACTGACCATGGCCCGCGAGCGCACCCACGGCCGCGGCTTCGCCACGCGCGCCATCCACGCGGGCGAGCAGCCGGATCCCGTCACCCACGCTCACAACACGCCCATCTATGCGACGGCCACCTTCGCCTTCGACACCGCGGCGGAGAAGGAAGCCGCCGTCGACCGGGCGATGGAGTGGGATCCCACCTCGTACTTCTACTCGCGCACCTCGAATCCCACCACGCGAGCGCTGGAGGAGAAGCTCGCATCGATCGACGGCGCGGAGGACGCGGTCGTGGCGTCCTCAGGGATGGCGTGCGTCTCGTCGACCTTGCTCGCGCACCTCAGCCAGGGTGATCACGTCGTCGTCGGCGACGAGCTGTTCGTGATCACCCGCGTTTTGCTCGAGGACGACTTCCCGCGGCGGGGCATCGGCGTGTCGCCCGTGGACATGACGGACCTCGCGGCGGTGGAGGCGGCGATCACACCCGCGACGAAGGTGCTGTTCTTCGAGACCGCCACGAACCCGCGCCTGCGGGTTGCCGACATCGATGCGCTCGCGGCCCTCGGGCACCGTCACGGGCTGATCGTGGTCGCGGACAACACGTTCCTCGCCCCTGCGCTCCTGCGGCCCATCGAGCACGGCGCGGACCTCGTGGTCCACGCGGCGACGAAGTGGCTGTCGGGCCACGGCGATGCCGTCTCGGGCGCGGTCACCGGCTCGAAGCGACTGCTGGAGCCCATCCGGAAGCAGGTGGACACGCTGGGCCAGGCGGCGAGCCCGTTCGCGAGCTGGCTCGTGCTCCGTGGCGTTCGCTCGCTCCCGCTCCGCTCCCGCCAGGCCTCGGCCAACGCCCTGCGGCTCGCCCAGTTCCTCGAGTCTCAGCCGAAGGTCGAGTGGGTCCGCTACCCCGGCCTCGAGTCGCACCCGGACCACGCGGTCGCGGCGCGCCTGATCGATGGGCCCGGTGGCGGGATGCTGTCGTTCCGGATGCACCGCGGCATCGAGGACATGGCGGCCTTCACCGACCACCTCGCGCTCTGCGACATCGGCGTCAGCCTCGGCGACGTCTTCACCCTGGTCTATCCCCAGCCGAAGCGCGACGGCCTGATCCGGGTCTCGGTCGGGTGCGAGGACGTCGACGACCTCATCGAGGACTTCGAGCGCGGACTCTCGTTCGTCGCCTGACCGGTCCCAACCGACGAGGTGACCGGCGGGCCGGAGGGCGACGGTCGAACCCTCTTTAGGCGGTTCGGCCGAGCGCGGACGCGGCAGCGAGCGCCGCGCCGATCGTCAGGTCCACCCGGCGGTTGACCTCGTCCTCCGGCGGCCGATAGAAGGCCTGACCGCCCGATCGCGCCGCGTGCTCGCCGTCCTCGGGATCGAACAGGACGTCAGATACGGTCAGGATGGAGCCCGCGCGGACCATCCGGCCCTTGGCCCGCTCGCGCATCGCCAGCAGGTACAGCGTGGCCGTCTCCATCTCGACTGAGAGGTAGCCGCGACGACCCCAGCGATAGACCGGCAGGGGATCGCCATAGAAGACGTCGCCGGTCACGATGGGCCCGACATGGGTGGTGAGCCCGGCGGCGTTCGCCGCGTCGCGCAGCGCGAGCACCACGTCGAGGTCCGCCGTCGGCGCGGTTGGCTCGCCGCCGCCGATGATGTTCGCGTGGCCGGTCCAGCCAGCTGAGGCCATCGCGACGATCACGTCGCCGATCTCGGCCCTGCCGAATGCGCCCGTGGTCCCGACGCGGATCAGCGTCTCGACGCCGAGCATCAGCAGCTCCTCGACGACGATCCCGGTCGTCGGCGAGCCCATCATCGTGACCTGCACGGAAACGGGGACGCCCTCCACGGTGCCCGTGTAGCCCACGAGGCCGCGATTCGCGTTGACCTGGCGCGTGTTCTCGAGGCCGCCGTCGAAGCGCGACGCGATCTTCGTTGCCCGGATCGGGTCGCCGGGGATGATCACGACCGGGGCGTAGTCGCCGGGCTCGGCGTGCAGGTGGATCTGGGGCATCGCGAAGGGCCTCCTCAGTCGGCTCGATGGAGTGGGGCGCGCAGCAGGTCGTAGGCCGAATCGGGGAGCGGTCGCTGCCATTCCGTGGCGAGCGCGCCGCCCATCATGCCCCGCGCGACCGCTGCCGCGTGATCGCCGGAGCGCCACAGCTCGTCGAGGAACCAGGCCATGAAGGCGTCGCCGCAGCCAAGGGTGGTTCCCACGACGTCGACCGGCGTGACCGCGAAGCGGCGCTCCGTCGGCTCCTGCGGCCCACCGTTGAGGGGCGCGCGCCCATCGAAGACGTGGACGGACCGGGATCCCATGGTCACGACGAGCACCCGCCCGAGCTCGAACGCCACCTGTCGCATCCCCGCGACCTCCGGGGCATCCTCCGCCCCCGGCCAGCCGATCAGCCCAAGATCCACGTGGCGCATCGTCGCGGCGAGCCGATCGATCGTGTAGTGACGGAAGCCGAGGAAGTCCGCGGAGACGGCGATGCCCTCGAGCGCGCCATCCGCTGCCAGGCGCTCCAGCTCGGCGATCGCGCCCTCCACCAGGACGACGTGGAGCCGTTCGGCGCTGGCCAGGTCCGCCCGCTCGCTGGGCGTCAGCCGGTAGTCGTCCCAGACGCCGCCCGTGAAGTGATCCATCCAGGGCTGGCGGTCCGGCAGGATCTCGATGTCGATCGTCGAGGAGCGGCCGGGGGTCGCGAGCTCGCTCCGGGAGACCGTGTCGATGTCGTGGCCGTCGAGGAACCGCTCGGTCGGCTCGCCATCCTCCGCGCCGACCCGCGTCAGGAGCCAGAAGTCCCGGCCGAGCTGGCGCCAGTGCCAGGCCATGTTCAGCACGCCGCCGCCCGGAAGGACCTCGCCCGAGGCTAGGTAGCGGTCGAGGCTGATGGTGCCCATCAGGAGCGTCGAGCGGTCCTTGGTCACGCCCGTGGACGTCACTCGGCGAGGGGATCGGCGCGTCTCGCCCCCGAGGCGAGAAACCGGTCGTAGCGCACCTCGACGACCTTGCTCATCTGCCAGAAGGCCTCGACCGAGAGGTGGCCGCTGCCCTCGAGGTGGTACCACTCGTGCCGGCCGGGCAGGGTCGTGATCAGCGCGGGATCGTGGACCGGCACGACCGCGGGGCTCAGCACGAAGCCGGGGGAGTCCGGCTCGCGAATCTGGAGGAGGCCGTCGCCGCGCATGCCCTGCGCCCGCGGCACCCGTTCGCGCCGGCCGGTGCCGAAGTCGAGGAGCTCCACGTCTTGGCGGGGCGTGGGCGTCACCTCCGGCCACGCCTCGTCGAGGGCCAACTCCGCCATCACGCGACGGACGGAGATGTCCTGGTAGTGGTTCATCGCCGTCTCGGGCTGGATGTACTCGTCCTCGCAGACGTTCTCGACGCCCCAGTCGTAGACGTTCCCGCACTGCTCGGCGAGGAACGCGACCAGCGGCCGGTTGGCATGGAGGAATGCCCGATAGGCCTGCTCGTACTCGGAGATTGCGTCGGCGACGGGAACCGTTCGGCCCCGGACCACGTGCGCGAGTCGCCAGCCATCCGGCCCGAAGCGGGCATCGAGCGTCGCCCTGCGGGCGGCCTTCGCCTCGCCGGCGAATCCGGGCAGCCCGACGACGATCCAGACATGGCCCAGCTGATCTCGCGCCGCGGGCGGCAGCCCAGTCCACCAGTCGGTCCGATCCACCATGATCAGGCCGACATCACGCCGCGCGCCACGACACGACGTGCAGGCGGGCGTTCGGCAAGGCAGCGGCGACCAGGGCGCGGAAGGTCGGCTCAGGGTCCACCTGGCCATCTGCTGAGCGGGCGAGCCACGCGTGAGCGACCTCGCTGCTGCCGATCCCTTCGGCGGCAACCTCCACGAGCGCGGCCTGGATCGCCGTGATCGATGGGTTGAAGGCCACGCTCTCCACGCAACCGGCGGTCGCCAGCCGCCCGTCGCGCGCCACGAGGACCGCTGCGCTGGGCGCCTTGGAATAGGGCGCGTGGGCTCGACCACCAGCCTCGATGAGCGCCGCCGCGACCTCGGCGGGGGCATCGGCCGACGGCTCGAGGGAAAGGTCCGTCCAGCTCCTGCTACCGGGGTTGTCGCCCGCCTCGCCCAGAGCCGCCGGCCGGAAGGCAAGCGGATACAGTTCCTCAAGGAAACGGCGATGACCCTCGAGGTCGATGATCGCCAGCCCGTCGGCCCCGGACGACTCGGCGAGCGTCTGCCGGCAGTGCGCACAGGGTCGCGCAGCCCGAACCGCGAGGGTCGCGAGCGACCGGCCTCGACGCCTGGCCCGCAGCGCGACGAAGCCCTCCGCGTGGACGGTCGTCCAGAGCTCCGTGCCAGGGAACTCGAGGTTCGCCCCGAGCACCAGATCGCCGGATCCGGCCTCGATGCCAACGGCGGCCACGCGGAAGCCCGAGATGGGCACCTGCGCGAGCTCCGCTGCCAGCGGAAGCGTCGTCAGGGCGAGGTCCTCGACCGATCCGAGTCGGAGGGTTGTCACGAGCGCAGCCGCTACCTCGGCCCGGATGACGCTGCCCCGCTCGACGGACTCCCGGATGGCGTCCTGCTCCGTCGCGGCCGACCGGCTCACCCCCGCATCGCCTCGACGGCAATGCAGCGGTTCATCACGAGGGCGAGGCCCGCCTCGTGGGCAATCTCGCCGGCGTCCCGGCTGGCGATCCCGAGCTGGAGCCAGAGGCAGCTCGCTCCGACCTCCACCGCCTCGCGGGCATGCTCAGGGCACGCCGGCGGCAGGCGAAACACGTCCACCAGGTCAACGGGGCCGGTCGCATCCACCGCGGCGCGAAGCGTCGGGTAGCACCGCAGCCCTGCGACCTCCTCCGCTGCCGGGTTCACGGGGACGACGTCGAAGCCGAGCCCAACGAGGTCGACGAGCACGCCGTGGGACGGACGGACCGGGCTCGGAGAGGCCCCCACGATCGCGACCCGAGGCTTCGTGTCCAGGAGCGCGCGGATCCCGGCCCGGTCGAGCACGGGAAAGGGCATGCGACCTTCCTCGAGGTCGAGAAGGTCCACGGCCCAGGTGCGACGCTCGCGGCGGCGGGCCGCGGAGTCGGCTTCGATCATGCGGAGTCCATCGACGCCGGGCACCGGGCTAGCGTATCCTCCGGGCACGACCGACGTTCCATGGAACGCCGGATTCAACGAGGAGGAGCAACACTTGACGATCTCCAGACGGCTGCTTGGGCTTGGCGCCTCGGCGGCCCTCATCTTCGCGGCCTGCGGGCCCGGCGCATCCCAGGCGCCGAGCACGGGCGCGGCGACCACGCCGCCCGCGGCGACGACCCCTGCCGCGACGGGCGTGCCTGCGACCCAGGCTGCCAAGTACAAGGCCTGCGTGGCCTTCGACACCGGCGGCCTCGGCGACAAGGGCTTCAACGACCTCGCCAAGAAGGGCCTCGAGGACGCGGGTGCGGCCGGGTACGAGACGGCCTTCAGCGAGGCCCAGGGCTCGACTGACTACGAGCACAACATCCAGTCGCTGATTGACCAGGGTTGCCAGACCATCGTGACGGTCGGCTTCCTCCAGGGCTCGGCGACCGCGAAGGCGACCCTCGCCAATCCGACGATCGCGTTCGCCCAGGTCGACGCCACGTGGAACTCCGCGGGCGACGACTTCACCCCGGGCACCGCGGACGATCCGCCGCCCGGCGTCCCCGCGAACTTCACCGGCCTCGACTATCAGGTCGACCAGGCCGCGATGCTCGCCGGCTACCTCGCCGCGAGCTGGACCAAGACGGGCAAGATCGGCACGTACGGCGGCCTCGCCTTCCCGGGCGTGACTCGCTTCATGGACGGCCTGCTCGCCGGCATCAAGTACTACGACGAGCAGAAGACCAAGACGGTCGAGCTCCTCGGCTGGACGGGCGACCCTGACACCGGCACCTTCGTCGGCGGCAGCGGCGGTACGGACACCTGGAACGACACCGGCAAGGGCGAGTCGTTCGCCCAGACGTTCATCAACCAGGGCGTCGACATCGTGCATCCCGTCGCCGGTGAGACCGGCAACGGCTCGATCAAGACCATGTCCGAGAAGAAGCTCTGGGCGATCGGCGTCGACACCGACCAGTACATCAGCATCGGGCCACCGACCAACAGCGCGCTGCTGACGTCGGCCCAGAAGGCCATCGATGTCTCCGTCCTCGACGTCATCAACAAGAACGCCGGTGGCGATCTCGGTGGCGAGGACTACTCGGGCACGCTGGCCAACGGCGGCGTCCTCCTGTCGCCGTTCCACGATTACGACAGCCAGATCTCGGCGGAGTTGAAGGCGGAGCTCGACGCCCTCAAGGCGGCGATCGCAGCCGGCACCGTCAAGGTCTGCACGTACCTCCCGGCCGGCTGCGCGTAAGCCCCGAACCGAGAACACCCAACCAAACCGTCAACCGCCCCCGGCCCGCATCGCGGACCGGGGGCGGTTTTCACGACCAAGTCGCGAGGCTGACCCACGCATGCGGCTCGAACTGCGCGACATCACGAAGCGTTTCCCGGGCGTCCTGGCGAACGACAAGATCTCCATCTCGGCGGACCGCGGCAAGGTGCTCGGGCTGCTGGGGGAGAACGGCGCCGGCAAGACCACCCTGATGAACATCCTGTCCGGGCTGTACAAGCCGGATTCCGGCCAGATCTTCATCGACGGCGAGGAGCGGGTCTTCGGCGACCCCGCGGCGGCGATCAACGCCGGCGTCGGCATGGTCCACCAGCACTTCATGCTCGTGCCCGTGTTCGACGTCGTCGAGGCGGTGGCCCTCGGCTCCGAGCCGGTTTCCGGGCCGCTCGGGGCGTTCAACCGGGGTGCCGCGCGGAAGCGGATCCTGGAGCTGTCCGCGCAGTACAAGCTCGAGGTGAACCCGGACGCCAGGATCGAGAGCCTGCCGGTCGGCGTGCGCCAGCGGGTCGAGATTCTGAAGGCCCTCTATCGCCACAGCGACATCCTGGTCCTGGACGAGCCCAGCGCCGTGCTCACGCCGTACGAGACGGAGGAGCTGTTCACGATCATCCGCTCGCTCAAGGAGACGGGCACGACGATCATCTTCATCACCCACAAGCTGAACGAGGTCCTCGAGGTCGCCGATGACATCGTCGTGCTGCGGCGCGGGCGGATCGCGGGCCAGGCAGACCCCAAGACCGCGACGCGCCAGGAGCTCGCCAACCTGATGGTCGGCCGCGACGTCGAGCTGATCGTCCCGAAGGGCCCCGCCAAGCCCGGGAACGTCGTCCTGGCGGTCAAGGACCTCCACGTTCGCGACGATCGACTGGAGATGGCCGTCAAGGGCATCGACCTCGATGTCCGGGCCGGCGAGATCGTCGCCATCGCCGGAGTCCAGGGGAACGGCCAGACGGAGCTCGTCGAGGCCATCACCGGCCTCCGGACGATCGATTCGGGCGAGATGACGATCGGTGGGGAGCACGTCGAGAAGGCCTCGCCTCGAGAGGTCTCCGACCTCGGCGTCGCGCACATCCCGGAGGACCGGGGCCGCGACGGCCTCATCGCGTACATGTCGATCGCCGAGAACTACATCCTGGACACCTACCACCGCGCGCCCTACAGCAAGCGCGGAATCTTCGACCTCAAGGCCGTCAAGGCCGGTGCCGAGAAGGGCGTCAAGGACTTCGACATCCGGACCCCATCGATCGAGACCTATGCGGCGTCCCTGTCGGGTGGCAACCAGCAGAAGGTCGTGGTGGCGCGCGAGTTCTCCGTGCCCGTCCAGCTCGTAATCGCCGCCCAGCCGACGCGCGGCCTCGACGTCGGGTCCATCGAATACATCCACCGCCGGATCATCGAGCAGCGCGATGCCGGGGCTGCAATCCTGATCGTGAGCACGGAGCTCGACGAGGTCCTGGCCGTCGGCGACCGGATCGCGGTCATGTTCGACGGGAAGATCGTCGGGGTGCTTGAGGGCGACGACGCCACGTACGAGAACCTCGGCCTGCTGATGGGCGGTGCGGACTCCGGCGCGGCCCCGAGCACGCCGCCCGGTACGGGAGTGGCCGCGTGAGCCGGATCACGGGCACCCTCCGCAAGGCCGTCTTCCCGATCCTGGCCGTGATCACGGCGCTGCTCTTCGGCGCAGTGGTGATCATCCTGACGGACTTCAAGAACCTGGCGCTGATCGGCACGGATCCGGCCGCCGGCATCGGTGGCGCCGTCGGCGGCGTGATCAATGGCTACGGGGCCATGCTGACCGGCGCCTTCGGGGACCCGGCCAGGATCGGGACCGCGCTCCGGACCATGACGCCGGCGGACATCGCGACGGCCATCCGTCCGATCACCGAGACGCTCGTGGCGACGACACCCCTGATCTTCGTCGGGCTGGCGGTCGCGATCTCGTTCCGCGCCGGGATGTTCAACATCGGCGGCGATGGCCAGGTGATGATGGGCGGGATGGGCGCCACCCTCGCGGCGTTCGTGCTGCAGAACCAGGTCCCGGGCTTCGTGATCCTCATCGTCGCGATCATCGTCGGGGCCCTCTTCGGGGCCTTCTGGGGCTTCATCGCGGGCTTCCTCAAGGCCCGTACGGGCGCCCACGAGGTCATCACCACGATCATGCTGAACTACATCGCCGCACAGGTGGTGTTCTTCGCCCTCCGATCGCCGACGCTTCGCCAGCCGGGCAGCACCGCGCCGGTGTCGAAGAACATGCAGAGCTTCGTGGACGTCCCGCTGATCATCAACCTGCCGGCGATCCGCCTGGACTACAGCTTCATCGTCGCGCTGATCATGGCGGCGGTCGTCTCGTGGCTGCTGTTCAAGACGACCAAGGGCTTCGAGCTCCGCGCCTCGGGCTTCAACATGACGGCGGCCCGCTACGCGGGCATGAGCGCCGGAGGCTCAATGATGCTCGCGATGGCGCTGTCCGGGGGCCTCGCCGGCATGGCCGGCAGCTTCCTCGCCGTCGGCACGGTCGGCCAGCTGTCATTGGACCTCGCCGGCGGCATTGGCTTCAACGCGATCGCATTGGCCCTGCTGGCCGGCCTGCGGCCAGGCGGCGTCGTGCTCGCCGCGCTGCTCTTCGGCGCGCTGACCAACGGCGGCAAGCTCATGGGCATCCAGTCGGGCGTGCCGTTCGACCTGCTGTTCTTCATCATGGCGCTGGTGATCATGTTCGTCGCCGCCCCGGGCCTCATCCGCACCATCTGGCGGATCAAGGTCAGCAAGCCGGCGCCGGAGCTGGCGCTCACCCAGCAGCCCGTGGCGTCGGAATGACCGTCGCCGTCGCGACTGTCATTACCGGCGAGGGCCTTGCGGCTCGACGCGCACTGCGCGACGCGCGGATCCGAGGGGTCATCTTCGCCGCCTTCGGAGTGCTGGCCTTCTACCTCGCGAGCTCCAGCCTGAACACGGCCGCGAAGTTCTCGTTCTGGCTGGACGAGCAGGGCGGCCAGTCCCTGCCGATCACCACGACCGTGGGGCTGCTCTGGATCGTCGCCGGCGTCGCCGCAGGCGTCGTGGGGCTCCTCCAGTTTCTGCGGGGCGCTGCCTTCCGGTGGCGTCCCTGGCTGATCCTCGTCGTCGCGCCATGGATCGTGGCCCTCCTCGCCGGCCTCCTCGCCGGCAAGCCGGCAAACCTCTCCGGCACGCTCAGCGGCAGCCTCGAGCTCGCAGTTCCGCTGACCCTGGGCGCCATGGCCGGCATCCTCTCCGAGCGCAGCGGCATGTTCAACATCGCCCTCGAGGGCAAGATGCTGGTGGGTGCATGCGTCGCCTCGGTGGTGTCCAGCCTCGTCATGCTCGCCACGGGCAACGGCCTCGTGTCGACGCTGGTGGGGATCATGGTGGCCATGGCGGCCTCGGGGCTGCTCGGGCTCCTGCTGGCCTGGCTCGGGATCCGCCACAAGGTGGACCAGATCATCGCCGGCACGGTGATCAACATCGGCGCGGTGGGGATCACGAACTTCCTGTTCCTCCGATTCCTGAGCCGCAATACCCAGTACAACCAGCCGCCGAGCGTCGAGGCGATGCGGCTGCCGCTGCTTTCCGAGATCCCGGTGCTCGGCCCGATCCTGTTCTCCAACCGGCCCTACGTCTACGTCGTGTACTTCGTCGTGATCGCGCTGACGTACATGCTCTTCCGGACGCGCTGGGGCCTCCGGCTGCGAGCCTCGGGAGAAAAGCCCCAGGCTGCGGGGACCGTCGGCATCAACGTGATCGCCATCCGGTATCGGTCTCTCCTGCTCGCGGGCCTCATCTGCGGCCTGGCCGGGTCGTACCTGTCGATGGCCAGCGGCGGCCGGTTCGGGATGGAGATCGCAGCGGGCAAGGGCTACATCGCCCTGGCCGCGGTCATCTTCGGAGCGTGGCACCCGGTCGGCGCCTTCGCGGCCGCGCTCGTGTTCGGCTTTGCCGGGACGACCCAGACGCTGCTCTCCGTCCTCGGCGTGGACGTCCCGCCTCAGCTCCTCAACAGCGTGCCCTACCTGGTGACGATCGTGGTGGTCGCCGGCGTGGTCGGGCGCGTCCGCGGGCCGGCAGCGGCCGGCCAGCCATACGAGCAGGGATAGTGCGGGCGCGGCGGAGTCGGCGGACGGCCGGACATGCCTGAAGCCATCGCCGCCCCGACCTTCTTCCCGGCGCCCGCCGTCCCACGTTCGGCGCCCGTCGGGACCGCGGAGCAGCCGCTCCCGCTGATCATCGATAGCGATCCGGGGCTGGACGACGCCCTCGCGATCGGGCTCGCGGTGGCCATGCCCGAGATCGACCTCCTTGCCGTCACGACGGTCGGCGGCAACGCCGACGTGCGTCACTGCACGACGAACGCCCTGCGGCTCCTCGAGCTGTACGGCGCTGGCGACGTGCCGGTCGCGGAGGGCTCGGCGATCGCGCTCTTCGGCGACGTCGTCCGGGCGACCGAGATCCACGGCGAGGCGGGGATCGGGGACACGGTCCTCCCGGCGTCGGCGGCCACCGCCCGGCCCGAGGGGGCGGTCGCGTTGATCGCCCGGATCCTGCGCGAGCATCCCGAGCCCGTCGTGATCGCGCCGATCGGTCCGCTCACGAACATCGCCCTGCTCCTGCGGCTGCACCCGGAGCTGATGCCGAGGATCGCCCACATCTGCCTGATGGGCGGCTCGATCGGCGACGGCAACGCGACCGTGTCCGCCGAGTTCAACATCTACGCGGACCCGGAGGCGGCCGCGATCGTGTTCGAATCCGGCCTGCCGATCACGATGATGGGCCTCGACGTCACCCACCAGGCCGTGCTCTTCCCGCCGTCCTCCGAGCGCCTCCGGGACCTCGGGACCCGGTCCGGCGCCATCGCCGCGGAGCTCGCCGACTACGCGCTCCAGCGGGAGGGCCAGTGGTATGGCACGCCGCGGATGTCGGTCCACGACGCCGTCGCCATCGCTCACCTCGGGATCGCGGATCTCGTGGCGGTCGCCGACTACAGCGTCACCGTGGACACGGGGAGCGGGCCGGCGCGCGGCCGCACGGTCTGCGACGGCCTGCCGATGCGCGCCGAGAGGCAGGGCCTGGCGATGAACGCCCAGGTCGGCATCGCGATCGACCGCGACCGGTTCGAGGACGTGCTCGTCGATGCCTACCGCCGCCTGCCGTAGGTCGCGGCGACGTCTCGCCTCCGTGCCGCCGCGGCCATGGCCCTCTCGGCACTCGCCCTCGGAGCGTGCGGCGGCCCCCCGATCAGCGCGAGCATTCCGGTCGTGACCGCCGGCAGCTCGCCGAGCCCGACTGGCCCCTCGGAGAGCAACGCCGCCGCGAACCTGCGCTACGTCGCCCTCGGCGACTCCTACACGATCGGGACCTCCGTGGCGGCCGCAGAGCGGTGGCCGGAGCAGCTCGTGGAGCGGCTGCCGCAGCTGGAGCTCGTCGCCAACCTGGGGGTCAACGGCTTCACGTCGCGTGACGTCATCGAGGTGGAGCTGCCGCAGCTCGATGCCCGCGAGCCTGAGGTCCTGAGCCTCCTCATCGGCGTCAACGACGTGGTCCAGGGCGTGCCGGAGGCGACGTACCGGCGCAATGTCGAGGAGATCCTCGACGACCTGGTGCGTCGCGTCGGCGCCGACCGCGTCTTCGTCGTCACGACGCCGGACTACACGGTCACCCCGGCGGGGAGCGACTACGGCGACCCGGCGACCCAAGCGGCGGCCATCCGGCGCAACAACGCGATCAACGCCGAGCTCGCGACGGCCCGCAGCATCGCCGTGATCGATATCTACGACATCTCCCTGGAGGCCGCCTCGGACCGGGGGCTGGTCGCATCCGACGGGCTCCATCCCAGCGGAGCGCAGTACGGGCGATGGGCCGATCGGATCGCGCCGGTGGTCGCGGAACTGCTCGCCGGGAGCGAGCCGTAAGCGGCGGGCTGGGCAACGACGTGGTCCCGTCACGCTTCGAGGCGCTGCCGATCGGCCTCGAGTGACGTCGATCGCCCGCCGGCCCCTGGGCGCCGCCGGCGCCGCCGCTCGACCCAGGTTGCGACCGCGGACGGGCGCCGCATAGCATCGACGCCAAGGGAGGGCGGAAGATGGGTCGCCACAGGGACGCCGGCCGGATCGCGGCGACGCTGGTCATCGCCGTGCTCGTGGCCGCGGGCTGCGGCGGCTCGCCCGTGCTGCCGAGCGCGGGAGCCGGAGCGCCATCGGGGCTCACCGTCACGAGCGAGGGCGTCGTCCTCCAGGCCGATGTCGTCCAGATGGACGCCGCCACGACCAGGGCCAACCTCAAGTCCGCCAACGGCGACGGGACGCTGGTCCTCACAGCGTCAACGCCCGGGGCGAGTGCGCTCAAGGCCGGCAGCATCCTCGTGATGGACGGCGCCGGGGTCCGGAAGGTGGTGTCGGCGACGCCCAACGGCTCGGAGATCACCCTGGAGACGGAGGACGCGGCCGCCTCGGATGTCGTGAAGGACGGCAAGATCGGCTGGACCTATCGCGTGGCCTACGACGCCCTGCCGGACCGCGCGTATGAGACCGCCATGGCCCAGGTCGGGCTGTGGCGAGCGCCGGCCCTCGCCTCCGTCGGCGACCTGCGGGGCGACCAGCTCCGCGACTTCGCCGTCAGTCGCGAGACGCTCCGGTTTACGGGCAAGGTCCAGGGCTTCGACATCGAGTTCAAGCTCGCCCCCACCGCGGCCCAGCTCAACCTCGAGCTCTCCGCGACCCGGAGCAACGTCAAGGTCCAGGCCGCGGGCTTCATCAGCCAGTTCGACCAGGAAACCCAGCTCGAGTTCGACGATGGCGCCGGCACGCTCATCGATACGGAGGTCTCGAAGCTCCGCGGCGAGGCCGAGATCACCTGGCACGCGTTCGAGATCAACGACCCCTCGCTCGACTCGGACATCGTGGCGCTCCAGCTCCCCATGAGCATCCCGATCCCGTTCATGGCGGGTCCGCTGCCGATGACCCTCAACATCAAGGCCAACATCCGGGTCGTCCCGGAGCTCACGAGCGGTAACGCGTCATCGGGCGGCGCCTGGAAGGTGACGTACGACAGCGACCACGGGTTCAGCTCCAACGGTGGCGACGTCTCGCCGAAGTCCCAGCTCCGGAACGCGATCGCTGATCTGGGGGCAGTCGCCACCGTGACCGCCGGCAACGGCGTGGTGGGCTTCGGCCTGGGCTTCGAGTTCCCGCGGCTGGAGCTCCAGCTCGGGCATCCCTTCAACAAGGAGCTCCTCGGCGAGGTCGCCGGTGGAACGGAGCTCTTCGAGCAGGCGAACGCGCTCCTTCGGCCGTACGCGTTCCTCACCGTCAACACCTACGTGAACGGCCAGTGGACGCCGGGAACCACCTTGACGAGCGACATCCCGCCGTGTCAGCGGTCGTCGGTCAAGGTGAGCGCGATCGCCGGCTACAAGCTCTCGGTCCTCGGCATGGCGGAGCTCTCGGACAACAAGCTGCTCTGGGAGAAGTCCTTCGATCGGTTCAAGGACGACAAGCCCTGCACCCTGACGGGCACGTGAGCCTCGAGCCGCCCCCGACGCGGTGGCAGCGGCCTCCCTGACGATCGGCGAGTTCCGCCTGGTCTAGACTCGGGATCCGCCCCCCGCGCGACCACCCTCGAGCCAGGCGAGCCGGCAAGAGGCGCCGCCCGACCAACGCTCAACGAACGCAGCCGGTGGTTTCGCCTTGGCCCTCGCCTCGAACGATTTCGTCCATCTCCACACGCACTCGGAGTTCAGCCTGCTCGACGGGCTGGGACGGATCACCGACCTCGTCGACGAGGCGAGCGCAAAGGGCTTCGACAGCCTCGCCATCACGGACCACGGCGCCCTGTACGGCGCGGTCGCCTTCCACCAGGCCGCGATCGCCAAGGGCATCAAGCCGATCATCGGAGTCGAGACGTACGTCGCCCGTCGCTCGATGACGGACAAGGAGGGAAAGGCGGATGCGCAGCCTTACCACCTCATCCTCCTCGCGAGCGACCTGACCGGATACCGCAACCTCTGTCGGCTGGTCACCGACGCCCACATCGACGGCTACTACTACAAGCCGAGGATCGACCGGGAGCACCTCGCGAAGTACAGCGAGGGCCTGATCGGCCTGTCCGCCTGCCTCAACGGCGAGATCTCGCGCGCGTTGGAGGTCGACGACTGGGACCTGGCGCGCGAGGTCACGAGCAGCTACTCGGACATCTTCGGCAAAGGCCGGTTCTTCCTCGAGCTCCAGGACCACGGGCTGGTGGAGCAGCGGCGGCTCAACGAGCAGCTCCTCCGCCTGGCCCCGGCGATGGACCTTCCGCTCGTGGTGACGAACGACCTCCACTACGTCCGCCGCGAGCAGTCCGCGGCTCACGATGTGCTCCTGTGCGTCGGGACCGCCTCGAACCTCGATTCACCCGGGCGCCTGAAGTTCGAGACGGACGACTTCTACCTCAAGTCCGCGGCGGAGATGGCCGCCAAGTTCCCGGACCACCTCGAGGCGCTGACGAACACGAAGCGGATCGCCGAGATGTGCGACGTCAAGCTGCCGCTCGGCCAGCTGCGGATTCCGCACTTCCCGGTCCCGGACGGACACACCGTCGAATCCTGGCTCCGGGC
>DATLDP010000062.1:0-18798 GCA_035525825.1 Candidatus Limnocylindria bacterium
GAATTGCCGGTTCGAATCGCGTGGGTTTCGGCGGAGTCGTGGTCCGGGGACGGGGGCCGCCCGATGATCAGCTCGAGATGATCGTCCCGGTGGCGTTGACCTGGCCGTTGATCAGCACCTCGAAGACGTAGACCCCGGCCCCGAGCCCGGTCTCCGCCTGCTCCGTGCCGAGGCAGTCATAGACGCCGGGATCCTGGGGGGCGTTGACGATCTCCTCGCCGTCGAGGGTGATCCGCAGCCGGACGGCGTCGGAGACGGTGGTCCGCCGCGTCAGCTGGGCCATCCAGAAGAACTTGTTGGTGGCGGGCATGAAGACGGTCTGACTATCGACCGTGCAGGTCGACAGGTCGGCGGACGTCCCGAATGCCACCGTCCCCCGCGCGACGTTGCCGCTGAGCCCCGGGAAACCCGGGGAGGTGGGGGTGCCGGGGCCGTTGGGGGAGGTCGGGAATGTCGGGAAGCTCGGGAGCTGGAGCTGGCCGCTCGTGAACTGCAGGATGACGTACGGCACCGCGAGGACGCCGGCAATCGTCATCGCGAGGAGGACGGCGAGGATGGCCTTCGCCCCGGAGCCGAGCTGCGGCTCAACGAACGCAGGCGCATCGAGCTGGGGCGCGGCAGCCCCGGGAGCTCCGGGGGCGCCCGGGACACCTGCCGCGGCCCACGCAGCGGGAGCGGCGGGCTGGACCCAACCTTGGGCGGGCGGCGGGGGTGCGGCCGGCGTCGCCCAATCGACGAGCGGGGCCAGGGTCGGCGGCGAGAGCGGAGCCTCCACGGGCGCGTCCATGGCCATCGCCGCAGTCGCGACCGGCTCCGCCATCGCGGCACTGGCCGCTGCAGCGTCCTCGGGCATCGCGGCGGCAGCATCGGGCGGCGTCGCGACGCCAGCGTGGCCGGCCCATGACGGGAGGAACGGCGGCACGAGACGGCGGTAGGCGGAGTAGAGGAGCGTGGAGCCGAGCGGTGTGACGATCGTGAACGCCAGGGCGACCGGGATGAGCAGCCAGGGCTGACCGCCCAGGATCGCCGGCAGGATCAACAGCGCGCCGCCGAGCGTGGCCGGGATCAGGATCAGCCCGAGCGCGAGACCCGCGAGCACGACCCGCCCCCAGACGCCGGCCGGCTTCGTGGCATGCCAGGAAAGCTTGAACGCATCGATCGAGTTGAGGTTGTCGACCACCACGGCGGGGAGGGCAAGGGTCACCCGGATGGCGAGCCAGACGATCACGAGGAACGCGACGAAGAAGTAGATGATGAACGCCGTCGTGCCCGCGAGGGCGAAGATGATCCCGGGGATGATCGCGAGCAGGAAGACCACGAAGAAGGCGACGCCGAGGAGCAGCACCGTCAGGAACGCCCAGCCGGAGCGATGCAACCCCCGGGCAAACGCCCGGCCGAAGGGCAGCTTCGGGCCTCCCTCGAGCAGCGCGTAGATCACGCCCATGCCAACGAAGCTCACCACCAGGTTCAGCAGCCCGAGGATGCCGCTCACGTCCACGAACGGTCGATTGAGCGAGCTCCCGCTCGTGGTCAGCAGCGGATTCGACGCGAACGACGCCAACGAGCTGCCGTAGCTCACCACCGAGATCACGAGCGAGACGAGGAACAGTCGAATCGGGTCGGCGCCGTAGCGGGCGAAGGAATCCTTCAGCAGCGCGCCGACGGTGAAACGCGGCGGACCGCCGGCGTAGCGGCGCGTCTGGGAGAGCGGCGGTGGCGGCGAGGCCCAGGCCACGACCGGCGCGGGACCGACGGGTCGATGGATGGGGCGGGAGCACGAGCCGATGCCTGCCAGCCGGACGCCGGTGGGGGAACCGGAGGCGGCGGGCCTACGGGCGGTGGCGGCGGCATGGCCGGGGCGCCCGGGCTCGGCGGCCAGTACGAGGTCGGGACCTCGGAAGCGGCCCCCGCGGGCGTCGTGCCCTCGGGCGTGGCCGGCTCGGGCGAGGAGCCCTCGGCCGTGGCGTCCTCGGGCGCGCCGTCGCGTTCGGTCATCGATGTCCCTCCCGGATGTCCGGGCCGCATCCTAGCGGCCGCGGTCCCCGGGAGGAAAGGGGTCCGATCAGACGGGTGTCGCCACCCAATTGGGCAGTTCTTTCGTGAGCGTCGCCAACGGCAGCGAGCCATGGCCGAGGAGCTGGTCGTGGAACTCCCGAAGGTCGAAGGCGTCGCCGTCGCGCGCGGACAGCTCCCGCCGCAGCCGCTCGATCTCCCGTTGGCCGGTCTTGTACGTCAGGGCCTGGGCGGGCCAGGCGATGTAGCGATCGGTCTCGATCAGCGCGTCGGTCTCGGTGAGGCCCGCGGCGAGGAGCGTGTCGATTGACTGCTGGCGAGTCCAGCGGAGCGCGTGCATGCCGGTGTCGACCACGAGCCGGGCCGCACGCCATGCCTGGGCGTCCAGCATCCCGAAACGCTCGGCCTCGTTGCGGTAGAGGCCCATCTCGTCGGCGAGGCGCTCGGCATAGAGGCCCCAGCCCTCGACGTAGGCGCCGCCGGCGTAGCGCGCCGCAAACCGCCGGAAGAGGTTCAGGGCCGAGTTCTCGCTTTCCAGCGCGATCTGGAAGTGGTGGCCCGGGATTGCCTCGTGATAGGTCGTCGACGCGAGGCGGGAGTAGGTCCGTGACGGCAGGTCGAAGGTATTGACGTAGTAGGTCCCGGGTCGCGTGGTGTCCGCCGAGGGCGGGTAGTAGTAGGCGAACGGCGCGTCCTGCTCCTTGTATTCCTCGACCGGGACGACCCGGCAGGCAGAGACCGGAACCTTCCGGAACATCCGCGGCGCCAGCTCGTGGGCCCGCTCGATGTCCTCCGTCGCGCGGGCGATCAGCACCTCGCGAGCGCCGGGCTGATTGGCAGGGTCCGCGGCGAGCGAGGCTCGGTAGGCCTTCGTGTCGTCGGCGAAGCCGGCCCCGCGGGCGATCTGGCGCCGCTCGATCTCGATCGATTCGAGCTCGTCCAGGCCGACCTGGTGGACCTCGCCGGGATCGAGGTCCAGGGTCGTCCAGCGCAGGATCTGGGTCCGATACAGCGCATCCCCATCCGGCGCCGACCAGATGCCATTGTCCTCGCGGGTCTTCGGGAGGTAATCGCCCTTGAGCGCCTCGAGGAACGCGGCGTCGGCGGGGTAGACCTCGTCGCGGATGACGGCGCGGATCGCCTCGCGATCGGCGTCGCTGGCCACCTGGACCATGGACGGGATGACCGCCTCGTCGATCGGGATCGCGAGCATCCGCTCCAGTTGGGCGATGGTCCGCTCAGCGACGATCCGTGGCGCGGTCAGCCCGCTCCCGAGCGCCTCGCGCAGCAGCTCCCGGTTCGCGGCCATGAAGCCCGGGTAGGCGTGGAGCCGGCCCATGAACTTCTCGAGCCGCTCCGGCGTGTCCGCCGGCTGGAACTGGCACAGCTGGGGCAGCATCGTCTGCGGGCCGCCCATCTGGTCGACGACCTGGAGCGTGTCGATCCGCTGGTCGTCCTGGACCAGGAAGATCTCGCCGACGACGCGGAGCACGTCACGGGTGATCCGATCCTCGACCGACAGGCCGTCGTCCGGAATTGCGCTGGCGGCGTCCCGCATCTCCTCGGCGAACCGGCGGCGATCGGCCCGGCCTTCCGGCCCGGGATCGGGGAGCTCGGCGTCGTAGCGGTCGTCGCCGTTGATCGTGGCGCTGATCGGGCTGAGCTGCTTGAAGCGCTCCCAGAAGCCGTCGGCTAGCTGGTCCAGGGCGGTCGGCTCGGGCACGCGCTGCCTCCAACGGTCGGTGCCGGCCGTGGCGCCGGCGGGTCAATGTTCGAGGATGGGGGACCCTCGGGGCCGCAAGGGTAGCCGCGATCAGGATTCGAACAGGCCGAGCTGCTCCGCCCGGCGCTCGATCGGCGGCTCCAGCCCGAGGTACGGCTCGATCCCGTCGAGGTCCACGGGCTCGCGCTCCAGCCAGGCCCGCAGGTTCGGCCACAGGATCACGTGCCAGTTGGAGGCCTCCATGGCCTCGCGGAGGATCGGCGACGCGTCCAGCTTGTGGCGGGCCAGCTCGCGCCGCTCCGGGGGGATCGCGAGGAACCGCACGATCCGCTCGTCCGGCGGGATCCGCGCATGCCGCCGGAGCAGGACGTCACCCAGCATCGCGGTCCACTCGACCTCCCACAGCAGGGCCAGGCCGCCGCGCTGGTACCAGATGCAGTCGACGGCCTCGCCGTCCTCCTTCGGCACGAGCGAGATCGTCGGGAACCACGGCTCGCGCTCACGAGTGGGGTCGAGGTAGTCGCCGAGCGTCCGGTCGCCGATCCGGCGGGCCTGGTCGCGGCGCCCGATCCAGACGTTCATGCCGAGCTGGTGGCCGCCATTGGCGAGGCGCGCGAGGAGCTCCGTGTGCTCGGTGGTGCGGCGGCGGAGGTCCTCGCTGGTCACGAGGCGGCTCGCGGTCGAGGCCGGGCTGCGGTAGCTCGCCAGCGAAGCGCGAACGAGCGTCTCGTCCGGCAGGTCATGGCCGGCGAAGAGGGCGGCCACGCGCTCGAAGAACGCGGCCTCGGCGATCGGCCCGGCGGTCGAGAGGAGGCTGTAGACCGCCCACTCGACGCGGTCCGACAGCGGGATCGCCGCGGCCTCGCGGTCGCGCCGGTCACCGAGCCACCAGCGACCCGGCTCGATCTCCGTGAGGCGGTGCTGGGTCGACCGCTCCAGCTCCTCGGCGATGAGGGCGAGGACCCGCTCGACGGGATCGCCGGGCGGCACGGGCTGGGCGAAGGTCCTGGTTCGCGTGGGCGTCGACGCGCCGCCCTCTCCCGAAGACGCAGCGACGTCGCTCGGCACGCCCTCGCTCGGCACGCCCTCGCGGGGCACGCCCTCGCGGGGCGCGTCGTACCCGCGCGCGGCCGCCCGTGGCGCGCCCCGGTCCTGGTCGGGTCCGGCTTCGGAGGCGAGCAGCCGTCGGAGCGCCCCGGATCGGTCCAGGCCGACCAGGATCTCGCCGAGCAGCCGCTCGTACCGTGCGGGCTCGCCGCGGGCCTGGAGCACCTCGACGGCCGTCTCGAGCACGGTCGAGGCCGCTTCGCGGGCCGAGAATGGGCGCGCCTCGACGCGCTCCGGCGGCGCGAACAGCCCGCGGCCCGGGACGAGGTCCGGATCGCCCCGGCCGCCCGGCGTCGGATCGAGGCGGACATTGCTCCGGGCGCGAGCGGGCGGCGGCATCACCCCGCCGGGCGGGATCAGCTCGACCACGCCGCCGACGTCGTCGTCGGGGTTGGACAAGCGTGCCTCGACGAGCCGGTAGCCGGCGCCGACGCCGCCCAGGACTGCCGCCACGAGTGCCTCGGGCCCGCCATGATCGAGCAGCAGCACGACCCGCGCGTCCCGTGCGAGATGGGGCGCAACGGCCTCGAGCGGGCGGCGGAGCGCAGCGGCCTGCCACGACCACGGCGCCCGCACCGCCGGGCCGAGCAGCGGCTCGAGCGGCAGCAGCGACGCGGCCTCCCGGCCGAGGGCCCAGGACGTCGCGTGGTAGGCGGCGCCGAGGCGCTCCTGGCTGAACCGCACCGGCACCTGGCCGAGGACGAGACGGATCCGCGGCGACCCCTCGCGGGCCTCACCGGCGAGGGTCTCGAGGGTGCCTGGGGTCATGACCCGGACCACCGCGTTCGGCGCACCCTCCACGAGGCTCCGGATGTCCGTCCCCAGCCGCGCCTCGAGGGGGCCCAGCGCGCCGCTCTCCAGCCGCTGCACGAACGCGCGGACGACGCGGAAGCCATCCTCGAACGTCAGCCACGGGCTCCGCTCCCGCCATCGCTCCGGGCTGCCGTTCCTGACCTCGCCGCCCGCGATCTTGATCCCAGGCATCCGGGATCTGCCAGGTGCGAGCCGGCTCGCCGGCAGCACGGCGTGGAGGAACGCCAGGCGCAGGGCCGATTCGACCGGGGCGGCCCGCAGGTCGCCCTCGACCCGGGCCAGGATCGCCGCGAGCCCCACGAGCTGTCGATCGGTGTGGAGGCCCAGGAGCTGATCGACCAGTCCGCCCGAGCCCGCGGGAACGGGGAATCGCTCGCGCAGCCGGCGCCGCAGGTCGTCCGCGCCCAGATCACGGTTGGCTCGATCGAGATCGAGCGCCGTGGGCTCGACCGCCTGGTGCTCGGACCGGCCCTGCTGATCGCGACACAGCGTGCAGCGGTAGTGGATGCGCTCCGGTCGCCCGTCGGCCCATTCGACCTCGTCCACCCCGACGGTCCGCCCGCAGGTCGCGCATTTCGTGGCGAACAGTTCGGCGATCGAGAGCCGCAGGCTGGACTCCCCCACCGGCGAGGCGGAGAGCGACGAGAACGCGGCATCGAGGTGGCGCAGGTCGGGTGGTCGGAGGACCACCTCGGCCAGGAGCCGGGTCAACGGGCTCGATTCGATGGTGAAGGCCCGACGCTGGCGATCGATGGCTGCCCGGGCGACCCAGCCACCACGTCCGAAGAGGTCCGCGACGATGTCACCGGGCGAGGATTCCGCCTCCAGCCGGGCATCGAGGACGTCCGGGGGCGGGGGCGGCGCGAGCCGCTCGAACGCGGGCAGCGTGAACCCCGGCTCAGCCCGCGAGAGGAGCAGCCTCCCCACCATCGCGATCGATTGTGGCAGGTCGATTCGGCGGTTACCCTCGATCGATGACGACGTTCGATCCTGCGACCTCACCCGAAACCCTGGCGCTGCCCGAGGCGCTCACGGCCGAGGCGGCTCCCGAGCTTCCCGGCTGGCTGGCGCGCGCTCGCGCCGCCGTGGCATCCGCAACCTCGGACGCGCTCGCCGTCCCGGAGTCGGCGCTCGAGAACACCTGGCTCTGGAAGGGCGTGGATACGGGCGACGGGGTTCGCTACGGGCTGTACCGCGGCGCCGAGACCATCGAGGCCGCGTCCGCCGAGCTCGAGGCGGCCCTCTCGGGAGCACCGGCCCGGCCCCCGGCCGTGATCCGGGGCGCCCCCGCGACGATCGCCCGATGGATCCTCCACGGTCGCCTCGCCGCGCTCGACGATTCGTGGCTGGACCGCGTGCCGAAGCCGGGCGAGTGGACGACGCGGCAGACGCTCGCCCACATCGTCGATGGGCAGTGGAGCTACGGCTGGTTCACACGCTGGTGGCTCACCCAGCCGCGCGGCCCGTCGCGGCCTGCCCGGGTCTCGGACGAAGCCGAAGCGGCGTCGCAGCGGGCCATGCCCGAAGGCCTGGCGGAGGGCTCAGGATCGCTTGCGGAGATCCGGGCGCGCCTGGATTCCGTGCTCGACGAGTGGGCGCTGCGATACGTGGACCTCTCTCCTGCGGGATTGGCCGCGCCCGTCGTCTGGGCCGGGGTGCCGGTGCAGGCGGAGTTCCGGCTCGGTCGCTGGACGTCGCACATCGACGAGCACACGATCCAGATCGACAAGACGTTGGATTGGCTGGGCTACCAGCCCACCGAGCCGGCGCGGATCGCCCGCGCGCTGGTGGCCGCGTGGGGCCGCCTCGAAGCGCGGATCTTCCCGGTGCCGCCCGCCGGCACGGAGGCCGCGGTCAGCGAGATCCTGGAGCGGATGGCGGCCGAGCTCACTGCCGACGCCCGCTCCGTCCGTGAGGCCGCCGAGGCCTGACCCCGGCGTTGGCCGCCGCGGCCCGTTCGAGCGCCCGACCTACTGGTCGTCGCCCTCGTCGTTCTCTTCCTCGAACGCCTCGTCGCTGGTCTCGTCGGGCGGGATCACGCTCTCGAGGTCGGTGATCTCCTCGTCCTCGACGTCGTCCTCGAGGTCCTCCTCCAGCTCCTCGTCCTCGCGCAGGAGGGTGCCCTTGGTGTAGGGCCGGAGGTCGGTGGACTTCGCGGCGGTCGGGAACGAGACCTTCCCGTAGTTGCGAGGGTCCTGGTAGACCTCGCGGATGATGATCCGGACGTCCTGGGCGCCGAGCGAAGTCACGCCGGCGAGGTACTTGTTGCCCTCGGCGATCAGCTTCAGCAGCCGGGCCGCGACCCGCGGTTCCACCACGCCGATCCGCATCCCGTTGCTGAAGGCGATGAGCCGGTTCTTCTCCGGGGTCAGCTCCACGGTGTCACCGGGGTTGACCTGGGCAAGTTTCTTGGCGTCGGGCAGGTCCAGGAGGTGGGCGAAGCCGGTCTTCCCGGTCTCCTCGACGAAGATCCGGACGGGCGCCTTGGAGCCATCCTGCGCCGGAACCGTCTTCTCACCGGCCGCGACCAGCAGGGTCCGAAGGCGGTCGATGTTGCGCTCGGCGATGCGGTTGGTCGGGTCGAGGGCGAGGGCGGCCTGGTAGTGCTCGCGCGCGGAGCCGAGCTCGCCGAGCTCCCAGAGCGCCTTCGCGAGACGGTTCTCGGCGTCGGCCTCGGGTCCCATCTCGAGGAGCTTCCGGTTCGTGTCGGCGGCATCCGACCACTTGCCGTTGGCGGCCTGGGCGATCGCCTGCTCGGCCAGCTGGCGCTTGACGCGCACGGCGGCGATGGGGCTGGCGCTCGATTCGGTCTCGGAGAACGTCACGGGGGCTGATCCTTTCGGCGGGCGGCTCGATCGACCCGAAGGCGGCGGCGCGAGCGGTCATTCGCATCGCGTTCGTTGTTTGCGGCGCGTAAGTATGCCTCAGGCGGGCCAGCGGGTCGATGGAATGGCCGTCGCCGCGGCGGCCGCGGGCGTGGCCGTTGCAGGGGTCAGGCGCGGATGCCGACGCTCCAGCCGATCACGACGACGGCGAGGACTGCGAGGAACACGGTCTCCCAGGCTCTGCGCTGATCGCGCCGGCGAACCGGGCTGCCGCTGTGGATCGCGTCCCACAGGAAGAACACGAGGACCAGCAGTGCCGGGCCCAGGATCCGGGGGATCTCGATCGATCGAAGGGCGACGGCGGCAATGGCCACGACGGCGGCGCCCGTCACGCCGAACCAGGCGACGTCCCGAAGGTTCGAGCTGCGCAGCGCGGCGGTCCGGTACGCGAGGAGGAACGCGATCAGGCCATCGCCCGCCGCCTGGGCGATCACGGCCAGCGCGTCCGTGCCGCCGGCGCCGAGCGGGGCATCCGGGCTGGGGAGGCCGCCGGGAACCAGCGCCGCGACACCCGCGAAGCCGAGAAACCCGATCAGGAGGATCTGGATGAGCACGGCGGTGCGATCCGTCGAGGACGGCGGGCCGCTGGCCCGCGAGAGCCGCAGCTCCGTCACGAGCGCGAGGCCGACCAGCCCGCCCGCGAGCACGAAGGCCGGCGCGAGGACCAAGCCCGCGGGCACGAGGCGGATGCCACCGAGCGCCGCGAGGGCCGCGCCGGCCGGCAGGATCAGGGACTCGACCGGCACGCCCGCGCTGCGTCCCGCGGGATCCGCCTCCGCGACGACCTGGAGGGATCCGAGGAACACGCCGGCGAGCAGCACGACCGCGATCGGCCAGACGAACGCATCCGGCGCGAATCTCGCCAGCGCGACGATGGCGCCCACCGCGATCGCCAGGTCGCGCGCGCCGCTCTCGCCCCTCACCGAGCCTCGTCCCTCACCGGCCGGGATTCTCCGGCCGGTGGCGCGAGCTTCGCCCGGTCCCTCGGCTTGGGGCTCGCGAGCCAGGCGAGGAGCCCGGCACGGGAGCGAGCATTGAGCACGTCCTTCGGCTCCACCCAGGCCCGCCGCGCCTGCGAGATGCCCCACGCCAGGTGATCGAACTCGCGGGTGTGGTGCGCGTCCGAATCGATCGAGACGATGCAGCCCAGCGAGATGGCCTTCCGCGCCCGCTCGACGGACAGGTCCAGCCGATGGGGCGAGCCGTTCATCTCCAGCACCGTGCCCGTCCTCGCCGCCGCGGCGTAGACCGCCTCCCAGTCGAGGTCGAGGTCGTCCCGGGTCTGGATCATCCGGCCCGAAGGGTGGGCGATGACGTCGACGTTCGGGTTCTCGATGGCGTTGAGCACTCGCTGGGTCAGCTCGGCGCGGGGCTGGCGGCGGCTGACGTGGAGCGACGCGACCACGAGGTCGAACTGGGCGAGGAGCTTGTCGGGATAGTCGAGCTGGCCGTCCGCTCGGATCTCGAGCTCGCAGCCGTGGAGCAGGCGGAAGCCCTCCGGGCTGGTCTCGGGTGGCGCGGTGCCGTTCTGCTCCTCCGCCTCGAAGCGCCGGTTGATGGATTTGATCAGCGCTCGCTCCAGCGCGACTCGATCGGGATCCAGGCCTCGGGCGATCGCGAGCGACTGGGTGTGGTCGGTCATGACCTGGTAGGCGTGGCCGCGCCGACGCGCGAACGCGGCCATCACCTCGACCGTCTGGCTGCCATCGGACCAGTCCGAGTGGGAGTGAAGGTCGCCGCGCAGGTCCGCCTCGGTCACGAGGGCCGGCAGGCTGCCGGCGAGCGCCGCCTCGATCTCCCCGGCGTCCTCGCGCAGCTCGGGCTCGATGTACGGCAGCCCGAGGACCGCGTACGCCTCCGCCTCCGTGGCGAAGGTCCGGAGCTCGCCGCCCGCCGCGACGTCGGTGATGATCTCGCCGTCCTCGCCGAGCCGGGCGAAGCCGTATTCGCTCAGGCTCCAGCCCTGGTCGCGGGCCATGGCCCGGAGCCGGACGTTGTGCTCCTTCGAACCGGTGAAATGCAGCAGGTAGGTGCCGGCCTCGCCGGGCTTCATGACCATCAGGTCGACCTGCGGCCCGCGCCCGCCGAGCCGTACGGCGGCCTTGTGGGAGCCTCGTCCGATCACGGCCTCGACCGAGGGCAGGCCGACGAAGGTCTCGATGACCTGCTTCGGCGTGTCGGTTTCCGCGAGGAAGTCGAGGTCCCCGATCGTCTCCTTCCGACGTCGATACGAGCCCGCCGACACGATCCGATCGACGTCGAGGACATCCAGGAGCCCGTCGGCGATCTCCTCGACGATGGCCCGGGCGCGGTGGAGCAGCATCCGGCCCTCGCGCCGCTCCAGGCGGGCGATGCCCTCGAGGATCAGCTGCTCCGTGCGCTCGCTGAGGCCTCGAAGCGTCCGGACCCGGCCGGTCTCCGCGGCGACGCGCAGCTCGTCGACGGTCTTGACGCCGAGACCCTGGTAGATCGCGCGGACCGTCTTGGGCCCGAGCCCGGGAAGGCGGAGCATCTCGAGCAGGGTCGTCGGAAACTCGGCCAGGAGCTTGTCGCGGTACTCGCTGCGTCCGGTCAGCGCCAGCTCCCGGAGCTTGTCCGCGATCGCCTTGCCGATCCCCGCGATCTCCGGCGGCCGGCCCTCGCGATAGGCCCGCGCTACTTCGATCGGCGACCGCCCGATCGCGTCCGCCGCCCGGTGGTAGGCGACCGTCTTGAACACGAGCTCGCCCTTGACCTCAAGCAGGTCGCCGATGTCGTGGAACACCTGCGCGAGCTGCCCGTTCGTCAGGAGCGGGACCTCGGCTGGGTCGGCCGCGTTGGGCTCCGCGTTGCCGGCAGTGCCGGCGTCGAGGGCGGCCTCGGCCCCGGATTCCTCGTCGTGGACGTCGTCTGCGAGGTCATCGCCTGCGTCCACGGGAGCGCCTTGCCGCTTGCTCACGCGTTCGATGGTATCGAGCACCGCCCGCGATTCCCGACGGTCGTCACGCCCTACCCGGGGAGGACGCGGTCGCGGCCGGCGCGCTTGGCGCGGAGGAGCGCGCGGTCGGCGCGGTCCACGAGGGCGTGGATCGGTTCGTCGGGGCTGGTGGCGTCGGCGACCCCCACGGAAACGGAGACGCCCGGGACCCCGAGATCGGCCAGATCGAGCTCGCGGACGGCCTGGCGGACCCGCTCCCCCACCTCGAGCGCGACGGACGGCCCCGGGTTCCGCAGCAGCACCGCGAACTCCTCACCGCCGATGCGCGCCGGGACGTCCTGGTCTCGGACCGCCGTCGTGATCGCGGTCGCCACCGCTCGCAGCACCTCGTCGCCGACGGGGTGGCCATAGGTGTCGTTCAACCCCTTGAACTTGTCGATGTCGATCATCAGGATCGCGACGGCGTCGCCGGAGCGGCGGCGACCCGCCAGGAGGGACGAGAACTCGTCGAAGTAGCGCCGGTTGGGCAGGCCCGTGAGGGGGTCGGTCGAGGCCGAGGTCTCCACGGCGCGAAACGAATCCGCCCGCTCGAGCGCGGCGGCGGTCTCGCTCGCGGCGACGCGCAGCAGCCGGCGTGCGCTCTGCGGCCACGCGTGGCGCTCGCGGCGCGAGAGGACGATGGCGCCGATCACCTCCGGCTCCGAGCGAAGCGGCGCCGTCAGTGTGTGAGCGAGACCGAAGGCCGCCCGAACCCGATCGGCGACGCGCCCCGCGATCACCGCATGCTCGCCGCGGGCGAGGACCTCCGACGGCTTCGCCGTGCCGCGCGCGCCGAAGACATCCGGCGTCGGGAGGCCGACGTCGCGCAACAGTGCGAGGCCCTCCGCCGCGACCCGCCGCACCAGCGTCCGCCCGCCCCCGGTGTCGGAGGCTCGACGCGCGATCGTCGGCAGGGTCGGGATCAGCCCGTCGGGCGGACCATCGACCGCGACCTCGGGTGGTGCGGTGGTCACGGCGACCGCGGCCGCGACGGCGGCGGCATCGAGGGCATGCGGATCCGCTACCGAGGCGGCGATGTCGAGCACCTCCGGCCCGGAGCCGGCGGCCCAATCGACGCCGACTGGCGCTGGCTGGGCGAGCCCTCCCTCGGTGAACGCCGGCGCGGCATCCGGCATGTCGATGGGGATGCCGACGAGATGGCGCGGGCCGTCAGCCTCGAGCCGGTCGAGCAGCGAGGCCGGCAGGATGGTCGAGGTCGTCGGCACCCCGGCTCGGCGGGTGACCAGCGTGGCCTCGAGCGCCACGCCATCGCGGCGCCGGCGGACGACCACGACGTGATCGGCTTCCGTCGCCTCGATCAGGTCCTCCACGATCGCGGCGACCATCGCCTCGCCGGAGACGGATCGCGAAAGCCCGCGGAGGATCCGGGCAAAGCTTTCGGCCTCGCCTCGACCGCGCGATTCAAGCCCGCCCACGGCGTTGCGATGGGCAATCGCCGCGATCGCCGCGACGATCACGAGCGCGACGGTCAGCCAGTCGAGCGGCTGGCGATCGACGAAAAGCCGGATGCCGTTCGACACGGCGAGCAGGAAGAACGAGCCCGCGAGCAGCCACCAGGTCCGGCGGATCGAAGGATCGCCTGGCCCGCCAGCGGGTTGGGTTGGCTGCGGGGCACTCACCTTGCCGAGAAGGATCGCGGTTCAGTCGGGGACGTGTCGACCGAACCTCGCGGGGCCGGTGCCGCGGCGCACCTCGGCACCAGCCGGTCCCGACGTGCCGGCGGAATCAGGAACCGGACGCCCGGCCGACGGGCTCCTGCGACCGGTACCAGCTGACCGTCTCGCGAATTCCCTCGGCAAACGCCACCTGGACGCGGTAGCCGAGACGCGCGACCGCGAGGTCAATCGCAGCCCGTGAGTCGCGGACGTCGCCGGCTCGCGGCGCTTCGTGCTGGACGGTGACCGGCCGCCCCACCGCCGCCTCGATGGCGCCGACGAGCTCGAGCAGGGTGACGCTGGAGCCGGTACCGACGTTGCAGGTCAGCCCATCGACGCCCGGCGCATCCAGCGCGAGGAGGTTGGCGGCGACGACGTTCGTGACGTAGGTGAAGTCTCGCGATTGCCGGCCGTCGCCGTAGATGGTCAGGACCTGCCCGCGAAGGGCGCCGGTCACGAATCTCGGCACCGCCGCGGCGTACTCGCTCATCGGATCCTGGCCCGGCCCGAAGACGTTGAAGTACCGCAGGGCCACGGTCTCGACGCCGAGGAGCGGACTCATGGCGTGGAGGTAGCTCTCGGCCGCGAGCTTGCTGGCCGCGTACGGCGATTGCGGATCGGGGACCTGCGTCTCACGCCCGGGCGGCTCGGTCGAGGAGCCGTACACCGCCGACGAGCCCGCGAGCACCACCCGCCGGCAGCCGTTTCTCGCGGCCGCGAGCATCACCTGGATGGTCCCGCCCGAGTTGACGGCATCGTTGCCGATCGGATCCCGCACAGACGCGGCAACGCTCGCGATCGCGGCCTGGTGGAGGATCGCGTCGCAGCCGGCCGCCGCGCGATCGAGCGCCGATGGGTCACGGACGTCGCCCTCGACGAACCGGATCCGGTCGAGCCATGGCGCGAGGCGATGCGCGTCGCCGCTGAACAGGTTGTCGATCGCGGAGACCTCGTCCCCGCGCTCCAGCAGCGCCAGGACCAGGTGGCTGCCGATGAATCCGGCCGCGCCGGTGACAAGGACCCTCACCCGGGCTCGAGCTCGATATCGATCCCGGTCAGGACCCTCACATCATCACCAGGCCGCCGTCGACGGCGAGGATCTGGCCCGTGATGTACGCGGCCTCGTCGGAGGCGAGGAAGGCCACCGCGTTGGCAATCTCGTCCGTGGTCCCGAAGCGCCCGAGCGGCGTCGCCGCCGTGATCTGGTCCTGGAGGTTCTGCGACAGGTCCTGGGTCAGCTCGGTGAGGACGAAGCCCGGCGCGACCGCGTTACAGGTGATCCCCCGGGATGCCAGCTCCCGAGCGGTCGCCTTGGTGAGGCCGATGAGGCCGGCCTTCGCCGCGGAGTAGTTCGCCTGCCCGGTCTGCCCGGCCTGCCCCGAGACCGAGGTGATGTTGATGATCCGGCCGCCCTTGGCCTTGAGCATCGGGCGGGTCACGGCCTTGATCGCGTAGAAGGCGCCGAAGAGGTTCGTCTCGAGGACCGTTCGCCAGTCATCGAGCGACATTCGCATGATCAGGTCGTCGCGGGTCACGCCGGCGTTGTTGACGAGGATGTCGATCCTGCCGAAGGCCTCGAGGGCAGCCTTGATCAGCGCATCCGCCGACGCGGGATCAGAGACGTCCGCCTGGACGGGAAGTGCGCGCCGGCCGAGCGCCTCGAGCGCGGCCGCGGTCTCCTTCGCCGCCGCCTCGTTGCCCCGGTAGCTGAACGCGACGTCTGCGCCCTGGGCGGCGAGGCGCAGCGCGATCGCCCGGCCGATGCCGCGCGAGCCGCCGGTGACGACGGCCGACTTCCCGCTGAGATCGATCATCGGGCGCCTCCGACGCGCTGGGATGCCCGCTCGGGCTCGCCGGGAACCACGTCGTCGAGGGGCGGGTTGACCGTCCCTGGCCGGGCCATGATCTCCGCGAGCGCCGGCGGGATCGGGTCGACCGAATCCCAGTCGACCGGCAGTCGGACGTGGACGTCCTCGGGGCGGATCGCCGCGTCGGCGGCCGGCCCGCGAGCCGGGTCGGCGGTCCACTCGATCGTCACCGCGCCGGAGGTGAAGCCCGCGCCGAAGGCGACGATCGTGATCCGATCCCCGACCTTGACCCGGCCCTCGTTGACCGCCTCGGCCATCGCGATCGGCACGGAGGCCGCCGAGGTATTGCCGTAGCGATCGACGTTCGTGTACATCCGGTCCATGTCCAGGTTCTGGCCCTTGGCGACTGCCTCGATGATCCGGATGTTGGCCTGGTGCGGGATGAAAAGCCGGATGTCGTCCGGCTGGAGGCCGGACTTGCGGACGGACTCCAGCGCCGTGGAGGCGAGGGTCCTGGTCGCGAATCGGTAGGTCTCCTTGCCCTCCATCCGGATGAAGTGCTCGCCGCGGGCGAGCGTCTCGGCTGAGGGCGGGCTCTTCGCCCCGCCGGCGGGCAGCCAGATCATGTAGGCGCCCTGGGGCTCCGTCGTGAGCTCGATGCCGAGGGCGCCGCCGGGCTCCGTGGAGGCGCTGAGCACCGCCGCGCCCGCGCCGTCGCCGAAGAGGATGCAGGTGCCGCGGTCGGTGTAGTCGAGGAACCGGGTCAGGAGCTCCGCGCCGATCACGAGGACGTGCTTCGCGAGCCCAGACTCGATCCATGCCTGGGCCGTCGCGAACCCGTAGACAAACCCGGAGCAGGCCGCGGCGACGTCCATGGCCGCGGCCCGGGTGTTCCCGATCGCCTCCTTGACGAGCGCCGCGGTCGAGGGCATCCAGTAGTCCGGCGTGAGGGTCGCGAGGAGGATGAGGTCGATCTCGTCCGGATCGATGCCAGCGGCATGGATCGCCCGCAGGCCCGCGACCGCGGCCATCGAGGCGGTGGTCTCGTGGGCCGCGGCGACCCGCCGTTCGCGGATGCCGGTCCGGCTGACGATCCATTCGTCGTTCGTGTCCACCATTCGCTCGAGGTCCGCGTTGGTCAGGACCTGGGACGGGACGTAGCGACCCCAGCCGGTGACGTGGGCGCGGATCCGGGGCTTGGGCGGGGGCGTTCCGGTGTGCGAGGACGCCGAGGCGCCGTTCATCGACCCGCTCATAGCGGCTCCACCTCGATCAGTGGCTGCTTCGCGCGAACCAGCTTGCCGTTCTCCGCGTTGATCTTCGTGACGCGGCCGGCCTTGTCGCTCTTGATCTCGTTGAACAGCTTCATCGCCTCGATGAGCCCGATCACCTGGCCCACCGCCACCTCGCCCCCGAGGCTGACGTACGGCGCCGTCCCCGGTGCGGGCGAGCCGTACCAGATGCCGCTGAGCGGGGCCATCACGGCGGGCTTCGCGGGCGCGGCGGCGGCGTCTGAGGCGCCGGGGCTCGTGGCCGGTGCTCCTGCGGGAGCGGCGCTGCCGTCTGCTGGCGAGGTGGATCCCTGCGTGGCGACGACCGTGGGCGTGAGGGCCGAGAGCTTCCGGAGCACGAGGCCGGTGCCACCGACCTGGACCTCCAGCTCGCTCAGGTCGCTCCGGTCGAGCAGGGACGACAGGCGGTCGATCAGCGCAAGCAGGGAGGCGTCTGAGCCGTTCGCCGGGGCGGGCGGATCAGCAGATCCTGAGACGTCGGATGGCGGGAGCTGGACGTCGAGCGGCGCGTCGGCGCGGGCGCGCGCTTCATCGCTCAGGATGGCCTCGCCCTTCGGGGCGATCTCGGCACCCGGCTGTGGATCCATCTCGGGCAGGTCCGTCATCCGTCCCACCGCCGGAAGACGAGCGCCGCGTTCTGGCCGCCGAACCCGAACGAGTTGTTGAGGGCCGCGCGGATCGGGCGTCGCGTCGCGACGTTCGGGGTCACGTCCAGGCCGTTCACGTTCGGATCCGGGTCGTCCAGGTTGATGGTCGGCGGGACGGCGCCCTCGCGAATCGCCTGGATCACGGCGATGGACTCGATCGCGCCGGCTGCCCCGAGCGTGTGCCCGAGCATCGACTTCTGGGCCGAGATCGAGACCGCCGGCCCGTGCTCGCCGAGCAATGTGGCGAGCGCCTGGAGCTCCGTGCCGTCACCCTCCGGCGTCGAGGTCGCATGGGCGTTGACGTGGTCGAGGTCCTCGGGCGACATGCCCGCCTTCTCGAGCGCGCGGCGGCCCGCGCGAACCGCGCCGATCCCGCCGGGCGAGGGCAGGGTGATGTGCGAGGCATCCGCGGTCGCGCCGTACCCCACCAGCTCCGCCAGGGGCGTGGCGCCCCGCGCTTCCGCGTGGCGGAGCTCTTCGAGGACGAGCATGCCCGCACCCTCGCCGATCACGAAGCCGTCGCGGCCCTTGTCGAATGGTCGGGATGCGTGTTCGGGGTCGTCGTTGCGTGTCGACAGGGCCCGCATCGCCGCAAACCCGGCGACCACCGCCTCGTGGACCGCCGCCTCGGATCCACCGGCAAGCATGATGTCCGCGTCGTCGCGCCGGATGGTCTCCCAGGCCTCGCCGATCGCATGCGCTCCCGTGGCGCACGCGGACACGATCGCGAAGTTGGGCCCGAGCATCCCGAACGCGATCGCAAGCTGGCCGGAGCCCACGTTGACGATGCTCATCGGGACGAAGAACGGCGAGACCCGGTCCGGCCCGCGCTCGTTGAGGATCGCGGCATTCCCGAACAGCGTCGAGACGCCGCCCATGCCGGACCCGAGCAGCACGCCGCTCCGCTCCGCCAGCGGCCCATCCATGCGGCCGGGGAGCCCGGCCTGGTCCATGGCCTGGTGCGCGACCACGAGCCCGAACTGGATGTAGCGGTCCATCCGCCGCATCTCCTTGCGGTCGATGACGGCGCTCGGGTCGAAGTCGCGCACCTGCGCAGCGACCTTGGAATCCACGCGACTCGGGTCGAACGCGTCGATCGTCCGGACGCCGCTCGTCCCAGCGAGCAAGGCGGCCCAGGTGGAGGCGACGTCATTGCCGAGCGCCGACACGGCACCCATGCCGGTCACGACCACGCGTCGCCCGCCGTTGTCCTTGCGGGTCGAGTCGCTCATCGGACCAGCTTTCCAGTACGGACGGTTGCGGCGCGATAGACGTCGCCGGCGAGGCCGCGAGCGGAGATCGCATTCGCGACGGTGAGGTTGTCGTACTCGGCGCGGCGGATCTCGGCGGTGACCGTGGAGTCGTCGTCCTCGCCGCCACCGTCCAGGGTCACCAGCGCCCACGAAGCGCTCGCGTCGCCATCGAAGGCGTAGCCCGCGCTGCCCGCGTTGACGATCACCTTCCAGCCGAACTCGCGGACCTCCGGGATGTGCGTGTGACCGCAGCAGATGACCTTCGCGTCCGTGCGGGACATGCGCTCCGTGATGGTGGAGGGGTCCAGGTTCTGGTCGAAGCCCTGGGTCTGTGAGCCTGGCGACGCGTGCGTGAGGAGCACCAGGTCGTCACCGATGCGGACGCGGCGCTCGGCCGGCAGCCGCCGCAGCCAGGCGAGGTGCTCGTCCTCCAGCGCGTCGTGCGCCCACTCCGCGGCAGCGGTGATCGAATCGGGCACGCCGTACTCGAGGAGCCATGGAAAGGCGGCCGCGTAGTCGGCGTCCGCTACGGCGATGTCCGTGTTGCCCTGCACGACGATCGCGCCATTGCTCTCCATCTCGCGAACCACGTCGACCGTCGCGCCGGGCTCCGGTCCGTTGAGGA
>DATLDP010000002.1:0-11162 GCA_035525825.1 Candidatus Limnocylindria bacterium
GGGCGATACCCACTCGGCCCAGGCCGCGCTCGATCGTCTCGGTGACGCTTTGAGCTCCGCCCAGGACCGGGTCGCGACGAACCGCGATCTCACCTCCGCCGCCAACCAGCTCCAGGACGCCCGTCGCGACCTCGCCAATGCTGGCCAGCAGGGTCAGCATGGCCAGGGCCAGCAGGGACAGGGCCAGGGCCAGCAGCCCGGACAGAGCCCCGGCGCCGGCCAGGGCCAGGGCCAGGGCCAAGGGCAGGGGCACGGCCAAGGCCAGGGGCAGGGGCAAGGCCAAGGCCAGGGGCAGGGGCAGGGCCAAGGCCAGGGGCAGGGCCAAGGCCAGGGGCAGGGCCAGGGGCAAGGCGCAGGGCAGGGATCGATCGGTGGCGGCGGCTCGAACGCGAGCTACCTCGGCGCCGGCCAGGGCGGCACGTCCAACCTCGGCGGACCCGTCAACCCGAACCGCCCGTCCGAGCTCGGCGGCGACCTCGGCAGCATCTTCACCGACTTCGACCGCATCGGGAAGCCCGGCGAGCCATCGTTCATCTCCGGCAACGGCGGGAACGGCCAGGTCACCCAGGGCAACCAGCAGGGCCCCGGGACCAACCCCGGCTCGTACGTCCCGTACAGCGAGGTCTACTCGGACTTCTACAACTTCGCGATGACCTCCCTGGACCGTGGCTACCTGCCGCTGTCGGCGCGGGACTTCGTGCGCGACTACTTCAGCTCGCTCGACCCGAGCCAGTGACCGCTCGACGGTCGACGGAGGAAGCCATGGACACGACCACGTCCGAGGCGGGGGCGCCGCGCCTCGCGCCAGAGGCATTCGCGGAGCGCGCCGCCGCGATCGAGCTGGAGATCGGCAAGGTGATCGTCGGCCAGCGCGAGCTGGTCCGGCAGACGCTCACCGGCCTGCTGGCCAACAGCCACGTCCTCCTCGAGGGCGTGCCGGGGCTCGGCAAGACGATGCTCGTGCGGACGATCGCCGACGTCATCGACTGCACGTTCAACCGCGTGCAGTTCACGCCCGACCTGATGCCCGCGGACATCACCGGCACGAACATCCTGGTCGAGGAGGGTGGCCAGCGGGTCTTCAAGTTCCAGTCCGGCCCGATCTTCGCCAACCTCGTCCTCGCCGACGAGATCAACCGCGCAACGCCGAAGACCCAGTCCAGCCTGCTCGAGGCGATGCAGGAGCACCAGGTCACGGTGGCCCGCAATCGCTACAAGCTCGAGCCGCCGTTCTTCGTCCTCGCGACCCAGAACCCCCTCGAGATGGAGGGCACCTATCCCCTCCCCGAGGCCCAGCTCGACCGGTTCCTGTTCAAGGTCATGGTCCCGTTCCCCTCGGAGGAGGACCTGGTCGCGATCATCGATCGGACGACCGGCGCCGATGCGCCGACCGCCGGCAAGATCGCGAATGCCGCCGAGATCGTCGAGATGCAGCGGCTGGCCCGAGCGGTCCCGATCGCGCCGCACGTCACCGCCTACGCGGTGAGCATCCTCGCCGCGACCCATCCGGACCAGCCCCGGGCCCCGCAGCTCGTCCGCGACTACGTCCGCTACGGCGGCTCGCCGCGCGGCGCGCAGGCGCTCGTGACTGCCGGCAAGATCTATGCGCTGCTCGACGGCCGCTTCAACGTCTCCGTCGACGACGTGCGCTCGGTCGCGCTGCCATCGCTCCGCCATCGCGTGATCCTCAACTTCGAGGGCGAGGCGGAGGGCATCACGACCGAGGCGATCGTTCGGTCCATCCTCGATGCCGTCCCGCCGCCGAGCGTCGAGTAGTCGCGGCTCCTCCAGTTCCCATGACGGCAGAAGATCGGCTCGCGCAGCCCCCTGTCGAACGCGCCCCCACGGGCTCCGCGGGCGGCGGCGTGACGGGTGCGGGTGCGGGAGGCAACCCGGTGAAGCGCGAGAAGCCGGCGTTCCTGCCCTCGGACATCGATCCGACCGTGTTCGACGAAGGATTCCTGCGGCAGCTCGAACGCCTCCAGCTCGTCATGAAGCGGCCGGTCCGCGGCGGCCTCAAGGGCGGGCGGCGTTCGGTCAAGCGCGGCCAGTCCGTGGAGTTCGCGGACTTCCGCGACTACTCCCTCGGGGACGACCTCCGCCAGCTGGACTGGAACGTCCTGGCCCGTCTGGAGAAGCTCTTCATCAAGCTCTACGTCGAGGAGGAGGACATCACGATCCACTTCCTCCTCGATGCCTCGGCGTCGATGGAATCGGGCGCACCGGGGAAGCTGCTGTTCGCGAAGCGGGCCGCGGCGGCTCTCGGCTACATCGGGCTCGCGTCCGAGGACCGTGTCGCTGTGACGGCGCTGGCGGGTCGTGCGGGCCGGCGGCAGGTCGCGCTTCGCGGCTCCGGGCGCGTCTTTCGGCTGCTCGCGGCCCTTTCGGCGATCTCCGCGGGTGACGGGACCACGGACCTGGTGGCTGCCGCCCGCCACGCCGGCGCGCAGCTCAGCGGCCGAGGCGTGATCGTGCTGCTGTCCGACCTCCTCGATCCCGCCGCCGACAAGATCATCCGCGAGCTCGCGGCGACCGGCTCGGAGGTGATCATCCTCCACGTCCTGTCTCCGGAGGAGCTCGAGCCGACGCTCGAGGGCGACGTCCGGCTGGTCGATGTCGAGACCGGGGACGGCCTCGATGTCACGGTCGACCTCGCCACGATCGACGACTACAAGGAGCGGCTCGCCGCCTGGCAGGAGGGCTTCGCCGTGCTGGCCGCCAAGCGCGGCGCCACCTACGTGCCGATCTCCACCGACCTGCCGCTGGCAGATCTCGTGTTCGCGGAATTGCGCCGGCGCCGCGTGCTGGCCTAGGACGCGAGATGTCGTTCCTTTCGCCGCTCGCGCTGCTTGGCCTGCTCTTCCTGCCGGTCGTGCTCGCGATGTACCTGCTCAAGCTCCGGCGCGACGAGCGCGTCGTGCCTTCGACGCTGATGTGGCAGCGGCTGCTGACGGACGTGGAGGCGAACGCTCCGTGGCAGAAGCTCCGCCGCTCCCTCCTGCTCCTGCTCCAGCTCCTCCTCGTCGCGCTGCTCGCGATCCTTGCGGCCCGGCCCTTCCTGGAGCGCCCGGCGGGGCTCGCCGGCGATGTGGTCGTCGTCCTCGACACCTCGGCGAGCATGGCCGCGACCGACGTCCCGCCATCGCGGCTCGACGAGGCCAAGCGCCAGGTCCTCGAGGCGCTTCGCGAGCTGCCGGCGAACGGCACCGTGAGCGTGATCGCCGCCGGGGGCTCGGCTCGCGTCGTCGTCAACGGGACCACGGACCTCGGGCGGGTGCGAGCCGCGATCGAGGGCGTGACCGTCTCCTCCGCCCGGGGCGACCTCGGGGACGCGCTGAATCTCGCCAACGCCCTCGCGGCCCGAGCGGGCGATGCCGACATCCTGGTCGCCACGGACGCCGCGCTCGCGCTCAAGCCGACCGCCCGCGTCGACCACGAGGTCCGGGTCATCCAGGTCGGGCGCGAGCGGAAGAACCAGGCGATCGTCGCCCTCGCGGTGCGGCCGGCGTCGTCGGGCGTGACCCGCTCCGTCTTCGTGAGCATCGCCAACCTCGACATCGAGCGGGCCGACCGACGGGTGGAGGTGTACGCCGACGATGTCCTCATCGAGGCGGCACCGAAGACCCTCGAGGCCCAGGCGCGTACGGAGATCGTCATCGACGACATCCCGCAGGGCGCATCGGTGATCGAGGTCCGGCTGACGGGACCCGAGGGCGCGCAGGGCGGCCCACCGGATGCCCTCTCGGTCGACGACCGGGCGTGGGCCATCATCCCGCCGGAGCGACTCCGTCGGATCCTGCTCGTGGGCGAGGGCGACCCGTACCTGGAGACGGCGCTCACCTACCTGCCCAACTCCGAGCTGTACGGCGTCAAGCCCTCGCTGTACGGCCCGACCACCCACCCGGAGCTCTTCGACCTGATCATCTTCGAGGGCTTCCTGCCACCGGTGATCCCGAAGACGGCCGTGCTCGCCATCTCGCCGACGACCTCGAGCGACCTCGGGGCGGTCCTGGGCACGCTCACCGACCCCGGGATCGCCACGATCTCGCCCGACGAGCCGATCCTGAAGCTGATCGACCTCTCGACCGTGCACATCGGCAAGGCGGCCAAGCTCGAGCTGCCGGTGTGGGCTCGGTCCGTCATCCCCGGGCCGGCAGGCTCACCGCTGCTCTATGTCGGCGAGCTCGAGGGGCAGAAGGCGGCGGTGATGGCGTTCCTGCCCCGGAACTCCGACCTGCCGCTCCAGGTGGCCTTCCCGCTGCTGATCGCGAATCTCACCGGCGAGCTGCTCGGCGGCTCTGCCGTCCCGACCGAGGCGCTCGCGCCCGGCGATCCCGTCCAGATCCCGCTACCGGCCGGCGCGACCTCGATGACGGTCACCCGGCCGGACGGCTCGACGGTGGAGCTCGCGCCCGCGACGGTCGGCGCCGCCTCCGTGGCCTTCAGCCAGACGGAGCTGCTGGGCGTCTACATCGCTTCCGCGACGTTCCCGGAGCCGACGGCCGGGCCGTCCGGTGGTGTCCTTCCGTCGGCGGTGCCGACCGCCCCGCCCAGTGGCTCCCCCGCGCCACCTCCCACCCTGGCGCCTGGCGCCACCGCATCGCCGGTTCCCACCGCGCCGCCGGTGAACCCGAACGCTCCCGTGCGATTCGCCGTGGACCTCTTCGACCCGAGCGAGAGCAACATCGCGCCCGGCTCGGCGGCGGACCTGGTCGCGCTCGGGCGGCAGCCGGGTGCATCGGGCGCGCCCGCCTCGCTTGCCGCGAGTCCCGGAGCAACCGACGAGCCCGGGGCATCCGGCGTCGCGGGTGGCGGGACCGGCGCGGGCGCCGCCGAGGAGCGGGCCGTAGCCCGTGACGAGCTGTGGGTGCTCGTGGTGCTGGTGGTGCTGGTCTTCCTCGTTGCCGAGTGGCTCGTCTACCACCGCGATGCGGTCACGCGGCTGTGGCGGAGCTTCCGCCGCGGCACTGCGGGCGGTCAAGCCGCGGGCTCGGGCGGCACTGGCTCGGGGGCCTCCGGCTCCGGCACGGGAACGGTCGGGCGCCGCTGATGGGCATCCGCTTCGAGGCCGCGATCTGGCTGCTCCTCCTCATCCCGGCCCTGCTCCTCACCTTCGTGCCGCACGTCGCCGCCCGCCGGCGGATGGGCGCGGGTCGACGCCGGGCGGCGATCGCCGTCCGGACGGTCCTCGTCACGTCGCTGGTGCTGGCACTCGCCGGGTTCCAGCTCGTGCTCCCGGTCGATCGTCTCGCCACCGTCTTCGTCGTCGACCTCTCCGACAGCGTCGGCACGACCGGTCGCGAGGATGCCCTCGCCTTCCTCCGCGAGACCCTCGACGAGATGCCCGAGGGCGACGAGGCGGGCATCGTCGCGTTCGGCAAGGACGCGCTGGTGGAGCGGCTGCCGGAGGAGATCCGCGAGATCGATCGACTTCGGAGCGCCCCGCTGAAGGCCGCGACCGACATCGGCTCGGCGCTGCGACTCGCAGCCGCGCTCTTCCCCGACGCCTCCCAGAAGCGGATCGTCCTCATCTCGGACGGCAACGACACGACCGGCCGAGGCCAGCGCGAGGCGGCCCTCGCCGCCGCCCGCGGCATCCAGGTGGAGACCCGCACCGTCGGGCTGGTCGATCGCGACGAGGTCCTGATCGAGCGGCTCACCACGCCCTCGACCGCCCGCCTCGGCGAGGAGATCGAGGCCATCGCCCAGATCACCTCGACCGTCGACCAGCCCTCGACGATCCGGCTCTTCGCCGACGGCGCGCTCGTCGCGACGGTTCGCCAGGACCTGAAGGCAGGTGCGAACCGGGTGGTGTTCACCGTCAAGCCCAGCGAGGCCGGGTTCCACACGTTCCGCGTCGTCGTCGAGGCCGCGGGCGACACCTTCAGCCAGAACGACCGGGCCGACTCGAACACGATCGTGAAGGGCGAGCCCCGGATCCTGGTCCTCGCCGGCGACCAGTCCGTGGCCGGCGAGCTCGTTGCCTCGCTGCAGGCCGAAGGCCAGGACGTCGACACGATCATCCCCGAGGCCCTGCCGACGGACTTCGCGAGCCTCGTGAGCTACGACAGCATCGTCGTCGTCGACGTTCCACGGCTGCGGTTCAACGATCGCCAGCTCGCCGCCCTCCAGGTCTACGTCCGGGATCTCGGGCGGGGCGTCGTGATGGTCGGCGGGCCCCGGGCCTACGGCGCCGGCGGCTACACGAAGACCCCGATGGAGGACCTCCTGCCGGTCGACATGGGCGTCCGGAATCGCCAGAAGGAGCCGGACATCGCGCTGGTGGTCGTCATCGACAAGTCGGGCTCGATGGACGCCTGCCACTGCAACACCTTCGGCCAGGGGATGGGCGGCGGCGGCCAGCTCTCGGGCGTCCGCAAGACCGATATCGGCAAGGAGGCGATCCTCCGGGCGGCCGCCGCCCTGACCGCCCGTGACGAGCTCGGGGTCGTGGCGTTCGACCAGGAGGCCCACTGGGTCGTCAACACCGCGCCGCTGGGGCAGACGGGCGACCTCGAGGGCAAGGTCAACACCATCACGCCGAACGGCCAGACCAACATCTTCGCCGGCCTGGACCAGGCGGTCGGCTCGCTGGAGAAGGCCGTCGCGACCCGGCGCCACATCATCCTGCTGACCGACGGCTGGTCCACCTCGGGCCAGTACGACGACATCGTCAAGCGGATGAAGGCCGCCGGAATCACGCTGTCGACGGTCGGCGCGGGCGGCGGCTCCAACCCCTTCCTGGAGCAGCTCGCGAAGCAGGGCGGCGGCCGGTTCTACGCGGCGGCGAACGTCGCCTCCATCCCCGACATCTTCCTGAAGGAGACCCAGCAGGTCGCCGGCCAGCAGATCATCGAGGAGGAGTTCTTCCCGATCCAGACGGGCTCCTCGCCGATCCTCCGCGGCCTCGAGAACGGCCTGCCCAAGCTCCTCGGCTACAACGGCACGACGATCAAGTCCGCGGCCCAGCAGGTGCTGGTCTCGCCGCGCGACGATCCCATCCTCGCCCAATGGCAGTACGGCCTCGGACGGTCCGTGGCATGGACGTCCGACTCGACCGGACACTGGGCCAAGAACTGGGTCGGGTGGCAGGGGTTCAACCGGTTCTTCAGCCAGCTCGTCTCGTGGACGTTCCCGGGCGAGGAGACCGGCGGCATCGAGGCGGCCTTCGAGACGGTCGCGGGCCGGACGCGACTCCACATCGAGAGCGTCGAGAGCGACGGCTCGCCGCGCGACTTCTATACGACGATGGCGACCCTCGTCGGACCGGACCTGCAGCCGGTCGAGGTGATCCTGGACCAGGTCGCGCCCGGGATCTACGAGACCGACCTCGGCGAGATCGACGCCGGCGCGTATGCCGTCCGGATCAGCCAGGTGCGGCCGGGCGCGGCGGCCCTGGGGCGGACCGTCGGACTGGTTGAGCCGGTTGCGGCCGAGTACCGGCTGCTCGGCACGAACCTGCCATTCCTCGCCGCGCTCCGATCCGCGACCGGCGGCCGCGAGATCGAGCTGGCGACCGACCCGTGGCGTCACGACCTGGACACGACCTCCTCCTACACCGAGCTCTGGCCGTGGCTGCTGATCTTCGCGCTGCTGCTCTGGCCGCTCGACGTCGCGCTCCGGCGCGTCTCGCTTGGGCGGCGGGAGCTGGCCGATGCGCGCGGCTGGGTCGGGCGCCGGTGGCGGACGCGGGGATCCGCCGCGCCACGGACGGCCGCGGCCGAGGGCATGCTCGCAACACGCGGGCGAGCCGCGGGCGGGGCGGCGCGGGCAGCCCTGCTTCGTGGCCCTGACCAATCGACGACGGCGGAGCCTGCGACGGGTGCCGCCACGGATCCCTCGCCGATTCGCATGGCCGGATCCGGCTCCACCGGTCCGGCGGCTGCGCCGCCCGCAACGCCCTCCCAGCCGGCGCCTGCCCCGTCCGAATCCCAGCCGCCGGATGCGCCGCCAGCCGACTCGCCCGAGACAGGCGAGATGGATACGCTGACGAGGCTGCGGGAGGCCAAGCGCCGCGCGCGCGGCGGCTGACGTCAACCCTCGGATCGGAGGTCGGCAGGTGGAGCGCCAGGAGTTCGCGGCGGGTCCGGGGCAAGCGATCGTCGTCTACGCGCCCGACGACCTGGGGGCGGAGCTTGAGCCGATGCCGATCTACGAGGCGATCGCCGCCGACGCGGCGGTCCGAGCGGAGTTCGGGCACCGGATCGTGTCGGTGCACGCCATGCCGCTGCGCCACGCCGCGGCGTGGATGGGTCGCGAGGGCAGCGGCTTCCAGACGCGGGTGGCGATCGTCGTGGTGTATTCGGGCACCATGCCGAGCGACGACATCGAAGACGGGGCAGCTCGAGTCGACGCGGCAGCTGGAGTCGACGGCGCAGGTAGACCCGATCTTCCTCCGCTTCCGGGGACGTAGCCCGCGGCCGGGCTGCGGTACCGTGGCCCGGTGACGCCGCGGATCCTCTGGTCGCCCCCGCCGGACGTTCGTGAGCGATCCCGGATGGGCCAGTACCTCGCCTGGCTCGAGGATGACGGCGGTCCTCGCTTCGACTCCTACGACGACCTCTGGCGCTGGTCCGTGACCGAGCTCGGGCCGTTCTGGCAGTCGATCTGGGACCACTTCGGCGTCCGCGCGGTAACGCCGCCAACGGCCGCCCTCGAAGGCGCCGGGATGCCCGGCGCCCGGTGGTTTCCCGGCGCCACCCTGAGCTACGCCGAGCACGTCCTGTGCATGCCGGGCCGGGCGGACGACGACGTCGTCATCGTCGGGCGATCACAGACCCGGGGTCCCAGCGACCTGACCGCCGCCCAGCTCCGCGACGCCGTGGCCCGGTGCCGGGCAGGGCTCGTGCGGCTCGGCGTGTGCCGGGGCGATCGGGTCGCCGCCGTCCTTCCGAACGTCCCCGAAACCGTGGTGGCCTCCCTCGCCACCGCGAGCCTCGGTGCGATCTGGTCGTCGTGCGCGCCGGAGTTCGGCGCCCGGGCGGTCATCGACCGGTTCAGGCAGATCGAGCCGAAGGTGCTGCTGGCCGTCGACGGCTACCGCTACGGCGACAAGGCCATCGATCGCCGGGCGGAGCTCGCCGCGGTCCGCGCGTCGCTGCCATCGATCGAATCGACCGTCGTGCTCCCCTACCTCGACCCGGGCGCCGCCGCCTCGATTCCGGACGCCACCACCTGGGAGCGCCTGCTCGCGGAAGGCGGCGACCTCGTGTTCGAGGCCGTGCCCTTCGATCACCCGCTGTACATCCTCTACTCGTCCGGCACGACCGGCCTCCCGAAGCCGATCGTCCACGGCCACGGCGGGATCCTGCTCGAGCACCTCAAGGCCCTCGCCCTCCATACCGACCTCGGGCCAGAGGACCGGTTCTGGTGGTTCAGCACGACCGGCTGGATGATGTGGAACTACGAGGTGTCGGGGCTCGCGGTGGGCAGCACCATCGTCACGTTCGACGGCAATCCGGCGTGGCCTACGCTCGCCAGCCTGTGGGAGCTCGTCGAGGAAACCGGCACGACGTACTTCGGGACGAGCGCGCCGTTCCTCATGGCCTGTCGCAAGGCTGGGCTGGAGCCCGGGCGCGAGTTCGACCTGGGCGCACTGCGCGGCCTCGGATCCACCGGGTCGCCGCTGCCGGGCGTCGGGTTCGAGTGGGTCCACCACGCCGTGTCACCCTCGCTCCAGCTGGGCTCGCTGAGCGGGGGCACGGACGTCTGCACAGGGTTCGTGGGGCCGTCGCCGCTGGTTCCGGTGTGGTCCGGCGAGATCAGCTGCCGGATGCTCGGGGCGCGGGTCGAGGCGTTCGACGAATCAGGGCGCTCCGTCGAGGGCCGGGAGGGCGAGCTGGTGATCACGGCCCCGATGCCCTCGATGCCCGTCGGGCTCTGGGGCGACGAGGACGGGTCGCGGCTCGAGACCGCCTACTTCTCCACCTATCCCGGTGTCTGGCGTCACGGCGACTGGCTGACGATCACCGAGCGCGGCTCATGCGTGATCAGCGGACGCAGCGACGCGACGCTCAACCGCGGCGGGGTTCGCATCGGGACCGCCGAGTTCTACGGCGTGGTCGAATCACTGCCCGAAGTGGCCGACAGCCTCGTGGTCCATCTGGAGGACGATGCCGGCGCCGGCGAGCTGCTGCTGTTCGTGGTGCCCCGCGCCGGAGGCTCGGTCGATGACGAGCTACGCGCCCGGATCGGTCGGACGCTCCGCGATGAGCTGTCGCCACGGCACGTCCCCGACCGAATCCTCGGGGTGGTCGCGGTCCCTCGTACGCTGTCCGGCAAGAAGCTGGAGGTGCCCGTGAAGCGGATCCTGCTCGGCCTGCCGCCCGACGAGGCCGCCTCGCGCGATTCGCTCGTGGATCCGCGGGCGCTCGAACCGTTCACGGCGCTCGCGGCGGAAAGGCGGGCCGCGGCCGGCGCCGCTGCCGATGCGATCCGATGACGGCGCGAGGACGCCTGAGCCCACGGACTAGGCGGATCGCCGTGCTCGTCGTCCTGGTGGCGGCCCTCGCGGGCTGCGGCAACCTCCAGGGGACGGCGCCGGTGCCCGATCCCGCCTCGTTCCCGGAGATCACGGGGCAGCTCGGGCGGTTCGGGGTGGAGGTCGTGAACTGGACCTCCGGCGACGCGGGGTGCGACGACCCGACCCTTGCTCCCACCGCCATCCGGTTCGAGGCCAAGGGCCTCGACCAGCCCGAGCCGGTCCAGCTCCGGATCTACATCTTCCGCAACCGCGACGCGTGGGAGCGCCGCCAGGCGGACGTCGACGCGTGCGCCGCCGCGTGGGCCACGGAGCCCGAGACGTTCGAGATCGTCCAGACGTCGCCGTACGTCCTCGCCGGCCAGGGCCCGTGGTCGACGGAGTTCGATGCGGCGATCCGAAGGGCGCTGCAGGAGTCAGCCGGCACCGGCGGCTGATGGGCGTGGTCGCCAGATGGACTGCGACAAGCGTCGTTCAGCCGATCCGGAGCCCCAGGATCTTCCTCGCGATCACCAGCCGCTGCACCTGGCTTGTGCCCTCACCGATCTCGGTCAGCTTCGCGTCCCGGAAGTAGCGCTCCACCGGATATTCGGTCACGTAGCCGTAGCCGCCGTGGACCTGGATCGCGGCGTTCGTCACGCGCGAGCTGACCTCCGAGGCAAAGAGCTTGCCCTCGGCAGCG
>DATLDP010000063.1:0-17685 GCA_035525825.1 Candidatus Limnocylindria bacterium
ACTCGGACACCCCGACCAGCACGAGGAAGCCGGATGCCCGACACGCCCGCCTGGGTCCGCGACGCGGTCTTCTACCAGATCTTTCCCGACCGTTTCGCGGTCAGCGAGCGCGTTCCCAAGCCCGGCCCAATGGAGCCGTGGGACGCCCCGCCGACGAACTACGGCTTCAAGGGGGGCGACCTCCTCGGCGTCGTGGAGCACCTCGACCACATCGCCTCGCTGGGCGTCAACGCCCTGTACCTGACCCCGGTGTTCCAGTCCGCCTCCAACCATCGCTACCACACGTACGACTACCTCGCGGTCGATCCGCTGCTCGGTGGCGACGCCGCGCTCCGAGAGCTACTGGACGCCGCCCACGCCCGGGGCATGCGGGTGATCCTCGACGGGGTCTTCAACCACACCGGCCGCGGCTTCTGGGCGTTCCACCACGTCCTCGAGACGGGCGCCGGGTCGCCCTACCGAAACTGGTTTCATTTCGACCAGGCGGCGCTCGAGGCCGACCGCCCGATCGACGCCTACCCGCTCGCGCGGTACCGAAACGGGGTCGGGACCGACGAGCCGGTCCCGGGCGCCCCCGACGGCGGCGATGGGACGTCACGCGGCCGCTACGGCTTCGAGGGCTGGTGGGACATGCCCGCGCTCCCGAAGCTCAACGTCGGCGATCCCGGCGTCCGCGAGTACCTCTGGGGCGTCGCCGAGCACTGGCTCCGGTTCGGCATCGACGGCTGGCGCCTGGACGTTCCCGCCGAGATCGATGATCGCGAGTTCTGGGCAGAGTTCCGGCGCCGCTGCCGCGCGATCAACCCCGAGGCGTATCTCGTGGGCGAGATCTGGCACGTGGCCCCGGACTGGCTATCCGGCGACCGCTTCGACGCCCTGATGAACTACCCCCTGGCAGAGGCGATCATCGGCTTCGCCGGCGGGCAGGCCCTCAACGAGGAGCTCCTTCGCTCGCACCACGAATACGGCCGGGTGACCCGGATCGACGCGGCGACGTTCGCGCGCCGGCTCATGGAGCTCCTGGCCGCGTACGCGCCGGAGACCAACGCGGTCCAGCTGAACCTGCTCGGCAGCCATGACACGCCGCGGGTGGGGTCGCTCCTCGGAGGCGACAGCGAGGCGATGCAGCTCGCGGTGCTCCTCCAGGCCACGCTGCCGGGCGCGCCGTGCGTCTACTACGGCGACGAGGTCGGCCTTCCCGGGGCCAAGGACCCGGATTCGCGCCGGGCGTTCCCGTGGGATGCTTCGCGCTGGGACGGGACGCTCCTCGACGTGACCCGCGAGGCCTTCGCCCTGCGCCAGGCCGAGCCGGTGCTGCGCGCGGACGAGGTCGTGATCGGCGCGGCGGTCGAGCGGGCCCTGGTGATCGAGCGCCGGGCGGGAGACGAGGTGCGGGTGGTGGCGATCAACGCCGGCGACGATCCGGCGCGTCTCAGCCTGCCGGCCAGCGGCGGCTCGGGCTGGACGATCCAGCTCGCGGTCGGGCGGGCGCGACCGGTCCCGGCGTCGCTCGGCGCCGCCGATGGCGGCGAATGGATCGAGCTGCCCCCGCGCGCGGGGGTGGTGCTTCGGCCGGCCTGAGGACGGCTCCGCGTCGCGGCGGGGCGTGTCGGCTGCGCAGTCGCACGCGGCGGCAACGTCGCGAGGGCGACCGCTCATCGGGCCGACGGGACGCCCAACCTATACTCCCGCCGATGTCCGACCTCCCGGTGGCGCTGCCGAGCGGGCTCGAACCGGCGTTCCTCGCTGCCTTCGATCCGCCGGGCAAGCTCGTCGCTGCGCTCGAATCGCTCGGTCCCGTCGCCGATCGCGACGTTGTTGTCGTGGACGCGACCGCTGGGCCGATCCTGTCCGGCCTCACCGCCCTTGGCGGGCGGCTCCGCTCCATCCCGCTGGCCGCAACCGCGAAGGCCGCGCCGGGGCGCCTCGAAGCCGAGGACGGCAGCGCCGACGCGGTCATCGGGCTGTGGTCCGCGTTTCGCGGCGTCAGCCCTGCCGAGATCGCCGATGTCGACCGCGTCCTCCGACCCGGCGGACGCCACCTCGTGGTCCACGACTACGGTCGCGACGACGTCTCACGCCTCCATGGCGATCGTCTCGAATACGGAACCTGGAGTCACCGCAACGGCCCGTTCCTCACCGGCGGCTTCCGCGTTCGTGTCGTCCACTGCTTCTGGGAGTTCGAGTCGGGCGAGGCGGCCACGGGGTTCCTGACCGCGGCCTTCGGCGAGACGGGCGCCAGCGTGGCAGCGACCCTCAAGCGACCACGGCTCGCGTACAACGTCGCCGTCTACCATCGATCGCGCCCGTGATGCCCTCGTCGCCGACCCTGCCACCCGACCCCCTCCCGGGCCGGCCCGTGGCACGCCGCAGCCGGATGGGCACCTTGGTCCCGGCCGCCGTCATCGGCCTCACGATGCTGGGCTCGCTCGCCTACATCGGGTACGTGGTGCTCCAGGTTCGCGACGGCCAGATCCCGTTGCTTGCCACGGGCTTCGTGGTGCTCGGGGCGTCCCTCGCCGCCATCGCGCTGTGGTCGCTGTTCGGAATCTGGCGGGCCGCGTCGCGGGCTCGTGGCGGGCGGGCGATGGGCCTCGCGATCGTCGGCGGGCTCGCCGGCCTCGGCGCGATCGGCTGCTTCTCGGTCGCCGCGCTGCTGACGCTGGTCCTGAATACCTGATCAGGGTCGCCGCCGGCGCGGGTCGCGCGGGGCTGCGGCGAGTGGGCGGGGAGTACCCCCAAGGGGATTCGAACCCCTGATCTCCACCTTGAAAGGGTGGCGTCCTAGGCCTCTAGACGATGGGGGCCCGAGCGCGGCCGAGTGTAGCAGCGCCTCCCGGGCGGCCCCCGCGCTACCATCGCCGCCGATGGCCCCACTCGACTACCTCGGCGTGCACATCCCGACGATCGTCGAGGACAACGTCTCCATCCGCTGCGACGGCTGCCTCGAGGTCATCGCGGGCACCCCTTGGCGGATGAACATCCTGGACGTCGTGGCCGCGGAGACGCCGGTCTCCTGGGCCCTCCGGCCGCCGATCAACCCGGGACCGTTCGAGTTCCACGGCGACGGCGCGCACGTCCGGATGTGGATGCGCGAGAAGGGTTTCCTGTACTGCCGAAAGGGCGAGGTCCGCGAGATCATGCGCCCGATCCCCATTCCGGGCCCCGAGGGCGCACCGCTCCGCTACGGGCTGTGCGACGGGCTCCATCGCGACGACCACGAGCTGGTGCCCGCCTGATCCGTTCCCCCGCCTGACCTCGCCTGACCCGAACGCCGCCGCGGCGGCGAAGCTTCGAAGGACGACCCGACCGATGTCCGCAGCCCTTCCGGCCCTCACCGCCACCCTGGCCCTCGTCATGGCCATCGCCCTGCTGGACCAGTGGCGCGACCGACGCCGGCCCTTCCAGCTCGTCTGGGCCATCGGCATGCTGTTCTACGGCGTCGCGGCCGGCTGCGAGGCGCTCGCCGCCACGGGCGGCTGGAACGAGGGCCTCTACCGGACGTGGTACCTGACCGGAGCGGTGCTCACGGCGGGCTGGCTGGGCCTCGGGACGGCGCTGCTGCTCGCGAAGACCCGGTTCGGGTACGCGGTCGCGCTCAGCCTCTTCCTGGCGGGCGTCTTCACGATCCTCACCCAGCGCCGCTTCCAGTACGAGGGCGCCGGCAGCACGCCGATCCTGTACTTCATCGGGGCCGGGCTCCTCGCGCTCGCCGTGGGCGTGGAGACGTACTTCCAGAACGAGCGCTGGCCGGTGTTCCTGGCGATCGGGATCGGGGCGGCGAGCCTGCTCGCGCTCGTCCTGACGTACACCGTGCCGCTGGCGCAGGCGTACGCCATCGATCCCGCCACCGGCCAGCCCACGGCAGACCTCTTCCCGGGCTCGCTCCGCCTGCTCACGCCATTCCTGAACATCACCGGCGGGTTCGCGCTCGCCTTCGGGGCGCTGTTCTCGGCCTACATGTTCATGCCCAAGCGGCGGACCCTGGCCTACTCCCTGGACCCGAACCAGAAGGGCGACCACTTCCTGTTCAACCTCCTGATCGCGCTCCCGGCGCTGGTGGTGAACTTCGCCGTCTCGCTGCCCGGCGCGATCCGGGAGCTGCTCCGTGGTCGCCTCCACAGCCGCGTCCCGGCGACCCTGCTCATCGCCGCCGGCGGGTTCGTCGCCTCGGCGGGGGACTCGCTCAACCGGTTCGGCGTGACCGGGCCCTTCGCGGTTGCAAAGTTCGTGGCCGCGCTCCTGCTGCTCGCCGGCTTCCTCATCTCGATCGAGGCGTTCCGGGAGATCCGCATCCCCTTCACGCACGTCCGGATCGCCGGCGCCCGGCGCGAGGCCAGCACGAGCCAGGGCTAGCGCGACCCGGCCGTCTAGCATTGCCCGCCATGCCCCCCGCCCGATCGCCGATCCTCGGCGCGCTCATCGTCGTGCTGTCGGCGGCGATGTTCGGCACGCTCGGCGTGGCCTCGCGGTTCGCCTACGACCAGGGCCTGGAGCCGTTCGCGCTCGTCGCCTGGAGGGCCGGGGTCGGGGCCATCGGGCTGTGGACGGCGATCCTCCTGATCCGTCGGCCGCGCAGCATCCGGGCGGGCTTCGGGCGCCTCGACGGCACCGGCCGGCGCTGGCTCGTCGGGGCGATGGTCCTCGGCACCGCGCTGAACCTCGCCGCCTTCCTGTCCTTCGACCACACGACGGTCGCCCTGGCCCTCCTCGGCTTCTACACCTACCCGGCGCTGGTCGCAGCCGGGGCCGTCGCGCTCGGCCGCGAGCGCCTCGATGCCGGCAAGGTGGTCGCGCTGCTGATGTCGATCGGTGGGATGGCCGCGGTCGTCCTCGGCGGGAACGGCGAGACGGCGGCGCCGGGCAACAACGCCCTCGGGATCGTGCTGGCCTTCGCCGCCTCGCTGTTCCAGACGGCGTTCATCCTCACCAGCCGGTCCTACGCCCGGCTCCCCGCCGACCAGGCGATGGGCAGCGTCCTGGCCGGCAGCGCCGTGGTCGCCCTCGCGATCAGCATCGTCACGGTTGGGCCCGCGGCGCTGGCGCTGCCGTTGCGCTCGCCACCGCTCCTCACGCTGCTGGTGCTCGTCGGGCTCTTTGCGGCGGCGCTGCCTTCGGTCATGTTCCTCACCGGGATCCGCTGGATCGGGGGCGTCCGCACGGGGATCCTGATGCTGTTCGAGCCGGTCGTTGGCGTGGCCCTCGCGGCCGTCCTCCTGGCCGAGGGGCTGACGATCGTGCAGGCGCTCGGCGGGGTCACGATCCTGGCGGCTGCGCTCATCGTCCAGCGTGGCTCCAGGTCCGGCGGCGAGACGGACCTCGACCGCGAGGGGATCTCGGAGGCGGTCGTCGTGATGCCGGCGCCGGGCGGGCCGTGACGGCCGTCGTCGTCACCGAGCAACCTCCGGACCCGCCCCATTGGGACGTCACCGGTCCCGAAGGCGCGGCACCGATCGTGTTCATCCACGGCGCGATGATGGGCCGGTCGGTCTGGCACCCCCAGATCGAGGCCCTGGCGGGTCGCTACCGCTGCATCACGATCGACCAGCCGGGCCACGGGACGCTCAAGGAGCTGAGGTTCACGCTCGACGTCGCCGTGGCCAACGTGCTCGAGGCGATCGATTGCGAGGCGGGCGGGCGGGCCGTCGTCGTCGGGCTGTCGCTGGGTGGCTACGTTGCGATGACGCTGGCCGGCCGGCATCCCGAAAAGGTTCGCGGGCTCGTGATCGCCGGCTCCACCCGCGAGCCGAGGGGCGTGAGCCGTCTGGCCTTCAGCCTCTACTCGCTGGGGCTCCGCGTCGCTCCCGAGCCCGCCGTCCGGGCCGTCGCGCTGGCATGGTTCCGGCGCCGCTACGGCCCCCGCCTCGCCGCCGCGATCACCGCGGGCGGCCACTTCGCGAAGGGCGGCTCGTGGGCCGTCAAGCAGCTCGCCGGCACCCGGTTCAAGGATCGGCTGCTGGCCTACGGCGGTCCCATCCTGGTCATCAACGGCGCCTTCGACCTGGTGTTCCGGATCGGGGCGGGACGGTTCCTCGCGGGCGTGCCGCAGGTCACCAGCCGGATGATCCCGTGGGCCGGCCACCTCTCCAACGTTGACAAGCCGGAACAGTTCACCGGGCTCGTCGAGGAGTTCATCGCGACGCTTCCGGCGTAGCGTCCGCAAGGCTCGCGACCCCTTCCGCAAGGCGGTCCGGCGAGGGGCCGGTGCTATCCTCGAACTCCGGGCCACCCCCGCTCTCCGGCCCTCCCCAACGTGAGGTTTCATGCGCGTCCGCAAGGCTGTGTTCCCGGCTGCGGGTTGGGGTACCCGCTTCCTGCCGGCGACGAAGGCACAGCCCAAGGAGATGCTCCCACTCGTCGACAAGCCGATCATCCAGTACGCGGTCGAGGAGGCCGTGGCGGCCGGCGTCGAGCAGGTGATCATCGTCACCTCCAGCCAGAAGCGGGCGATCGAGGACCACTTCGACCTGTCCTACGAGCTCGAGCGGCTGCTCGAGGAGAAGGGCGAGATCGAGAAGCTCCGCCAGGTCCGGCGGATCAGCGACCTCGCGAACATCGCCTATGTCCGCCAGAAGGAGCAGCTGGGGCTCGGCCACGCGATCCTGATGTGCAAGGACGTGATCGGGCACGAGCCCTTCGCGGTCCTCCTGCCGGACGATGTGGTCGTCGCGGACCGTCCGGCGATCGGCCAGCTGATCCACGCCTACGAGCGGACCCACTCGTCGGTCGTCGCCGTGACCGAGGTGCCCGCCGCGGAGGTGTCGCGCTACGGCATCGTGGCCGGGGAGGTGGACGAGAGCCATCTCGACGGCGGCCGGCTCCGCCGGATGACGGCGATCGTCGAGAAACCGGACCCGGCCGACGCGCCGTCCACGCTCGCCGTCATCGGGCGGTACGTGTTGACGCCCAAGATCTTCGACAAGCTCGAGCAGACCCAGCGTGGCGCGGGCGGCGAGATCCAGCTGACCGACGCGATCGAGGCGCTGATGGCCGAGCAGTCGGTCTACACCTACGAGTTCGAAGGCGTCCGGTATGACGCCGGGACCACGATGGGCTGGCTCCAGGCGACCGTGGATCTCGCCCTCCAGCGGCCGGACCTCGCCTCGGAGTTCCGGGCCCACCTGCGAGGCCTCGACCTCGGCTGACCTGGGCTCGCGCCACGCGCGCGAGGACCGCCACGAAGGCGGTCCCGAGCGCGTCGTACGGTACGATGCCCGCCGCGCTGCGTCGGCGGCGCGACGATCCACGGAACCCAGGGGGAACCCTTGACGGACATCGGCACCGTCCTCGGCGGACGGTACCGGCTGGTCGAGCTGCTCGGGCAGGGCGGCATGGCGACCATCTACCGGGCCCGCGACAACCAGCTCGAGCGCGACGTCGCCGTGAAGGTGCTGCGCCCGGAGTACGGCACGGACCCTGACTTCATCGATCGCTTCCGCCACGAGGCCCAGTCCGCGGCCTCGCTCAACCACCCGTCGGTGGTCGCGGTCCATGACTACGGCACCGATCCGGTGGGCCCGTTCATCGTCATGGAGCTCGTCGAGGGCGAGGACCTGGCGACGATCGTCCGCCGCGCCGGTGCCCTGCCGCCTCGGGCCGCCGCCCGCCTCGTCGCCCAGGCCGCGCGAGCCATCGCCGCCGCCCACGACCGCGGCTTCGTCCATCGCGACGTCAAGCCCGGCAACGTCCTCGTGACCCGCGAGGGCCGCGTCAAGGTCGCTGACTTCGGGATCGCCCGCGCCCTGTCCGAATCCGCCTTGACGCTGCCGGGCACCACGCTGGGCTCCGTCCACTACTTCAGCCCCGAGCAGGCTCGCGGCGAGCTCGCGACGCCCGCCTCGGACATCTACAGCCTCGGCATCGTCCTGTTCGAGCTGCTCACCGGGCGCCGGCCCTGGACGGGCGACACCGCGGCCGCGATCGCGACCGCCCGGCTCACCGGCACGGTTCCGAGCCCGTCGGCGGCGCGCGCCGGGATCCCGCCGACCCTCGAGGCGATCGCGCAGCGGGCCCTCGCGCCGAATCCCGATGATCGATTTCCCACGGCCACGGCGATGGCCGAGGCGCTCGAGCAGTTCGTCGGGGAGACCGGCGAGGGGCTCCGCGGCGCCGCCTCCGTCGGAAGGACCGGCGCCGCGGGCGGCGTGGGGACGGCCGCGGCGGGAGGTGCAGTCACCGCTGCCGGAGCCGCGGGGGCCGCAGCGGGGGCTGGGGGCCTGGGCGTGGCCGCCGGGGTCGCCCGCCCCAACCCGGACGCCCGGATCGCCTATCCCCGCGACGCGTACGCCGACGAACCCCCGGCCCGGCCGATGGCCCGATCGCAGGCGATGGTCGTCGAAGAGGACATCGACGAAGACGACGATGGCCCCCGCTTCACCGGCCCCTGGCTGTGGGTCTCCGCGCTGCTGGCGCTCGGGGTCCTGGCCCTCGCGGCGTTCTTCGTCATGCGGCTTCTCAATCCAGGGGAAGCCCCGCCGGGCCAGGTGCAGGTCCCGAACATGGTCGGGATGACATTCGAGCAGGCGCGCGCCGCTGCGACGCCGCTCGGGCTCGTCGTCGAGCAGGCCGGCTTCGAGGAGAGCACCACCGTCGCCGTGGGAACCGTGACCAGGCAGGCTCCGGAGCAGGGCTCCACCGTCGACCAGGGCACCAAGATCCAGCTGACGATCGCCAAGAGCCCGACGACCACGGTCGTCCCGGATCTGCGGCTCCGACCCGAGGGCGAGGCGGTCGCGTTGATCCAGGACGCGGGACTGCGCGTCGGCACGCGAACGGACGCCTTCGATGCCTTCGTGCCGCTCGGTTCCGTGATCAGCCAGGACCCGTTCGCCGGTTCGCCCGTCGTCCTCCAGACCGTCGTGAACTACGTCGTCTCGAAGGGTCCCGAGGCTACGCCGACGCCCGAGCCCACGCCGGTCCCGACGCCGGTTCCCACGCCTGTCCCGACCCCGGTTCCCACCCCGGTTCCCACCCCGGTGCCCACGCCGCCGCCGACACCCACGCCGCCACCCACGCCCGCGCCGCTCCAGGTCGGCGAGTACCGCTGCGTGCTGCTCGGCGTTGCCAAGGTCCAGATCGTCAACGATGGATTCACGGTCGGGAGCATCTCAGGGCCGAATGACGACGCCACGGTCGTCGTGGCCCAGGACCCCGCGCCGGACTCCGCGGCCGCGCCCGGCAGCGAGATCGACCTCACGGTCGTTGCCCAGCCCGCGGCCACCTGCCCGACCTGATCGACGGCCGCGTCGACGGACCTCGCAGCTAGCGGTCCGGCTCCCCGAAGAGGCTCGTCCGGCTGTCCCAGGATTCCGCCGGTTCGGCGAATGCGGCTGGCGGCGAGTCAGGCTCGAATGCTGCAGACGCTTTGGTGCGTTTCGATCTCCGGACCTCGGCGACCGGGACGAAGGCCCGGGCCGGCGCTCGCTCCGGCCAGGGGCGCGAGCTTGGAGCTGCTGTCGCGCGCGGGCCCGGTATGGCGCCGTCCGAATCGGTCGAAGGGTGCGCGCGGACTCCTTCCTCCCAGCACCCTCGCAGCTCCCGGCCCGTCAGCGGCTTGCGGGCGCGATCGAGGGCGCACCAGCCGAGCTCGCCGGCGAGGGAGGCCCGGAAGTTCCGGCAAGTCGAACACGTGGTCGATGAACGACGGCAGACCCAGCATCGCGCCGACTCTGCCTGTGGCGCTCCGCAGTGCGGGCAATGCCACATGGACACGGCGACATCGTAGCTGCGCGCAGTACGCCGCGCTGATCCGCGGCGATCGCCGCGTCGCTGGGCTGCGGCGCCAGCTCACGCACCTCGGGGTGCGCTCGTTGGCGTCCTCGCCCGGCTTCTTGCGCTCACCACGGCTGAGCGCGGCGGCGTGTGGGACGGAGGAAGTGAGGGCTACTTGACGAAGGTGAGGGAGACGCCGTCGGTGGATTCGCCGTAGAGATCGCTCGAGACGAGCACCGTGCCGGTCCCGCCGCCCGTGGTGAGCGCGCCGACGAGCGGCGTCGTGAAGACGGCCCGGCCGTCGGCGTTCGTCACGAGCTGGTTCGAGATCGGGGACAGGCCCGGCAGCTGGAGGGTGAAGAACGCGGTCGCGTCGGCGAGCGGCTCGCCCGCCGGATCCGTGACGACGACCACGAGCTGAAGCGAGGCCGGGTGCTTCGCGATCGAAATCCGGTAGGTGGAGGCAGAAAGCTGGACGCCCATCTCCTTCGAGCCCTGGACGAGCGTCAGCGCCTTGGTGCCCGTGTTGCCCGCCGGATCGGTCCCGGTGATCAGGATCTCGTTGGAGCCGAAGGCCAGCGGTAGCCCGAACTCGAACGTCCCATCGTTGGAGGCCACGGCCGAGATCGAGGTGCCGTTGCCGCTGTTGAGGGCGATCAGGCTCGTGCCGGCCTGGGTCGTGCCCCTGATCGTGGTCTCCGCCGCTTCGATCGCGGCGTTGTTCTTGGGCGAGGTGACGCTGATCCTGGGCGGCTCCTGGTCCAGGAAGTAGGTGACGATCGGCGAGTGGTCGGATTCCTCGCCCGCCCGGAAGAGGCTTGCGGAGATGTCGTTGCGCCCCGCGGTCAGGTCGAACGGGACGACCATCGTGCTCGTCGTCCCGACCGGCACGTCGACGACGGGGACCGCTTCGAGGCCTTCCAGGGCGAGGTACAGCCGGACCTTCGCGGTCGCGTCGCCCAGGACCTCCACGGGCACCGACACGCGGAGCTCGACGGCTTCGCGGTTGGTGAACGCCTGGTCCGGGATGGCGATCCTGGGTGATTCGGTCGGGGGCAGGTCCGTCTGCAGCGGGACCGGCGTGGCGGTCAGCCGGTTGAATGCCGCGGTGAAGCTGCCACCGAGGACCGTCAGGACCGTTCCCATGCCGCCGCTTGCCACGAGGAACGTCCCGCCCGCGAGGATCGCGATCGAGAGGGCGAGCAGCGTCCGGAGCACGAGTGGGGCGCGGCGCCGGCGTGCCGCGAGGCCCTTGTGCTGGCGGACGCGGCGGCGGTCCGGGGCCGGTGCACGGACCGGCGCGAGCTGCGGGCGACCGCTCGACGGCGGGCGGGGGCGTACGTGTGCGGCGCCGCGGCGGGACGTCATTCGCCGCCTATCGTCGCATGCCGCGACGGCTCGGCGTCCGGGCCGGCCGAGGTCGCGGCGGTGCGGTTGCGGTCCGGTGTCCTCCCGAGCGGTTTCGTCCAGGCCGTTTCCCGTTGTACGCTGGCGACGCGCGACGGCCTGGATCGTCGCCGGAGTGGGGGAGCAGTTGCATCAAGGCGGTCCCAAGGGGGCCCGCGTCAGCGGACGCCCGCCGTTCGGCCTCGGTCCGATCGCGCGCATCTCGACCGGGTCCGCGCCCGCCGAGCCAGCGGCTCCGGACCCGTACCAGAGCACGTCCGCCCGCCCACCGGAGCGTCGGTTCAGCATGCCGATGGGCGTGCCGCGGATGGATCCCGCCAGGACGCGCGCCTTCGGGCTCCCGAACCTCCGCCGGAACGTCTGCCCGCACTTCTACGTGACCGGCGCGCGGGGCGCCCTGCCGATCCACGCTCCGCACCTGCTCAAGGGCATCGTCCGCCAGGACAGCGTCGTCTCGCGCTGCCAGCTCCGCGGCGGGGTCCACCTCGAGCACAGCTACGTCAACGACGTCTGCCTCTCGCCACGCTTCAACCAGTGCGTGTTCTACGAGGAGGAGCTCACCGGGCGTTGAGCCCGACCTCCGAGGCCGCCGCGTACCACGCCGCGGTCCAGGCGCTCGCCGACCGCGGCCGGTTCGGGGTCCGTCTCGGGCTGGCTCGGACACGGGCCCTCCTTCGGGCGTTCGGCGATCCCCAGATTCGGCTCCGAGGGGCGCTGGTCGGCGGGACGAACGGCAAGGGCAGCGTGCTGGCGCTCGCGGGGAGCGCCCTCCGCGCCGCCGGCGTGCGGACCGGCACGACGCCGAAGCCCCACCTCGTGACCCACCGCGAGCGAATGGAGATCGACGGCCGACCCATCGACCCGGTGACGTTCACCCGGCTCGTCGGCGAGGTCCTGGAGGCGGCGGGCCCGGTGGAGCGGCGACACGGGCCCCCGACCGAGTTCGAGCTCCTCACCGCGATGCTGTTCCGCTGGTTCGACGAGGAGCGCGTCGACGTGGCCCTGATCGAGGTGGGCCTCGGCGGCCGCCTCGATGCGACCCATGCGTGGGATGGGGGCGTCGCCGCGATCACCAACGTGGCCCTCGATCACCAGCAGTGGCTCGGCGACACCGTGCGAGAGATCGCGGGGGAGAAGGCCGCGATCATCGAGCGGGGCAACATCGCCGTCACGGGCGCGAGCGGGGACGCGCTTCCGGTCATCCGCCGGCGCGCGCGGCAGGTCGGGGCCCCGCTCACGGAGGTCGCGCCGGCGCCGCTGCTCGGCTGGGATCGCGACGGGCTCGAGGTCCAGCTCGGCGCGCTGGGTCCGACGCGGATCGCGCTTCGTGGCCGGCACCAGGCGGAGAACGCCGCGGTCGCGGACGCGGTCCTCGATGCGCTGGAGACGGCCGGGATCGCCACGGTCCAGTCGGAGGCGCGCCGCCGCGGCTACGCGACCGCGGAGTGGCCCGGCCGGCTGGAGCTGCTGCGAGTCGAGGGTCGGGACGTCCTGCTCGACGGCGCCCACAACCCGGCCGGTGCGGCGGCCCTCGCCACCGCCCTCGACGACCTCGCGCCGTGGCTGGAAGCCCCACTCACGATCGTCCACGGCTCGATGGCGGACAAGGATGTCGACGGGATCATCCGCGCCATCACCGGCGCGGCGGCCACCGTGGACGCCAGGATCGTGGCCACCCAGGTCGAGGGCGACCGGGCCATGCCCGCGGCCGCGCTGGCCCGGCGGTGGCGGGCGATTCGTCCGGACGCCACGGTGACCGTGCTGACGGACGCCGGTGCCGCCCTGGACCGGTCCCTCGAGCTGGCGACCGGTGCGGTGGTGGTCGCGGGCTCCCTCTATCTTGTCGGCGAGGCGCGCCGCCGCTGGCTGGACGACCCCCGCCTCCGAGACCCGGAGGCGCCCGCGTGACGGATCTCGGCGAGACCCGGATCGGTCCCCGGACGTTCCGCTGGGGCGAGCGAACCTTCGTGATGGGCATCCTCAACGCGACGCCGGACTCGTTCTCGGGCGACGGCCTGTTCGTGCCAGGCCCGGGTGACCGAGCACCCGGCGATCCCGTCGCGGACGCGGTCGCCCGGGCCCTCGCAATGGCCGATGAGGGCGCCGACCTCCTCGACCTCGGCGGCGAATCCACGCGGCCCGGCCATGCCGAGATCGCCGAGGAGGAGGAGCTCCGTCGCGTGGTCCCGATCGTTCGCGCGGTCCGCGGCGCGCTCCCTGGGATGCCGCTGACGATCGACACCACGAAGCCCACGGTGGCCGCGGCCGCGCTCGATGCCGGCGCCGATGCGATCAACGACATCTGGGGCGTCTCGACGGACGACGGCCTCGCCCGGCTGGCGGCGGCGCGCGGGGTTCCGCTGATCCTGATGCACAACCGGGCCGAGCCTGCCTACGAGGAGGTGATCTCGGAGGTAGTCGCGGAGCTCCGCGCGGCGCTCGACAGGGCGGCCGCCGCAGGCGTGGCCCCGGAGCAGACCCTCGTCGATCCCGGCATCGGGTTCGGCAAGACCGCCGAGCAGAACCTCATCCTCCTCCGAGGCCTTGCTGCCCTCTGCGAGCTCGGCCGTCCGATCATGCTCGGGACCTCGCGGAAGTCGACCATCGGCAAGGTCCTCGACCTGCCCGGGGACGAGCGCGTCGAGGGCACGCTTGCGACCACCGCGCTCGGAATCGCGGCCGGCGTGGACATCGTCCGGGTTCACGACGTCCGGGAGAACGTCCGGGCCGCGCGGATGGCCGACGCGATCGTGCGAGGATGGTCCGCATGACCGATCGGATCGTCCTCGCGAACATGCAGTTCGTCGCGCGCCACGGCGTGAACGACTGGGAGAAGGACCGGCCGCAGCGGTTCGAGGTGGACGTCGAGCTGGGGCTGGACGTGCAGCCCGCCGGGCTCGATGACGCCCTGGCGAAGACCGTCGACTATCGGGGGGTCTACGACGTGACCCGCCAGGTCGTCGAGTCGACGTCCTTCAACCTCATCGAGGCGCTCGCCGAGGCGATCGCGCACGAGATCCTGGGTGCGACGCCCGTGGCGACCTCGATCGTGGTCCGGGTGCGCAAGCCCGAGGTGCAGCTCGGTGGCCCGCTGGACTACGCGGCGGTGGAGATCACCCGCGTGCGGGAGCGCTGACGGCCGCTAGAGGCCTTCCGGGCGGGTGCCCAGGGTCACGCTGACGTCCAGCTCGTCGGAGCCGCGCAGCACGCGGAGCTTGATCGACTGGCCCGGCGCGTAGCTCGTCATGAGCGCGTCGAGCGGGTGCTCGGAATCGATGGCCTGGCCTTCGATCGACAGGATGATGTCGCCATCCTTGAGCCCCGCGGCCTCGCCGGGGCTGCCCGGGGTGATCGCTGGGACGATGACGCCGGCCTCGTCCGTCGACGGGCCGATCAGCGCTCCGTGATCGACGGACAGCTTCTCCGCGGCCTTGACCTTGGCATCGACCGCGACGTACCGGATGCCGACGTAGGGCCGGGCCAGCTGCTCGCCGGCCAGGGCCTGGCGCATGACCGGGCGGGCGATGTCGATCGGGATGGCGAAGCCGATGCCCGTGGAATCGCGCTCGACGGCGGTGTTGATGCCGATCACGGCGCCGGTCGCGTCGAGGAGCGGACCACCGCTGTTGCCGGGGTTGATCGCGGCGTCGGTCTGAATCAGGTTGGACAGGCGGGTCTTCGCTTCGACCAGCACGGATCGCCCGGTCGCCGAGATGATCCCGGTCGTGACCGTGCTGGTGTAGGTCCCGAGCGGCGAGCCGATCGCGATCGCCAGCTGCCCGACCTTGATATCCGCCGATCGCCCGATCGGCGCTGCGGGGAGATCCGCCGCATCGACCTTGACGATCGCGAGGTCCGTGAGGGTGTCGATGCCGTAGACGGTGCCGGTGAACTCGCGGCCGTCCTTGAGCTCGACCGTCAGCTTCGAGGCGATGGCGCCGTCCTGGGTCCGGACCACGTGGCGGTTGGTGAGGATCCAGCCCGACGCGTCGTAGATGATCCCCGAGCCGACGCCGGTCTCGGGAATGGCGCCGCCGAAGACATCGGTGCTCACGCCCTCGGCGATGATCCGGACGACCGCGGGGCTGACCTTCGCCGCCGCGTTGACCACCGCCGAGCCGTCGTCGACCGAGACGGGACCCTGGGTCGCCGTGACGGGCGCCTGGCTCGCAGCCGCCCCGGCGTTTCCGCGCAGCGCGCCGGTGTTCGTGAGCACGAGGGCGGTGCCGCCGGAGGCGAGCACGGCGGACAGGAGCGCGGCCGCGACGATCGAGCCGGGTCCGACGCCACCCTGGCGGCCCCCGCCGTGAGGCCCGCCGCAACCCTGGCCTCCGATGGGGCTGACGGGCTGGACCGGCTGGAGGTGCTGGACCGGCTCGACCGCGGAGCCAGCGGGACCGGACTCGGCCGCTTGAAACGGCATGGTGGGCTGGGCAGGCGCGACCGGCTGGTAGCCGGCGTAGGCCGTGGCCGGGTAGGGCGGCGCTGCCCACTCCGGGCGGTGCTCCGGGGTCGGGGTATAGGCGACGGTCTGGGTCTCGTCGTCCGGGCGGGGGTCGGTGCTGGGCGGAAGGTCGGTCATCGCTCGCTAGGGTGCGGGTTCCGGATTCAGGTTCTGGGTGGCCGTCGGTGAAGTTTCCACCATGCTCCGGCCATCGCCGCCGCCAGGGAGGCGCGGCTGCGCAGGCAGTGTGACCCGGAACGTCGTTCCCGCGCCCACGCGGCTCTCGACGGAGACCGTCCCGCCATGCATCTCGACGATGCTCCGGACGATCGCCAGCCCGAGGCCGCTCCCGCTCCCGCGCGCCTCGCTCGCCCGCGAGCCGCGGAAGAACCGGTCGAAGATCCGCGGGAGCTCGGCCGGATCGATGCCGATCCCCGTGTCCGCCACCGTGATCGATGCCCCGTCCGCCGGCCCCCGTTCGACGTCCACGGTCACGTGGCCGCCCGGCGGCGTGAACTTGATCGCGTTGCCGACCAGGTTGGTCACCACCTGCCCGATGCGGACCGGGTCGTGGCGAATCGGGATGGCGTGGGTCGGGCGCTCCATCGTCAGGCCCACGCCGCGACGGCGGGCCGTTGCCGCGGATTGCTCGACCGCCTGCTCCACGGAGCTGCGGAGGTCCTCCGGCCGGAGGTCGAGCAGGACCAGGCCGGAATCCAGCTTGGACAGCTCGAGGAGGTTCTGGGCCAGCCAGTCCAGGCGCTCCAGCTGCGCCCGGCTGGTCTCGAGGAACTCCGCGCGCGTCTTCGGGTCCCTGGCGGCGCCCTCGGTCAGGAGCTCGTTGAACATCCGCAGTGCCGCGATCGGGGTCCGGAGCTCGTGCGAGACGTCGGCGAGGAACTCCCGGCTTCGATCCCGGTCGCGGCGGATGATCTCGACGCTCTCCTGGAGCCGCTCGGCCATCGCGTTGAACTGGAGCCCGAGCTCGGACAGCTCGATCGGGCCGTCCTCGATCACCTCGAGCGGCACGCGTCGCGCGAAGTCGCCCTCGGCGAGATCGCCGCTCGCCTCGGTGAGGCGCCGCAGCGGCGTCGTGATGCGCCGGGTGAGCATCGCCGCGACGACGACCGCCACGGCCAGCGCGATGAGGCCGATGATCGCCAGGAGCCCGGTGACGTTCCGAATGGCGGCTGCCCGGTACGTGAAGGGGTTCTCGAGGATCACCTCGACGGCGTATTGCGGCGCCGCGGACTCGACCGTCAGCAGGACGGCCGGGCTCGTGACCAGCTCCTGCTGCTGGCCGTCCTTGGGCTTCGCGAGGTCCCGCGCCACGAAATCGCCGTTCGCCGCGGCGATGAACGTGTGATCAGGCGCCACCAGCCCGAAGCGGAACCGGACGTTGGCCTGGGCCAGCGTGTCCGCGATCAGCCGCTGCTGGCTCTCCTTCGCCAGCTCCGTCACCACCACGCCGTCGACGATGCCCTCCGGGCTGACCACGGGGTGGCCCGCCCGCACCGAGCTGGTGCTCTCGGAGATGAGGACGACGTACTGGGCCACGCCCAGCGCCCGCGACTGGAGGTCGTCGTTCTGCTGCTGGTCGAAGTACGCGCCGAGGCGGTTGACGACGAGGAGGCCCACGAGGCCCAGCGTCACCGCGACCACGGCGACGAAGGCCAGGGTCAGGCGGCCCTGGAAGGTCCTGGGAGCGAGGCCGTCGGCGATCCCGTCAGCGCTCGGCGAACGCGTACCCGACACCGCGGATCGTCTGGACGAAGGCCGGCTGGCTGGGGTCGTCCTCGAGCTTGTCCCGAAGGTGGCTCACGTGGACGTTGATCGTCTTCTCGTCCTGGTCCAGCGCCTCGTAATCGCGGAGGAGGTCCAGGAGCTCCGCGCGGGTGTACACGCGGCCGGGCTTGCTCGCGAGGTGGCGGAGGATCTCGAACTCGGTGGGCGTCAGCGAGATCCGCCGATCCCCCCGCTGGACCCGCCGGCGGTCAAGGTCGATGAGCAGGTCGCGATGGCGGATCACGCGGCCGCCGACCGCGTCGGCCAGATCACCGTACGCCCTTCGGAGCAGCGCCTTGATCCGCGACAGGAGCTCCCGGAGCCCGAATGGCTTCGTC
>DATLDP010000011.1:0-7270 GCA_035525825.1 Candidatus Limnocylindria bacterium
CGTCCGTCGCGTGGAGGGCGCCCGCCGCCGTCGTGCGGCCCGTGAGCCGCCAGAGCAGGAACGAATCGACCGTGCCGAAGGCGAGCTCGCCGCGCTCGGCACGGGAGCGAGCGCCTGCCACGGCGTCGAGGATGTGCGCGACCTTCGGCCCGGAGAAGTACGCGTCGAGGGGCAATCCGGTCCGCTCGCGGAACAGCGCCTCGTGGCCCAGGAGCCGGAGTCGCTCACACGCCGGAGCCGTGATTCGCGACTGCCAGACGATCGCGTCGGCGATCGGCTCGCCGGTGGCGCGATCCCAGACGATCGTCGTCTCGCGCTGGTTGGTGATCCCGATCGCGGCCACCCGATCCGCGCCACCAACCTCGCGGACCACCTCCTGCGCGACCGCCAGCTGGCTGGACCAGATCGCCTCGGGATCGTGGGTGACGTGGCCGGGCGACGGGAACCGCTGCTCGAAGGCCTGCTGGGCCGTCGCGACTGGCCGGCCTTCCCGGCTGAACGCGATGGCCCGCGACGACGTCGTGCCCTGGTCCAGGGCGAGGATCAGCGGCTCGTCGGCCACGGTGGCAGCCGCCCGGGACTCAGCGGCCGGCCTGCCAGGGCAGGCCGTACTCCCGCCGCGCGGTCTCGAGATAGCTCGCCACCTCGTCCGCCTGGCGCGGGGCGTCCCAGCCGAGCTCGGCGCCCAGGATCGCGGCGACGCGCGGCGCAATCGAAGCGCCCCGGTCCGGCAGCTCCTGGGCGAGCCGCATCCGTCGGGCGAGGACGTCGTCGATCGATAGGGCGAGCTCATTGCGGGCGGCCCACGCCACCTCGGCCTGGAGATGGTCGACGCCGTCACCGATCGGGACCGCAAGGTCGAGGTCTCGCGCGAGAGTCATCAGGTCCGAGGCCTCGCGCCCGTAGCGATCCGCGAGGCGCCGCGCAACCCGCGGGGGCCACGTCGCGCGCGCCTGGCCGTGCGCCGCGGCGGCATCCCGCAGCGAGCGCTCGAGGCTCGCGGCGATCTGATCGAGCTCATCAAGCGGCGCGGCGCCCACCAGCGGCAGGTCGCCGGTCCGGGAGCGGCGCTTCTTCGCCTCCGTGCGACCCAGCGAGGCGTCGACCACGTCTCGGGCCATCACTCGGTACGTCGTGTACTTCCCGCCCGAGATGCGCACGAGCCCACTCGCGTCCGCCGCGACCCGGTGCTCCCGCGACGCCTTGACCGTCGAGCCGCCGGGGTCGCCGACAAGCGGTCGCATCCCGGCGTACGTGCCCACGATGTCGCCCTTGGTGAGGTCGATCTGGATCTGGCGATTGACGGTCTCGAGCAGCTCGTCGACGTCGTCCTCGGGCGCGCTGAGCTCCTCCGGCCGGCGCCGGTCCGCATGGTCGGTGGTGCCGATGATCCAGTGACCCGGCCACGGGATGATGAACACCACCCGCCCTGGGATCCGGAGCGTCATCCCGCCCTGGGCCGGCAGGCGGTCGCGGCGGATGACGATGTGCGAGCCGCGGCTCGGGACGAACGTGTCCGCACCCTCGAGCGCGGCGAACCTCGTCTCCGGCTCCGCCGCCCAGACGCCCGTCGCATCGATGACCCGCTCCGCCTTCACGTCGAATCTCGCCCCCGAGACGAGATCGGTGACGGTCGCGCCGATGAGCCGCTCCCCGTCGAGCAGTGGTTGCTTGGCCTTCACCCGCGTCGCGGCGACCGCCCCGCCATCGAGCGCCGTCCGAAGCACCGCGAGCGCCAGTCGGGCGTCGTCCTCGACCCCGTCGTGATAGATGATCCCGCCGGTCAGGCCCTTGCGCCGGAGGTCCGGCGCGTACTCGATCGCGCTGGACGGCCGGAGGTGCTTCGCGAAGCCGCCGTCTCGCCTCGCCCCGAGCAGGTCGTACAGGAAGATGCCGCTCCCGTAGAAGGCCTGATGGAAGAGCGGAATGCCATAGATCGGGAAGAGGAACGGCTCGATCCGGACCAGGTGGGGCGCGAGCCGGAGCAGGCGTGCCCGCTCGGCGAGCGCCTCGTACACGAGCCCGAAGTGGAGCTGCTCGAGATAGCGCAGCCCGCCGTGGATGAGGCGTGAGGAACGCCCCGACGTGCCGGAGGCGATATCCCGCTGCTCAACCAGCGCCGCTCGCAGCCCCCTCGATGTCGCATCGAGCAGCGCGCCCGCACCGACGATCCCGCCGCCCACGATCAGGACATCGAACCGCTCGTCCGCGAGAGATCGGAGCGCGTCACGGCGCCACTCCGGATCCGCGATTGCCGGTCCCGGCGCGTTGCCCGACGCGTCGAGGCCCCTCGTCTCGATGCCCTCCCAGACGTCCACTCGATCGTCCGTCCGGCTCAGGGCTCGGGTGGCCGGCGCGTCGCGATGCCCCACAGCACGAACGCGGTGGCGGCCACGAGGACGATCACGAGGATCGGCGTCCCTGCGAACACGTCGCCGACCGCCGGCACGAAGATCGAGATCGCCGCGACGACCAGCACCGCCGCGACGGCGATGCCCGCGACCATGAGGACCTGGCGCCAGCCGATTGCGCGCGTCTCCTCAACCACGATCGGCCTCGCGCGGGATCCCGATCGGGGCAACGAGGACCTTGCCGGCGTAGGCGATGCCGCGCCTCGTTCGGAGCCCGGTCTTGGGCCGATGGAACGTCACGGTGAGGTCGGCGCGAACGACGGGGTTCGAAGGATCGCCGCTGGTCAGGTCAACCGCGGTCGGAGTGTCGACCGCGACGATCGGGACTTTGGCCTTGCGGGCCGCGAGCACCAACTCCACTGCCGATCGAATCGGCTCTCGCAGCTGGCCCTGGACACCGGTCCCGAGCAGGGCGTCCACGATGACCGAGGCACGCTCGATGTCCTTCCCGAGGACCTTGATCTCCAGCGAGGTGGCGGCGTGAATTCGGGTGACCAGCGGCTCCTGATCGAGGCGATTCCAGTTCCGGGTGGCGTCGGCGGTCGAAGGGCTGCCCTTGCTGGAGACCAGGATCACCGCGACATCCGCGCCGGCCTTCGCGAGGTACCGGGCGGCGACGAACCCGTCGCCGCCGTTGTTGCCCGGCCCGCAGAGCACGAGGATGGGGCCCCTGCCCCACCGATCCGTCGCTTCCGCGATGGCCCGGGTCGCCGCAGCCACCGCCGCGCCCGCGTGCTCCATCAGGCGCTGCCCTGGAATCCCCAGCTTCTGCGCCCGCAGGTCCGCTCCGGTCATGCCCTCCGTGCCGAACGCGGGGCGGCTCGCGGCCTCTGCCCAGCGGTCACGGAGGCCCCGCAGGTCGAGCTCGAAGATCGTCGGGTCGTCGGCGGGCAGCAGCGACCCATCATCCGGGGTCGCCTCGGCGATTCTGGGTCGGGCGGCCGCAGCCGCGATCGAGGTCGTGCGCACGCACGAAGCGTAGCCGACCCCGATCGGCCCAAGATATGGACGTGAGACCTGGCTCGCTGCCCCGACGCGTCCTGGCGTTGGTGGGCGCGCTCGCGGCGAGCTTGCTGCTGGGTGGAACGGTCGCGGCCGACGCGTCGTTCGTGCCCGGCGTCTCCCCGGAGACGCCGACGGCTTCGTCGATCGACGGGTTCCTGGTCCCGGCGCTGGTGCTCGCCGTGGCGGTCCTCGGCTTCTTTCTGATTCGGCGTTCCTCGTCCAGCGAGGTAGCGGCCGGAATCCTCCTGGGCGTGCTGGGCTTCCTGGTCGGGGGCGTGTTGGTGCTGGCCGGCCTGTTCGGCGATCTCAGCGGGCGGCACCAGATCTTCGTCGTCCCGCTCGCGGTCGGGATTGTGATCATGGCCGGGGCGCTGTTCGCCATGGTCCGCCTGTGGCGCTCCCGCCGCCCTCCTGGCGAGGGGCTGCCGCCGCCGAATGGCTGATCCTCGGCGCGATTTCGCCACATCCCCGACCCTATTGGCGTGACCACCCACAGGCCCGTCCCAGACCGCTCGGGAACCCTGCTCTACGACGGCGACTGCGGCCTCTGTGTCGCGACCGCCGGGTGGTTGCGCGACCGGGCTCCGGCGGAGTTCCTCGGGCTCCTGGCGCTGCAGCAGGTCGATTCCGATCCCGGCATCGCCGCGCACGTTGCGGGTCGCGACCTCGCGGAGAGCGTGACGTTCGTCCGCGCCGATGGGCGGGTGCTGACCGGGGCGCGGGCTGCGCTCGCGGCCGGGCGGCTCGTGCGTGGCTGGGGCCTCTTCGCGATCCTCGCGGACCATCGGCCGGGTCACGCGTTCCTCGAGCCGCTCTACCGCGAGATCGCCTTGCACCGCCGCCGGATCGGACGAATGCTCGGGCTTCCCGCCGTGTGCCCGCTCGTCACGAGGCCGCGCGCGGAGCGGACGGACCGAGACGCTACGTGACGAGGGGATAGCAGCCGCCGAGGAGCAGCCCGCGACCATGGTGACGGCTTCAGGGCGCGCTTCGTCAACGAGGCAGGCATGCTCGGTCGGATCGGACGGGATCCAGGTGGATGACCCCATCCCGGGCCATCTCCGCGAGGGCCCGATGAACTGCCTCGACGGGGTGCTCGCCAATGCCGGCATCGAAGGCGACCGCCGCGCCGTCCGGGGCGTCCCGGAGCTGGTCGAGGATGCGGCCGCGCAGCCAGCGCGACGTGGATTCGAAGCGCGGCGTGGGGCGCCGGGCCATGCCGGGGCGGGTCCGAGGCGGGACGGTGGCGCCGTCCGCCACGAATCGGCAGTGGGCGCGGAGCGGGCACACGTCGCAGCGCGGGTGACGAGGGCGGCAGAACGCGGCGCCGATGTCCATGAGCGCGTGGGTCCATGTCGCAGCAACTCCCTCGGGCACCAGTCGATCGGCCGCCTCCTGGAGGGCCCGCGGTCCGGGTGTCACGTCCAGGAACGCCCGAGACAGGACCCGGCGGATGTTCGTGTCGAGCGCGGCCACCGGTCGGTCGAAGGCGATCGAGAGGATCGCACGAGCCGTGTACGGACCGATGCCCGGGAGGGCCAGGAGGTCGTCGAGCGCGTCGGGCACCCGGCCGCCGTGTCGATCGACCATCGCCGTCGCCGCCCGGTGCAGCGCGAGAGCGCGGCGGTTGTAGCCGAGACCGCGCCAGGCGCGAATCACGCTCGCCGGCGACGCGGCAGCCATAGAGGCGGGCGTTGGGAACTCGGCGATGAGGCGCTCCCAGGCCTCCGCGGCGCGTCGTGCCTGGGTCTGCTGGGCGATCACCTCGGACAGCAGCACGGACCACGGATCCTTCGTCCGCCGGAAGGCGAGGTCGCGGGCATTCAGTCCGTACCACTCGATGACCGCCGACTGCATCTCCGCGAGCGTCACGTGCCTACGATACGGCGGTGAGATTCGGAGCGGCCTATTGGATCCAGCGAACCGACTGGCCGGCGCTGCGCGATGCCGCGCTGGCTGCGGAACGGGCCGGATTCGACTCGATCTGGTTCGACGACCACCTCCTCGCCGACGAGGGTGACTGGCGCGACGGCAAGCTGGAGGGCTGGGGCGCGCTCGCCGCAATCGCCCCCCTCACCACGAAGGCCCGGCTTGGGCTGCTCGTTGCCGCGAACACCTTCCGCAACCCCGGGGTCACCGCGAAGCTCGCGACCACGCTGGACCACCTCTCGGACGGGCGGTTCATCCTCGGCATCGGCGGCGGCTGGTTCGAGCTCGAGCACGAGGCGTTCGGGCTCGATTTCGGATCCGGGTTCGGCGAGCGGCTGGACCGCCTCGAGGAATCGATCGGCCTGATCGAGCGGCTGCTCGCCGGCGAGCAGGTCACGCACCACGGCCGCTTCCACGATCTCGTCGATGCGCTGTGCGAGCCGCGGCCGATCCAGGCTCGCCTGCCGATCCTGATCGGCGGCTCCGGCCCCGAGAAGACGCTCCGGACGACCGCCCGGCACGCCGACCTGTGGAACGGCTACGGCGAGCCCGAGCGCATTGCGAAGACCTCCGAGGTGCTGCGCGAGCGCTGCCAGGAGATCGGCCGGCCGTTCGCGTCGATCGAGCGAACGGTGACGATGGAAGTGGTGATTCGCGCCTCCGAGCCCGATGCGCTCCGCGACTACGCGCTCGTGGAGGAGAGCCATGGCATCGCCAACCGGATCGGCTCGGATGGTCACCGCCAGGGCCTGAACGTCGCGGGACCGCCGCAGGCCGTCGCCAGCTACGTCCGAGGCTTCGCCGAGCTCGGCGTCGCCGAGGTCATCTGGATCTTCCGCTCGCCCTTCGACCTCGAGACGATGTCCCGCCTGGGCGAGGTCCGCGCGCTGCTCTAGCCCTCTCAGGTAGCTTGGCCCGCCGAGCACCGGCGCCCTCCCGCAGGGCGCAACCGCCGTTAGGCCCGCTAACGAACGCCGGTCCGACCTGAGCCGCGCGGCCGCTTGCGTTACTGGCCATAACGGCTTGCACGAATCGTTCGAGGGCCTAAAGAAGTCCTGCCTCCCGACGATTCAGGTCGTCCGTTTATCAGCCGCCGTAAAGCAGACGTGGCGCTCGGGCGCCCTACGTGCCCGAGTTGATCATCACGTGCTTGACGAAGGTGTAGTCCTCGAGGGCGTACTTGGAGCCGTCCTTGCCCCAGCCGGACTGCTTCACGCCGCCGTGGGGCGTCTCGGATGCGAGGGTGAAGTGCTCGTTGATCCAGACGTGCCCGAACTCCAGCGCCTTCGAGACCCGCATCGCCCGCCCGATGTCCGAGGTGAACACCGATGACGCGAGCCCGAACGGCGTGTCGTTCGCCCAGGCGATCGCCTGCGCCTCGTCGCTGAAGCGCTGGACCGTGACCACCGGGCCGAAGATCTCGTCCTGGATGATCTCGGACTTCTGGTCCGGGCCGGCGATGACCGTCGGCTCGTAGTACGCGCCGGGCCGATCCGGTCGCTTGCCGCCGACGACCACGTCCGCGCCGGAGCGCGCCCGATCGACCATGCCCTCGACCTTGTCCGCCTGGGCCTTGGCGATCAGCGAGCCCATGTCGATGTCGTCAGCCTCGGCCGGATCGCCCCACTTGATGGAGCGAACCTGGTCGGCGAGCTTGTCGACGAAGGCGTTGTAGACGTCGGGACCGGCGATGACGCGCGTGGCGGCGGTGCAGTCCTGGCCCGCGTTCCAGTAGCCGGCGGCCTTGAGGGTCTCGGCCGCGAGATCGAGGTCCGCATCGTCGAAGACGATGACCGGCGCCTTGCCACCAAGCTCGAGGTGCAGGCGCTTGACCTTCTCGGCCGCCGTCTTGGCGATGTGCTTGCCCGTATCGGTGTCGCCCGTGACCGACACCATGCCCACCTTGGGATGTCCGACCAGCGGGT
>DATLDP010000022.1:0-30230 GCA_035525825.1 Candidatus Limnocylindria bacterium
ACCCTGGGCTCAAAGAGCCAGTCAAGGTTGGTTGCATTGAGACGATCCACGATCGCAGTCAAGCGGATCGGGCGCCCTCGCTCGAGGCGGGCTACCAGGTCGACGACGCGGAGCGCCGCAAACGGGTCTCCGGACTCGGCGATCACGGGTGGCGCGAGGTCCGCGGCGGGCATCCCGGGCGACGGCGGCCGGAGCTGCCCGAGCCCGGACGGGGCGGACGACGGATCGTTCCTGGTCACGCGGGGCAGCGTAACGGCCGGCATGAACACGGGCTATGGTCGCGACATGCAGCGTCGGCGCGCGATCGTGCTGGGACTCCTCGCGTGCGTCATCGCGAGCTGCGGCGGCCAGGGCGCGACTGGACCGACACCGCGAGGCTCGGTCGAGGCATCCCCTGCGGTTGCGAGCGCAGGAACCTCCGAAACCAGCAACGTTGACGCGACGGCGACGCCCGCACGCGCCACCCCCGTCCCGATGCGTTTCAACGGCAGCGTCGATGTCGGGGGCGGTCGCCAGCTTGCGTTCGAATGCTCCGGCGCCGGCAGCCCGACGATCGTGATGGAGGCAGGTGGCGACTCTGATCTCCAGTCCTGGCCCGACGCGTTCGTCGCCACGCTCGCGCGGGAGACGACGACGTGTCGGTACAGCCGCCCTGGTGAGGGCCGGAGCTCTCCGGTCCAGGGCGAGGTCACCATGGCGAAGATTGCGGCAGCACTGTTCACGGCCCTCGACTCGCTCGAGGAGCAGGGGCAGGTCGAGCGTCCATTCTTCTTCGTGGGTTGGTCACTCGGCGGGTCGATCGCTCTTGGTGACGCGCTCGCGCGCCCCGATGACACAGCCGGCCTCGCCATCATCGATACGGATTTTCCGAAGGACTTCTTCGCGTACTGCGCGAACAAGGGCCGAACGAAAGTCGACTGTCAAGCGGAGTACGACGGCGACCTGCCCGCCAAGTCGATCGAAACCGACATAGCCCGAGCGGTGAAGCCGTTCCCTGAGATCCCCATCCTTGTCCTCAGCGCCGGGCACATGGGCCCGGACTGCACACTCTCGACGTGCGACGCAATCGCCGCCGACCTTGCCAAAGCGCAGCTGCGGGAATGGAGCGTCCTCGGTCCGCAGGTTCGCCAGTCGATCATCGACGGCGACCATGATTCGATCGTTGAGGTGCGGCGGACCGAGTCGACGGCCGAAATCCTCAATGCACTCGAAGAAGCGCGAGCGCGAATGCAGCGCGGCTGACCCGAAGCCGCTAGAGGAGCTCTCCGTGGGCCGAAGCCGTCGGTTCGCCGTCGCGCGGTCGCGGCTCCTCGCCGGGCGCGTACGTCGCGCCGTTCCCAGTCGAGCCGTTGCCGTTCCGGGCTTCCTGGGGCACGAGGTCGCTCAGCTCAACGATGCCGGCGTTCGTGTCGGTCGCGGCGCGCTCGGTGGCATCGGCGCCCGTCGGCGCCTCGCCCGCTTCGAGCACCTGGAGCGTCCGCGTGGCTCGGCCCTCGATCGCGCCGACCCCGAATGGCACCCATTTCGAGGGGTCCTGAAGGCGGTGTGCCTCCGTGTTGCCACGGGCGTGGACGTCCTCGAAGCCCTTTGGCTCGATCCACATCCGCTCGCCCTCGAGCAGCCCCAGGACGCCCGACTGGCCCGGCTCGGGCCGCTCCTCGCGGCAGTACCGGCAGCTCGCCTGGTCGTGCTTCTGGTACGTCTCCGGCTCCTCGTACGTGGTGATGTAGCCCTCGTAGTTCCGGAGCACGACCTTGTGATCCGAGTAGGAGATCAGGTAGTTCGGCATGACCGGGATCTTGCCGCCCCCGCCGGGGGCATCGATGACGAATGTCGGCACCGCATATCCGGAGGTGTGGCCGCGAAGGCCCTCCATGATCTCGAGGCCCTTCCCCACCGGCGTCCGGAAGTGCCCTGATCCTTCGACCAGGTCGCACTGGTAGAGGTAGTAGGGCCGGATCCGGTTCTCCACCAGCTGGTGCACGAGCGCGCGCTGAATGTGGACGCAGTCGTTCACGCCGGCGAGCAGGACGCTCTGGTTGCCGACCGGGAGCCCTGCCTTCGTCAGCTTGTCGACCGCCCGGCTCACCTCCGGGGTGATCTCGTTCGGGTGGTTGAAATGGAGGTTGATCCACAGCGGGTGGTACTTCTCCAGCATCGCGCAGAGCTCGTCGTCGATGCGCTGGGGGAGGAACACCGGGACCCGCGAGCCGATCCGGATGATCTCGATGTGGGGGATCTCGCGAAGGCCGCGGAGGATCTTCTCGAACAGCTTCGGCGCGAGGGTCAGGCCGTCGCCGCCGGAGATGAGGACGTCGCGGACCTGGGGCGTCCGGCGGAGGTACTCCAGCTGGGCCTCGTGGTCGCGCGAGTTGAAGTTCTGTGTCGGGTCGCCGACGATCCGGCTGCGGGTGCAGTAGCGGCAGTAGCTCGCGCACTGGGTCGTCACGAGCATCAGCACGCGGTCCGGGTAGCGATGGACGAGTCCGGGGACCGGGGAGTGGCGGTCCTCGGCGAGCGAGTCCTCCATCATCGCCGTGAAGGCCTGATGCTCCCGCCCGAGCGGGATGACCTGGCGGCGGATGGGGTCGTTCGGGTCGTCCGGGTCGATCAGGCTCGCGAAGTAGGGCGTGATGTCGACGCGGAACTTGTCGTCGGCGGTGAGCCCGTCGCGCTCCTCGTCGGTGAGGTTCAGGACCGCGGCGACTTCTTCGAGCGAGTTGATCCGGTTGCTGAGCTGCCAGCGCCAGTCGTTCCACTTCTCGTCCGGCACGTCCTGCCAGATCGGCGCGCGGCGGCTGACCGCCGGCTTGCCGTCGGGCCCGAGGGCCTGGGCCGGGTCACGGGGATTGACGAACGGCGTCTCGGCGGCCGCGGCGACGGCGGTCTGGTGCGCGACCGCGGCCTTGATCTCCTGGGCGTCCACGCGTGCTGGCTCTCCGATGCGGATCCCGACCGTTGCCGATGAGTGCATAAAGTCTATGCACTCTGCAAGTCCGCGGATGATAGCGCGAGGGTCCCGCCGGGGCCAGCCGAATGCCAGAGGCAATGGGCCACGTACCATCCGGCGATGCCTGACCCGACCATGCCGACCCCGCCGAATTCCCAGCCCGACGAGACGCTCCCCGAGCACGTCCGCGCGAATCGGGAGGCGTGGGATCGGTACGCCGAGGAGTACGTCGAGCCCGGTCGGAAGAACTGGTCCACCCCCGAGGTGGCCTGGGGGATCTGGGACACGCCGGAAGCCGAGGTGCGATTGCTGCCCGAGGACGTCTCGGGCCAGGACGTCGTCGAGCTCGGCTGCGGGACGGGCTATGTCTCCGCCTGGCTCGCGCGCCGAGGCGCTCGTCCCGTGGGCATCGACAACTCGCCCGCCCAGCTCGAGAGCGCCCGCGGATTTCAGCGCGAGTTCGGGCTGGAGTTCCCGCTCCACCTGGGCAACGCGGAGGCCACGCCCTTCGGCGACGCGAGCTTTGACGGCGCGGTGAGCGAGTACGGCGCGGCGCTCTGGGCGGACCCGTACGCCTGGATCCCGGAGGCGGCTCGGATCCTGAAGCCGGGTGGCTGGCTGATGTTCCTCTCCAACAGCCCGCTCGTGATCATCACGATCCCCGACGTGACCGATCCGGAGCTGCCGGCCGGCACCGAGCTCCTCCGGCCGTATTTCGGGATGCACCGCTCGACATGGGCCGGCGACACGTCCGTCGAGTTCCACCTGCCCCACGGCGAGTGGATCCGGCTGCTGCGAGCCAGCGGCTTCGAGGTGGAGCGCCTCATCGAGATCCAGGCGCCGCTGGGTGCCACCACACGTTGGACGAGCATCGCGACGCCCGAGTGGGCCAACCAGTGGCCGTCCGAGGAAGCCTGGGTCTGCCGCAAGCGCGGCTGAGGCGACGCAGCGGCGCGCCCGCGCGGCGCGGAGGAGCCGGGGGCTACTCCCCGATCACGCTCCAGATGAAGCCCATCGAGATGAAGAAGCCCGTGAAGAGGGCGATCAGCCCGAGGCCGCCGTAGGGTGAGTTCGCGCCGGTGTGGGGCACGAGTTGGAGCCCGACCCCGAAGACCACGGCCCAGCCGATGAACAGCAGCCCGAAGAACCACTTGCCGTTGGGCCCGGTGATCTTCTTCGTCCAGCGCGAGCGTCCCTCGGAGGACATCGCGGCCTTCAGGAAGATGAAGACGAACACCGCGGCAACGCCGACCGACGCAAACAGGGCCGGAAGGTTGTTGGGGAAGTTCTCGAACCAGAGCGTGAAGATCGTCACGGCGATCGATCCTAGCAGACGGCTAGCATGGGTCGAGCCGATGACGAACGCCCCCCGATCGACCATGTCCGGGCCTCGGCGCAGGACCGGTACGTGAGCCGATTCGAGCGGCTCGGGCGATGGTGCGCGCGGCATCGTTGGGTGGTCGTGATCGCGTGGCTGGTGCTGGTCGTGGGCGCCGTGCCGTTCGCGCTTCAGGCGCCGGACGCGCTCCGGGCGGGCGGCTTCATCCGCGACGATCTCGAGTCCGCGCAGGCGAAGGCGCTGCTGGAGCGGGAGATCGGGGTCGCGCAGGCCGCGGTCGTCGTGGTCCTCCACTCCGAGACGAATCGCGCGGGAGAGCCGGCGTTCGAGGCCGCCGCGGCGGCGGCCATCGCGGAGGTGCCCGGCGCTCCCTACGTCCGGACCGTGATCCCGCACGTCCTCTCGACCCGCCAGGTCTCCGCCGACGGGCACACCGCCTACGACATCGTCCTGCTGGACCTGTCCGCGGACGATTCCCCACGCGCGCTCCCCGGCCTGCGCTCCGCGCTTCGCGACCAGCCCGGCCTGTCGGTCGGGCTCTCGGGCGGACCCGCGTTCTACGGCGACGTCCAGGCCGTCTCCGAAGCGGACCTCCGACGGAGCGAGCTCATCTCGCTGCCGCTGGCGGCGCTCGCGCTGCTGCTGGTCTTCGGCTCGGTGATCGCGGCCGGGGTTCCGCTGGTGGTGGGCGGCGCAGCCGTGGTCGTGGCGCTCGCGGCCATCTTCGTGGTCGCCGGGCTAACGCCGATGAGCATCTTCGTGCTGAATCTCGCCACGCTGCTGGGCCTCGGGCTCGGCGTCGACTACTCACTGCTGATGACGAGCCGATTCCGGGAGGAGCTGGCGGCGCGAGGCTGGAGCGCGGACGCGGTCGAGGACGCGGTCGGCGCCACGGCGAGGACCGCGGGGCGCGCCGTGTTCTTCTCCGGGCTCACCGTCCTGCTCGGCCTGCTGGGGCTGGTGCTCTTCAACTTCATGATCCTGCGCTCGGTGGGGATCGCCGGCGCGATCGTCGTCGCGCTCGGGGTCGCCGCGGCGATGACCCTCCTGCCCGCCGCGCTCGCCATCGCCGGCGTGAACCTCGAGCGGCTCCGGGTCCGCAAGGTCAAGCCGAAGTCCGACGATGAGGGTCCGTGGGCACGTCTCGCCTGGGCGGTCATGCGGCGCCCGGTCGCGGTCCTGGTGCCGACGCTCGCCCTGTTGCTCCTGCTCGGCATGCCGTTCCTGCACGTGACCTTCAACGCCCCCGACGCCCGGATCCTCCCCGAGAACGCCCCGTCGCGGGCCGCCTTCGACCTCCTGGCGCGCGAGTTCGGGCCGGGGCCGTTCGCGCCGATCGTGCTCGCCGTCCGAACGACCGGCGACGCGATCGAGCCGAGCAACCTGGCCGTGCTCTCCGACTACTCCCGACGGCTGGCCGCGGACCCCCGGATCGAGCGGGTCGACAGCCTCGTCGACGTCGATTCGCGGATGACGCTGGAGCAGTACCAGCTCCTCTACCAGCCCGATTCCGTGCCGCCGGACCGGTTTGTCGCCCAGGTCCTCAACGCCACGACCCACGGAGACCTCACCGCCTTCACGCTGATCACGCCGTACGGCCCGAACGAGGCGGTCGCCCGCGCGCTGGTCAAGGACCTGCGGGCCGCGTCCGGCGCGCTCGCGGCGCCGGGGTCCACGGAGGTGCTCGTGGGTGGCGGGGCGGCGGACGTCGAGGACGTCGTGACCGGGATCGGCGACGAGTTCCCGAAGACCGCGGTCTTCATCCTCGTCAGCACCTACCTCGTCCTGCTGCTGCTGCTCCGCTCGCTGATCCTGCCGCTCAAGGCGCTGGCCATGAACACCCTCTCGATCGGCGCGTCGTTCGGGGCGCTGGTGTGGATCTTCCAGGACGGCAACCTCTCCGCGATCCTGGGGACCCGGCCGCTGGGATTCGTCGAGACCACCCAGCCCGTGATCCTGTTCTGCGTGCTCTTCGGGCTGTCGATGGACTACGAGGTCTTCCTCCTGAGCCGGATGCGCGAAACCTGGCAGGCGACCGGCGACAACCGCCAGGCGGTCGCCCACGGGCTCGAGCGGAGCGGCCGCATCGTGACTTCGGCGGCGCTGATCGTGATCGTCGTCGCGGGCTCGTTCGCGTTCGCCGACATCGTGCTGATCAAGGCGTTGGGCGTGGGCATCGCGATCGCGGTCGCGCTCGACGCCACGATCGTCCGGGCGCTCCTGGTGCCCGCGACCATGCGCCTGCTCGGGCGCTGGAACTGGTGGCTGCCCGGGTTCATCGGCCGGCGGCTGCCGGAGATCGACAACGCCGAGGCGGTCGCGTGAGCCGCGCCGTTCGCGCGAAACGCTCCTGGTTCGGCCGCGTGGTCGTCATGCTGGTCGCCCTGGTCGTCGTCGCCGGCTGCTCCGGCGGCGGACCGATCCTCGCGAATCCGCCACTCGACTTCGAGTCGCCCCCGCCGCCATCGGCGCTGCCGTCGCACCCGGCGGACCCGATCCCGGTCGTCCTCCCCCGCGACGACGGACCCCATCAGCGCCTCACCGAGTGGTGGTACTACACGGGCCACCTGAAGACGGCCGAGGGACGACGCTTCGGCTTCGAGGCGGTGGTCTTCCGGGCGGAGCGCAGCTCGGTGCCGGTGGCCTGGGCCTCGCACCTGGCGCTCACCGACGAGCAGGGCGACGCCTTCCACTACGCCCAGCGCAGCGAGGTCGGGCGCCAGGTGGACGCATCGCCCCGGGACGCCGCCGGGACCCCGACCGGCTTCGATCTCGGGATCCTCGGCCTCAACCCCGCGCTCGTGGCAGCGGGCGCTCCCCCGGCCGCCGACACGCCCTGGCACCTGGCCGGCGCCGGGGGCACCGACCGCATCGAGGCCGCCCTCACCCCCGAGGAGGCCGCGGCTGCTGGCGCCTCGTTCGGGCTCTCGCTGGATCTCCGCGCCCTGAAGCCGCCGGCGCTGCACGACGGCGAGGGCTTCGTCGACTTCGGGCCGGCAGGCTCCTCGTATTACTACTCTCGGACCCAGCTGGCGGCCGAAGGCAGCCTGACCCTCGACGGCGAGACATTGGCGGTCGACGGGACCGCCTGGTTCGACCACCAATGGGGGGATTTCGTATCGGTCGGCGGGGGAGGGTGGGACTGGTTCGCGATCAACCTCGACAATGGGACGGACATCACCGTCTCGATCGTCCTCGACCGCCAGCAGAACCAGCTCATCGGCTACGGGACTCTGGTCGCTCCCAACGGCGCCGTCAGCCACCTGGATCGCGGTGCCGTGAACGCCTTCTGCACGTCACCCTGGACCAGCCCCGCGACGGGCTACTACTGGGCGACCTCGTGCTCGTTGTCGGTCATCAAGCCCGATGGCACGCAGCTCGCCATCGAGCTGCGGCCGACGGTCCAGGCACAGGAGCTGGACACCCGGGCCACCACCGGGGTCGTGTACTGGGAGGGCTCCCAGATCGTGGAGGCACAGGCGAGCGATGCCGACGGCTTCTCGATCCCGGGGGGCCCGCTTGGCGGCGAGGCCTACGTGGAACGGACCCGCTACTCCCCCTGAGAAACCATCCAGTCCTCCGCGGGCCACAGGTCGATCGGCTGGCGCCCGTTGGTCGCCAGGGCGAGCCCCATCTCACCCACGTGGTAAGCGTCGTGATTGATCATCCGAAGCAGGATCGATTGGCGCGAATGCGACTGCCGCCCGCTCGACCCCTCGCGCTCGATCCCCTCGTCGAGCATCGCCGGGGTCCATCGCTCGAGCGTCGCCGCGACGATGGCCCAGGTGGCGTCGAGCGCACCGACCAGCTCGACGGCGGAGCGGGGATGCTCGAGGTCATCCTCCCAGCCCATGCCGCTCGGATCGGTGAAGGGCGTCGTCTCGCGCCCTGGCTCGCCCGCGATCTCGCATAGCCAGTACGAGCGGGTGCCGGCCATGTGGCCGACGACGGCCCAGATCGGCCAGTGGTTCGAGCCGGGAACCGCCAGCGCGAGGTCCGCCTCGGTCATGGCGCGGACCGCGTCGGTGATGCGCCGGTTGTAGTCCGGCCAGTCGGCGTAGAAGCGGGTGACGCTCACGAGCGGTTCGCGGGCGGCTCAGGAGCCGGTGACGTACTCGCCGCCGTCGACGCCGATCACCTCGCCGCTGATGAACCCCGTCCCCTCGCCCGAGAGGGCGACGATCGCGTTGGCGACGTCCTGGACCGTGGTCATTCGGCCGGTCGGATTTCGGGCCGTCGCCGACGCGATGATCATGTCGTGCTCGGGGATCTTCATGAGCGCGGGGGTCATGGTCACCCCCGCCCGGATGGCGTTCGCGGTGATGCCGGACTTCAGCCGGCCGAGCTCCATGGCCAGCTGCCGGATGTGCGATTCCAGCGCGGCCTTCGCGGACGAGACCACGCCGTACGACGGGACGACGCGCGTGGAGCCCTCGGAGGTCATGGCGTAGATCTTGGAGCCGTCGCCGAGGAAGCCGCCGCGGTACAGGTCCTGGACCCAGTAGACGAGGCTGTTGGCCATGACGTCCTGGGTCATCTCCATCTTCTTGCGATCGACCGCGCCCTTGGGATCGTCGGTGATGAACGGGACCAGGCTGCCGAACGCGAGCGAATGCATCACGACCCGCACGTAGGGGTCGCGGCCGGCGGCCTTCGAGGCGTCGAACCGCGCCCGGAGCTCGGCGAGGGCGCTCGCGCGCTTCTCGTCGTCCGCGGCGTTCATGTTGATGTAGAGCACCTCGCGCCGGAGGCCCTCGAGATCGGCCTTGAGCTCCTCGACATGCTGGAGGGCCGCCCGAAAATCGAGGTGGATGCCGGCGATGTTGTAGCCGGCGGCCGCGAGGGCTCGCGCCGTCGCCTCGCCCATGCCCGACGACGCGCCGAGGATCAGCGCCCAGCGTTCGCGCGAATCGGCCATGTGGGGTCCTCCAGGAGGCGGTGCGGGAAGCCCGGCGAGTCTAGCAAGGGCCGCCGGCCGTCCCCGCCGAGGTGTTGCAAGGCGCTGATCGCGCGAGCCGGAGTACGGTGGCTGGAATGACGCGACCCAGCCCCGCCCGACGATCCTTGATGGCGGGTTACCGCGAGCTCCTCGAGGACGAGGTCCTGGCCGCGTGGCGGTCCCATCGGATCGTGCTCGTCTGCGCGCTGTTCGTCCTCATCGGGGTCGTCACGCCCGTGGTCACGCGCTATCTCGCGGAGCTGTCGCGACTGCTCGCGGGGCCGGATGCGGAGCTGGGGCTGGTCGAGACGGGCGTCGCCGACGTGATCGACGCGCTCGTCCGGAACCTCGGCCAGGTCGGGATGCTGCCGGCGGTGCTCCTCGCGATGGGCTCCATCGCCGGCGAGCGCGAGCGCGGGCGCCTCGGCGGGGTCCTGGTGCGGGCCGCGCCGGCGGCCGTCGTGCTCGCGAAGGCCGTTGCGGTGGCGATGATCCTCGCCCTTGCGACCGGACTCGCGGCGTTCGCGGCCTGGCTCTACGCGACCCTGCTCTTCGGCGGCCAACCGCCGCTGCCGTGGATCCAGCTCGCGGTCTTCGTGTGGCTCTGGCTGGTGGTGGCCGCGTCGATCACGGTCCTCGGCTCGGCCTTCGCCCCCACGCCGATGGGCGCAGCCGCCGTCGGGGTCGCGGGGCTCGCCGACTTCCAGCTCGCGTCCGCCGTGCCGACCCTGAACCTGTGGCTGCCGACCGGCCTGCTCGAGGTCGCGCGGGCGGCGGCAATGGAAGAGGTCTCGCCCGATCTCGATCCCGGGGTGACGATCGCGGTGTCGCTCATCGTCATGGTCCTCGCGCTCGTGATCGCATGGCTGCGACTCCGCCGGGAGTCTCCCAGCCCGGGCCCCACGGACGCCTAGACGACACCGCGCTTCCGGAGGCCCGCGATCTCCGAGCGGTCGTAGCCGGCCTCCTCCAGGATCTCGTCGGCGTGCTCGCCGAGCAGCGGCGGAGCGGCGCGGATCGAAGCCGGGGTCTCCGACAGCTCGAACGGGATCCCGACCTGGTCCACGGCGCCGAGGACATCGTGCCGGAGCGGAACTCGGCTGCCGAGCGCGACCGCCTGGGGGGAGGCGAAGGCGGCCGGGAGATCCAGGATCGGTCCCGCCGGGATCCCGGCGGCCTCCAGGCGCTCCAGCCAGGTCGCGCTCGACTCGGCTGCGAACCGCTCGGCGAGAATCGGGAGGAGCTCGTCGCGGTGCTCCACGCGATCCCCGTTCGTGGCGAATCTCGCCTCGGTGGCGAGCATCGGCAATCCCAGCGCCGGACCGAGGCGGGCCCACTGTCGCTCACTGCCGACCCCCACCGCGATCTCACCATCGGCCGTCCGGAAGGTCTCGTAGGGGACGATGCTGGGGTGGGCGTTGCCGCGGCGTCGCGGCTGCGATCCCGTCACGAGGGCGTTCTGGGCCTGGTTGACCAGCAGGGCGAGGGTGCTCTGCAGCAGCGAGACGTCGATGCGCTGGCCGCCGCTGCCGGTCCGCTCCCGGGCGAGCAGGCCCGCCAGCACGGCCACCGCGCCGAAGAGCCCGCTGACCACGTCGCTGATCGCGACCCCGACCTTCATCGGCCGCCCGTCCGGCTCGCCCGTGATCGACATCAGCCCGCCCACGGCCTGGATCACGAAGTCGTAGCCCGGCTGCGCGGCGTCCGGCCCGCGGGTCCCGTAGCCGCTGATGGCGAGGTGGACGAGCTCCGGATTGAGCTCGGCGAGCACGTCGTCCGAGAACCCGAGCTTCGCGAAGCCACCGACGCGGTAGTTCTCGATGACCGCGTCGCCCCCGCGGAGCAGCCGCCGAAGGACGTCGCGGCCCTCGTCGGTCGCCAGGTCCAGGCGGATCGAGCGCTTGTTCCGGTTGACCGCGAGGTAGTACGCGGCAGTCCGGGTGCCGTCCGCCTCGGACCCCACCCACGGCGGCCCCCACCCCCGCGTCGCATCGCCCTCGGGCGGCTCCACCTTCACGACATCCGCCCCGAGATCCCCGAGCACCATCGAACAGAACGGCCCCGCGAGCACCGTCGAGCAATCGATGACCCTGATTCCGGCGAGGGGACCGCGGGCAGGTTCGGGCACGGCGCGATGGTAGGCGCCGGCCGGAGGTCGCCGGGAAGGCTAGTTGTGCGGGAGGTCCAGGCTGCGGGCGTCGAGCTCGCCTTTGCGGACCCACTCGACCAGGTCGCGATTCACGACGATCGTGCCCGCCGGCTCTTCGACGATGTCCGAGCCGACGCGGAACAGGATCGCCGCATCGGTCAGCGGCACCATCGGCTCGCGGGCGCGCAGCGCGGCCAGCGGATCCTCGCCGACGCTGCTGTGGAGCCGCCCGGCAACGAGGTAGCGCCCGGAGCGCATCACCAGGCGGTGGGTCGTGGTGGGGATTCGAAGGGCCCGGTCGCCTCGCGGGCCGCCGGCGCGAACCAGCGCGAGCTCATGGCGTCCGACGAGGATCTCGGCGACCACCATCGAGCCGCCCTCCGGCAGGCGCTCCGCCAGCGCATCAACGAGCACGAACTCGCGATGGGTGTTGAGCATGTCCGTGAGGCGGGCGCTGTCGAGGCGGATGCGGCCGGACAGGCGCTCGCTCGTGGAGTAGGCGACGAAGTCGACCTCCGGCAGGTCCGTGGCCTCGTTCGCGGGCCACGCCCGGCTACTGGAGCCCGGCTGACGCAAGACGAGCCGAAGACGCGAGCCGATCGAGCCGATCACAACGAGGAAGGATGCGCGAACGCACCACCATCGTCCGTCCGACGAAGGTACGGGTCCGGGCCGGACCGACCGAGCCGCCAGGCGGCCTCGCAGGTGCCGCGGACAAAGAGACGCCCCGCTCGGGCGGGCGAACGGGGCGTCGGATGGATGCGTTGAAAGGTTCGTGGCGGACCCGACCGGATTCGAACCGGCGATCTCCAGCGTGACAGGCTGGCATGTTGGGCCGCTACACCACGGGTCCAAGCGACGAAGGCGGAGGATAGCAGGTCGGCCCGCGGCGCCAGCGCGGCCTGATGCGCAACCTGCTGCGCGGCCATCGTCCCGGGCCGGCCGCTCATGACCCCGGAACGGTACGCGGTATCCTCGCGGGCCAATGCCCCTCATCGACCTCCGATCCGACACCGTCACCAAGCCCACGCCGGAGATGCGGCGCGCAATGGCCGAGGCCGAGGTCGGCGACGACGTCTTCGGCGACGATCCCACCGTCAACGCCCTCGAGGCCCGCGCCGCGGAGCTGCTCGGCAAGGATGCGGGGTTGTTCGTTTCCTCGGGAGCGATGGGCAACCTCGTCGCCCAGATGGCCCATGTCCAGCGAGGTCAGGAGGTCATCGCCGGCACCCATGGCCACATCCTGCTGCACGAGGCCGCGAGCTACGCGGTGGTCGTCGGCGCCGGCGTCCGCCCGATCGAGGAACAGCCGGACGGGACGCTCGACCTCGAGGAGGTCCGGCAGGCGTTCCGCGATCCGACGGACGTCCACGACCCGATCACGGGACTCGTCGTGTTCGAGAACGCGAGCGCGCACGCCAACAATCAGCCCGTCGGCTCGCGGTACATGCGCGACCTCGCGGCCGTGGCGCACGCCGGCGGTGTGCCGCTCCACGTCGACGGCGCCCGCTTCTGGAACGCCGTGGTCTCGCTGGACGAGGACCCGCGGGAGCTTGCCGGACCGGCCGATTCCGTGACGTTCTGCCTCTCCAAGGGCCTGGGCTGCCCGGTCGGCAGCGTGCTGGTCGGGTCGACGGAGTTCATCTGGAGGGCCCGCCGGGCACGCAAGCTGCTCGGGGGCGGGATGCGCCAGGTCGGAATCCTCGCGGCCGCTGGCCTGGTCGCGCTTCGCGACGGCGACCGGGGGATGATCGACCGGCTCGCGGAGGATCACTCGAACGCCCGCTTCCTGGCGGAGGCGCTCGCCGAGATCCCGGGCATCTGCTCGCCCGGCGAGACGGCGCAGCCGGTCGGCGACCGGCTCGACCCCGGGCGCGTCCGCACGAACTTCGTCCTCTTCAGGGTGGAGCGGGACCGCGAGGCGTTCCTCGCGGCGCTCGAGCGTCGCGGCGTGCTCATGCTGTCGTTCATGCCCCACAACGGCCAGATCCGCGCCGTGACCCACTACGGCATCGAGCGATCCGACGTCGAAGCCACGGTGCGCGCGGTGGGTGAGGCGCTCGACGAGCTGCCCCCTGCACCCGCGGGGACCTCCAGCTCGTCGCGCGCGTACGCGGGCGCAGTCGCGACGCCTGCGTGAGCGACCGCACCTTCGGCGGCATCGAGCTCACGCGCCCGGAGGCCGCGCCCACCCCCGGCCCGCTCGACGACACCTTCTACGACCTCGTCGAGTCGCGCTTCCGCCGACGCGTCGCGGAGGAACCCACCTGGGCGACGTACCTCGGAATCCACGAGTGGGACGACTCCCTGCCCGACGCCTCGCGGGAGCGGATGCTCGCCGACATCGAGGCGGACCGAGCCTACCTCGCGACGATCGAGGGCCTGGATCCGACCGGGCTGAGCGCGGAGGCGAGATTCGAGCGGGACCTCGAGCTCCATCACGTCCGGCTCCGCGTCCACCGGGCGGCCGAGATCCGAATCTGGGAGCGCCGATCGAACGGCGCCTCGGCGATCGGGGACGCGCTGTTCCCGTTGTTCACCCGCGACTTCGCGCCGATGCCCGACCGACTCCGGGCCATCACGGCCCGGCTCGAGGCGGCTCCCGCCTTCCTGCGCGAGACGCGGTCGCGGGCCGTCGTTCCGCAGGTCGCGCCGTGGCTGGAGATCGAGCTCCGGGCGAGCAGGAATGTCCCGAGCTTCCTCGACGAGATCGCCACCGCCGCGGCCGCCGACAAGGCCCTCCCCGAGCCGGATCGGCTCCGGCTCGATCGCGCCATCGAGCGCGCCAAGGTCGCCATCGAGGACCAGGCGGAGTGGGTCCGCGAGATCCTCCCGGGCGCCGTCGCCACGTGGCCAATGGGCCGCGATCGCTACGACGACCTGGTCCGGCTCCGGGCCTTCGACGGCCTGGACGCGGACGCGATCCTCGAGATCGGCTGGCAACAGCTGGAGCAGAACCACGCCGACCGCGCTGCCGCCGCGGGCGAGATCGACCCGAGCGCCACCGAGGACGAGGTCGTGGAGCGGGTCAAGGACGACCATCCCGCGACGTTCGACGAGGCCCTCGAGGGCTACCGCGACGCGATGCAGCGGGCGCGTCGCCATCTCATCGAGCGCGACCTCGTGACCGTTCCCGACGACGAGCGGGTGGAGGTCATCGCGACGCCCCCGTTCCTGCGGGGCGTGATGCCATTCGCTGCATATTTCGAGCCGGCCAAGTTCGATCGGTCGCCGGTCGGGATCTACGTCGTCACGCCGGACGTCGACGAGAACCCGAGCGCGATGCGCGAGCACTACGTCGCCGCGATCAGCAACACCAGCATCCACGAGGCCTACCCGGGCCATCACCTCCAGCTCGCGCTCGCGATGCGCCACCCGTCGCTCACCCGCGCCCAGGTGGACGCGCCCGAGTTCGTCGAGGGCTGGGGGATGTACAGCGAGCAGATGATGCGAGAGCACGGCTTCGACGACGCGCCGGCGTTCCGCGTCGCCCTCGCCACCGACGCGATCTGGCGGGCGGCCCGGATCGTCCTCGACGTCCGGATGCACCGCGGCGAGCTGACGATCGAGGAGGCCACGGACTTCCTGATCCAGCACACCGGCTTCGAGCGGCCGAACGCCCTCGCCGAGGCCCGGCGCTACACCTACACCCCGACGTACAACCTCTCGTACCTCCTCGGGAAGGTGCTGCTCCTCCAGCTGCGCGAGGCGGAGCAGCGCCGGCTCGGCGACGGCTTCTCGCTCAGGTCGTTCCACGACGCGCTGCTCACCGGGGGCTCCCTGCCGATCAGCTTCCACCGCCGGGCGCTCCACGGCGAGGGCCGCTCGGCGCCGACGCCTGCGTCCGCGCCTGCGCCCGCGGCCTGAGCCGCGCGCCCACCCCACCGGCAGTCCCCATGCAGGTCATCCCCGCGATCGACGTCGACGGCGGGCGGTCGCGAATCGTGTTCTGGCCCGGTGTCTCGACCGGGATCGGCGCGCCCACCGACCGGCCCGAGCGGATCGCCGAGCATTTCGTTGAGCTGGGGGCGCCGATGATCCACGTCGTCGACTTCGACGGCGCGCGGCGCGGGTCTCCGGCCAACACCGAGGTCCTCGGCGCCATCGCCTCGCGGATCGCGACGCCCCTCCAGGTCGCGGGCGGCGTGGACACGCCGGAGGGGATCCGCCTGGCGTTCGCCTCCGGCGCGACCCGGGTGGTGACCACGCTCGCCGTCGCGGACGACCCCGCGCAGCTCCGGGCCTGCCTCGAGGCGGCCGGAGACTGGCTCGCCGTCGGGCTCGATGCCCGGCCGGATCGCCTGGCCGCGTTCCCGTGGAGACGCGCCACGCCACCCACCCTGCGAGATCTCCTCGACGAGCTCGCGAGCCGGGGCGTGCGGCGCTTCGTGCTGGGCCACGCGACCGGTGATGCCGAGGTCGCGGCGATTGCGGCGGCGGCCCGGACGGTCGACGCGGATCTGCTGGTCGCAGGCGGCACCACCGATCCCACCGGCATCGCCCGCGTGCGCGACGCGGGCGCAGCGGGCATCATCCTCGGCGAGGCGCTCCTGTCCGGGGCGATCGACTACCAGACCGCCCGAGAGGCTGCCGCATGACCCCACCCCGTCGCCGAGGCCGTCCGATTCCGCCCAGGTCTCACGGGACCCGTCCGCCATCGCAGGCGCCGCGGGCCAAGCCGTCCGCCGACGCGGACGCGGCCGCGGACCGGGCCGCTGGCCTGGCGGGCGGAGCGGGCGGAGCGGGCGGAGCCGGAGCCGCCGGCGGCGCAGGTGCGAGCGGTGGACCCGAATCCGCCGCCGAGCTTGCGCGAAGGACCACGCGAGCGCAGAACCGCGCCGCCAAGCGCGCGGCGACGGGCGTTCGCCCGAAGGGCGTGAACCGAGGGCGGGTCTCCGGCCGACAGGCCCGCAGCACGAACACCGGGATCATCGCGCTGGCCGTGGCCGCGTTCGCGGTGGTTGCCGCCGTCCTTGTGCTGGGGAACCCCTTTGGCTCCCCCGCCGCATCCCCATCGACGGCTGCCGTGGCGAGCCACGGTGACGGCACCTGCCCAACGAGCCAGCCCGCGAGCCTGAGCGCGACCGACGTCCGGACGGTGACGATCGAGACGGCCAAGGGCAACATCGTCATGCGGATCGACGGCTCGGTCTCGCCGATCGCGGCCGGCAACTTCGTGGCCCTCGTCGCCTGTCACTTCTACGACGGGATCACCTTCCACCGGATCATGCCCGGCTTCGTGCTCCAGGGCGGTGATCCGATCGGTGACGGATCCGGCGGTCCCGGCTACAAGATCCAGGACGACCCCGTGGACGAGCCCTACCACCGCGGCACCGTGGCGATGGCTCGCTCCGGATCGCCCAATAGCCAGGGCTCGCAGTTCTTCATCGTCCTCTCCGACGACGCCGATTCCGCCCTCAACGAGGCGCCCTATCCCTACGCGATCCTGGGCGAGGTGACCGCGGGCATGGACGTCGTGGACCTGATCGCGACCGGCCCGAACACGGGCGGCAACGAGGGCCGGGCGCTCGAGCCCGTGACGATGACGAAGGTGACGGTCGCCCCGGCGCCTTCGCCGACGGTCCTGCCGTCGACCGGCCCGTCCACCGCGCCATCCAGCGCGCCATCCGGCGCGCCGTCAACTGCTCCCTCGACGGGCCCCAGCCCGTCGTGACCACCACCCTGGTCCGGGGCCGCGCGGCCCCCGGCCATCGATCGCCCGATGCAACCATTCGGAGGAACTGCGATGACCCGCGCCACCATCTCCACCGAGCTCGGTGACATCGAGGTCGACCTGTACACGCAGGCCGCCCCGAAGGCCACCCAGAACTTCATCGACCTGGCGAACAAGGGCTTCTACGACGACGTGATCTTCCATCGCGTCATCCCGGGCTTCGTCATCCAGGGCGGTGACGGTGAGTTCGGCAAGAAGAGCTCGCTGAACGCCGGTCGCGTCGGCACCGGCGGCCCCGGCTACAAGTTCGCCGATGAGCCGATCCACGGTGACTATGCGCGCGGCTCGCTCGCGATGGCCAACGCGGGCCCGAACACGAACGGCAGCCAGTTCTTCATCTGCACGGACGACCTGTCCGGCCGGCTGCCGAAGAACTACACGTTGTTCGGCCAGGTGACGAAGGGAATCGAGATCGTCGACCAGATCGTCAACGCCCCGCGGAACGGCCGCGACCTGCCCGACTCGCCGGTCGCGATGACGAAGGTCACGATCCACGAGGAATAGCCCGCGATTGCATCAATCTGGCGCTGCAATGCGGCTGTAACGGTCGGCGACCACGTCCACGCTCGGACTGTTAAGGGTTTTTCACAAAGAGTGTGACGAAAACCCTTGGAATCGAAGGCGGCCTGGACTAGACTACGGGAGCACTGCGTTCGCGCAGTCCGCTGCCCCAGCGGCAAGGTCATGGGTAGGTTGGGTCAGGGTAGTCGGTGCAGCCGACGTGATAGATGCCCTTGGCGCGTGGCAGAAGCGCCCGTTTCGGCGGGTACCTTCACCGGGACAGCATCGGAGCGGCTCCTTCGGGAGCCGCTCCGAACTTTTTCCCCCTCGTTCGCCCAACCCTGAGGCAGGCCGGGCAGGCCGGGCGGGCGGGCGCCGCTGAGAGGGCGCCGCTCTGGCCCTTGCGACGTGGAATGTTCAGCCAGTGACCAAATCTGGCGCTAGGGCGCCACAACGCCCTTCCCGCCCGATCCGCCCATCGGCCGAAATTGCTCGCCAGATCCTGCCTCATGCATGGCGCAGTTCGCGCCGCGCATTGGAACCCCCGCGAACGCCGCGAGTGATCGAGCTCGCCAACCCTTCAGGGGCGGTTAGGCCCGATTTTGATCACCCGCTGAACATTTGCCTGGCGTGGCTCGGCCATCGGTCGGGGCGCCGGCCTAGTGGTTCGGGCCTCGGGGTTCGGGGGTTTCGGCAGGGCCCTCGGGCGCGGGCGCTCCGATCAGCCGGTGATCTCGGCGCGCTCCGTGAAGAGCAGCGTGACCAGCAGGGAGCCGACGAGCCAGACTCCCACCAGCAGCAGGGCGAAGTCAGGCTCCAGCGCACCCGACGCGGCGCCGCCACCCCCGCCGCCACCGAACCCCGGGCCCGTGTCGATCGACGCCCGGGCGACCGCGAAGGGCATGTACTTGATGACGTCAGGGAAGAAGATCGAGGCGAACCCCTCGCCGAAGTAGAACGCGATCCCGGCGCCGATTCCCGCCAGCTGGCTCCGAGCGAGCGTCGCGATGGCGAACCCGAGGCCCGCCTGCTCGACCACCGCGAACCAGCCTCGACCGGCCATCGCCGGCAATCGCGCCAGCGTGTCGGCATCGGAGACCCCGGCGGTGGACACGCCCGCGATCGAGGCGGACAGCAGCGCCAGCAGGACGCCGAGCGCGAAGGTGATCGCCAGCCCGACGGCGAGCATCACCACGATCGCGGCGAAGGTCGAGAGCATGTAGCGGGCCCGGCTCTCGCCTCTAGCCACCGCGTTCTTGAGCGTCCCCCAGCCCCACTCGGAGCCGGCGATCGCGGCGCCGTAGATCACGGCGACCAGCCCGCCGAGCCCGAACATGAACGAGAGGATCAGGTCGTAGGCGCCCGGGAAGGTGATCAGCGCGCGGGCGTTGTCACTGCCCCGGCTGTCGGTGTCCTGGACCGTCGCCGCGGCGATCAGGATCAGCCCAAGCAATCCGACGAGCAGCCCCACCGACACGAATGATGCCGGCCGCCCCAGAAGCTTCCGGAGCCCCGCGAAGACGATCCTCATGCCGTGGCTCCCGATCCGGGTGCGGCGGTGAAGCCGGGCGACCCGGGCGTGGAGACGCTCGACTCGGGCGTGGAGCCCGCGGCGCCGAAGGTGCCCTCGTTGGACGAGTCGTGGCCGCCGGTCAGCTCGAGGAAGAGCAGCTCCAGGTCCGTGCCGGACTCGAGGCCGGACGCGTAGATCCCGGTCTCCGCGAGCGCCCGGTTGACCTCCGCGGCACGGCCGGGCTCCAGGTGGACGGCAAGCCAGGTATCGACGTCGGGGCCTTCCGGTGCGTCGACGGCCGCGAGACGCTCCAGCGTCGCGCGGGCCGCTGCTGCCTGGTCGCGGGACACCTTGACCCGCACGACGCCCTGGTCGCTGAGGAGGGATTCCAGCGTCCCTTCGCGGACCAGCTTGCCCCTCGCGATGATCCCGACCACGTCGGCGAGGACCCGCACCTCAGCGAGCAGGTGGCTGGATACGAAGACCGTCTTTCCCCCGGCAGCCAGGCTGCGCAGCATCTCGCGCATCGCGACGATCCCGGCCGGATCGAGCCCGTTCGCCGGCTCGTCGAGCAGCAGCAGCTTCGGGTCGCTCAGGAGCGCCCCCGCGATCCCGAGCCGCTGCTTCATCCCGAGCGAGTAGCTTCCGACCTTGTCCCTGGCTCGCTCGCGAAGGCCCACAAGATCCAGCAGCTCCTCGACTCGTCCGTCGGGCACCTTCGCGCCCGCCGCGGCGAGGACGCGGAGGTTCTGGCGACCGGACAGGTAGGGGTAGAACGACGGGTTCTCCACCAGGGCCCCAACGGAGAAGAGGCGCTCGCGATCGCCGCGCCGGAACGGCTCGCCGAGGAGCTCGATCGAGCCGGCGTCGGCGTGGAGCAGCCCGGTGAGGAGGCGCATCGTGGTCGTCTTGCCGGCGCCGTTGGGGCCGAGGAAGCCGTAGACGACCCCGCTCGGCACGGACAGGTCGAGGCCGTCCAGCGCAAGCCGGGAGCCGTAGCTCTTGCGGAGGCCGCGTGTCGCCAGGGCGAGGGCGCCGGGGGAGGACATCACGCGTATCTTGCGGGGGTGGAGCTGCCCGCGCCCCGCGCCTCCGGATTCTGGCGCCGCGCGCTGCCCGTCATGTACGCCGTCATCGGCTTCCTCGATCCGTTGATTCGGCCGTTGTGGGGCTCGTTCGCGCTCCGGAACGTGGTCGAGCTGCGCGTGGCGGGACGACGGACCGGCGCCCAGCGCCGCATTCTGCTGACGCTCCTGCAAGACAGCGGACAGTGGTTCCTCGGGCACCCCAATGGGGACGTGGACTGGACCCGCAACCTCGAGGCGGCAGGCACGGCGGATCTGGCCTTCCCGAGGTCCGGCCCGATCGCGATCCGCGCGCGCCGCCTCCACCCGGCTGACCTCGACCAGGGCCTGCTCCGCGACCGAGCCCTCCGCTCCTTCGGCCAGCATCCGTTTCCGGGGAACCTCGTCTATCGCCTCGCCCTCCGCCACATCCGAGCGGCCGGCGTGTACTTCGCGATCGACCCCGCCGACGTTGGCTAGGCGACCGGCTAGCCTCTCGACATGACCGAGCGACGGCCGCGCTTCCTGCTCCCGACGCGGCGGTCCAACGCGGGCGCGGCGGCGCCACCCATCGAGGCGCCCGAGGTCTCCATGGAAGCGCGCCCGGAGGACGTCGTCGCGCCGAGCGAGCAGAGCATGGTGGACGCGGGCGTCTACCTCGGCGGCAAGCGGGTCGGCTCGCCGACGACCGTCTCGGACACCGCGCGCCTCCTCCGGGAGACCGAGGGGGCGATGGCCTGGATCGGCCTCTTCCGCCCGACGGAGGCCCAGCTTCGACCGGTTGCCGAGGAGTTCGGGCTCCACGAGCTGGCGGTCGAGGACGCGATCGTCGCCCACCAGCGACCCAAGATCGAGCGCTACGGCTCCACCCTGTTCGTCGTCCTCCGCGCGACCACCTACCTCGATCGCGAGGAGGAAGTCGAGTTCGGCGAGATCCACGTGTTCGTCGGCCGGAACTTCGTCCTGACGGTCCGCCACAGCCGGACCCCGGACCTCGCAACGGTCCGCCATCGGATGCAGACGAGCCCCGACCTGCTCGCGCTGGGGCCCGAGGCCGTGCTGTACGCGATCCTCGACAGCGTGGTCGACGGCTTCGCCCCCGTCGTCGCGGGACTGGACAAGGACATCGACGAGATCGAGGCCCAGGTCTTCCGCGGCGACCCGACCGTGTCCCGCCGGATCTACGAGCTATCGGGCGAGGTGATCGAGTTCCAGCGTTGCGTCCGACCGCTGCACGGCATGCTCGATGCGCTGGTCGCGGGCTTCGAGAAGTACGACACCAACGAGGAGCTCCAGCGGTACCTCCGCGACGTTGCCGACCACGCGACCACGGTCACGGAGCGGGTCGCCGGCTTCCGCCAGAGCCTGTCCGACATCCTGACCGTGAACGCAACCCTCGTGAACCAGGCCCAGAACGACGAGGTCAAGCGGCTGACCGAGGCGAGCTTCCAGCAGAACGAGGAGGTCAAGCGGATCTCCGCCTGGGCCGCGATCATCTTCGCGCCGACCCTCATCGCGGCCGTCTACGGCATGAACTTCGACATGCCGGAGCTGCACTGGGCGCTCGGCTACCCGTTCTCCCTGGCGCTGATGCTGATCGTCAGCGTCGGGCTGTGGCTGATCTTCCGGCGGCGCGGCTGGCTGTAAGCGGCAGCGGCACGCCTGCGCATCCGCGCCGTCAGAGCCGGAGGACGACCCGGGCGATCTCGAAGTAGATGAGCAGGCCCGTGCCGTCGACGAGCGTTGAGATCAGCGGCGCCGAGACGACCGCCGGGTCCACCCCGAGGCGGCGCAGGATGAGCGGCAGTGCCCCCGCGACCAGCGCGGCCCAGGCGCAGATGGCGACGACGGCGATCGAGACGGCCGTCGCAATGTCGGAGGAGACGCCCAGGACGTACGCCTGGCCGATCGCCATCACGGCCATGACGAGCCCCATCACCAGGCCGACGCGGAGCTCCTTGAAGACCAGCCAGCCGATGTCGCGCAGCGCGACCTCGCCGAGGGCCATGGCCCGGACCACGAGCGTCACGGTCTGGCTCCCCACGTTCCCGCCGGTGCCGATCAGCAGCGGGATGAAGAAGCTGAGAGCCACGACGGCCGCGAGTTCGCCCTCGAAGCTCTTGAGCACGGTGCCCGTGTAGCCCTGGGCGATAAACAACAGGAGCAGCCAGCCCACGCGCTTGCGAACGAGCAGCGGTACGGACGCCAGCCGGTACGGCACGTTGAGCGGCTGGCTGCCGCCGAGCCGCTCGATGTCCTCCGTGGCCTCTGCCTCGATGACGTCGGCGACGTCGTCCTCGGTGATGATCCCGAGCAGGTGGTCGTCATCGTCGACCACGGGGATGGCGAGGAGGTTCCGGTCGGTCAGGATGCGGGCCGCGGTCTCCTGGTCCGCCGAGGCGCGGACGCGGACGGTGGAGGGCGCCATCAGCTGCTCGACCGGGGTCGAGTCGGGGCTCAGGAGCAGGCGATACAGCGAGAGGACGCCGAGGAGATGGCGCTCGGGATCGACGACATACACGTAGTTGACGGTCTCCGCCTCGTCGACGAGCCGGCGGATTGCGGCGATCGCCTGCGCGGACGTTGCGTCCTTCGAGACCGCCACGTAGGCGGGGGTCATGATCCCGCCGGCGGTGTCCGGGTCGTAGCCAGAGAGCTGCCGGATCTCGGCCGCGTCCTCGGGCTTCATCCGGACGAGGATCTCGTCGACCGCGTCATCCGGCAGGGCATCCACCACGTCAGCGGCGTCGTCGGGATCCATCTCGCCGAGGAGGCGGCCGGCCTCGGGGGCAGACAGCGTTCGCAGGATCCGGGCCGCGGCGGTCGGCGCCAGCTCCTCGAGGATCTCGCCGATCTCCTCGTCGGGCAGCCACTGGATGAGGACCGCGACCTCGGACGGCTCCAGCTGGGGCACGAGATCCGCCCACTCGGCCGGACCGATCAGCTCGGCCAGCCCGAGGACGCCGTCGCGCTCGCGCTCGCGGATCAGCGCCTGGACCTCGGAGAGCAGGTCGGCGGTCGCCTGGGATGTCATGGCATCACCTCCGGACGTGCGGCGCCCGGAGGTCGCGCGCACGGGGGTGCTTGGGGTGCTGGGGGAGCGTCAGGACCCGCTGGGCCAGCGGATCGTAGGCGGCGACCGGGCGCGTTGCAACGGCCGTGCGTGCCGGCGCGCCGGGGGAGCAACGTCCGTCGTGGGGAGTCGATCCTGCGCCGCGTCAACTCGCACGGACCAGCCATCAGGGCGGGCGCGCGCTAGAAGAGGTTGCTGAGCTCCGGCAGGATCGACTCCACCCCGAACAGGAACACCAGGCCAACCACGAGGCTGAAGACGCCGGCGATCACCCCCACCACCAGGTAGATCCGCTGGCGGAGCTGGCTGGCCACGAAGCCCGTCGCCGAGATCAGCACGATCGCCGTATTGGAGATGAGCAGGCCGGCGATGAAGGCCAGCATCATCGGGATGCCGAGGCCGACGCTCGCGGCGCCGCCGACGGCGGCGATGATCAGCACCTGGGTGCCGGTCTCGGCCCCGATCCCGTGGATCATCCCGACGCCGAAGGCCGTCCTCGCCCCGTACGTACTCGCCTCGACCGGATCGACGTGGTCATGCCCGTGGAGCTTCGCGCGGAACCAGCGCCAGCCGTAACGGAGTGACGCGAACGCCAGCATCCAGCGGCTCCGAAGCCGGAACTCGGTGCCATGCCGGACGTAGCTGTAGACCGAGTAGAAGACCCAGACGCCAAGAACGATCAGGGTCAGGCCGACGATCCGGCCCATGATCGGGTCCACCCAGTCGGGCAGGACGGCCCCGAACAGGAGCGCCGCCGCGCCGAGCAGGCCCACGACCAGGGCGTGACCCAGGGCGTACAGCGAGCCCAGGAGCACGGCGCGGCGCTGCTCGCCCGCGAACCGCACCCGATGACCCTCGCCGTGGGCGTGGTCGTGATGCTGATGGTGCTCCGGCTCCTCCGCGCCGTGCGCGGCGAGCTCGGCGGTCCCGCCGTGCGGATGCGTCGGCTCGCCCGCGAGGTGGGCCTCCTCGTGTGCGATCTCGCTGGATTCGCCGGCGGCGGTCGTGCTCGTGATATCCGTGATCGCCGCGATGTGATCCCAATCGATGCCGTGCCGCAGCCCGAGCGCGAGCGCCGTTCCGAGCAGGCCGAGATTCGCGGGATCGACGTCGAGGAGAAGGCGCTCGAGCAAGCAGTGGCTCCGGCAGCTGGGTTCCGGCCGGGAAGGCCGGCCCCGCGAAGCCTATCCGGCCAGGACCTGCCGGAGCTTCGCGGCAAACGCGTCCGGCTCGCCCGTCTGGCCGTACTCGCCGCCCAGGAAGCCACCGTGGTCGCCGGGGAAGCGAACCGCCTCGGTCCCCAGGCGCCTTGCCGATTCCTCGCCGGCCCGCTGGGCGAGCTCGCCGTGCGACCCGGCGCCGACGGCAATCACGATCCGCGTCGGCGCGGCCTTGACGGCCTGGAAGTCGGGTTCGTAGGTCGTCAGCCACTTCACGCTATGACCGAGCATGAGGTCCGTTCGATTGCCATCGTCCTCGGTCGGCATGCCGAACATCCCCGGATCCGGCGCCGGTCCCGAGAGCGTGTCCGCGGTGAACGGGCCTTGGTGCATCACGACCTGCATGAAGCGAGCCATCCCAGCCGGGAATCCGCCCGCCATGTACTCGTCGTTGATCACCTTGGTCGCTGCCAGCGCGTGCTCGCGATCCGGCACGATCGACGCGAGCGGCGGCTCATGCGCGATCGCCGTCCGCAGGTCACCCGGGTACTTCGCGATGAGCGCCAGCGTGACGACGGCCCCGCCGCTGCTGGCGAAGAGATCCACCGGCCCGCCACCGACGGCCTCGATGACGGCGTGGACGTCGTCGGCCTGGACCTCGGGCGTGATCGCTGCCTTCGGATCGTGGGCCGTCGAGCGCTCGACGCCGCGGGGGTCGTAGGTCACGATCGTCCGCTCGGGGAAGTGGGATGCGAGGGTCGTGAACCCGCCGGCACCCATCGGCGACCCGATGAGGAACAGCGGCGGCAGATCGGTCGAGGTACCCGGCCGAACGTCGTACGTGACGGTCGCGCCGTCGGTGTCGATCGTCTTCGTGGTGGCCTGGGTCGCGGTGGTCATGCTGGCGTTCTCCTGACGATCGAGCTGCTCGATCAAAAGCGGATGCGCCGGTCGAATGCGGGAGCAGCCGACCGGCGCGAATGAAATGGCGCGGAGGGCGCCGGCCACTAGCGCGCCCCGACGGTGTCCTCCGCGAGAATGGCATCGATCTGGCCGATGGCGTCTCGCATGCCTTTCTCCTGGCCCATGGCGAGGAGCGCCTCCATGGCCTCCGTGCTCGGGAACTCGTTCAGGATCGACATCCGGGTTCGCCCGTCGCCGATCGATTCAATCCGGATGTCCATGCCGCCTGGGCCGGGCATCTCGTCATTGTTGGAGCCGTCCTCGTTCGCGAAGCCATCGACCGCCCTGATGTGGTGCGGCGGCTCGACCTCGACGATCGTCCAGTAGCCCTTCGGCGTGTCGCCCTCCGGGCCGGTCAGGTGATACTCGACCCGGGCGCCGGGCGTCAGCTCGTGGCGGGTGAAGGTCGCCGGGTATTCCGGCGGGCCCCACCAGCGCTCCAGCTTGCGAGGGTCCGCCCAAAGCTGCCAGACGCGCTCCGGCGTGGCGTCGAACTCGGCGATCACGGTCATGGTCAGGTTCTGGGGATCCTTCTCGATCGCGGTCACGGTCATGCGTGGAACTCCTTCTCGTCGCTGATGAGGCTGACCATGCGGTCCACCCGGCCGCGCCAGAGCTCCTCGTACTGGTCGAGCAGCCGGCGCGCGATCGCGAGCCCGTCAACCCTGGTCTGGACGACCTTGCGACGCCCGGTCCGCGACTTCGTCACGAGCCCGGCACCCTCGAGGATCGCGACGTGCTTCTGCACCGCGGCGAAGCTCATCGGGTAGTGCGTCGCGAGCTGGGCGACGCCCTCGTGGCCGGCCATCGCGCGACGCAGGATGTCGCGCCGGGTGGCGTCCGCGAGGGCGCCGAGCACCCGGTCGATGGCGGCTGGCTGAAGTGGCATCACCTGCATTCGTACAACCATATGGTTGTACTAACTGCCTGTCAAGCTCCGACGGGGCGGTCCTCGCGCACCTGGCCCACCGAGATCACTCGTCGACCCTGCCGAACGAGGCGCGACCGGCCAGTCGATAGGTCTGGATGATGACGCCGGCCGGCGTCGTCCGGGAGTCGAGCACCTCCAGCCGATGCGTCTGGCCCTGATCCCGGAAGAGCCGCAGGCCGTCCCCCACCAGGACCGGGTAGATGAGCAGGTTCAACTCGTCAACCAGGTCCCGCTCGAGGAGCCAGCGCAGGAGGACGCCGCTTCCCTGGAGGAGCAGGTCCCGGCCGGGCTTCGCCTTGAGCTCTCGCACCGCGGCCTCCACGTCGCCGTCCAGGACGTGGGTGTTCTGCCACGCCGGGTCCTTGAGGGTCGTCGAGGGGACGTACTTCGGCAGCACGTTGATCCCGTGGGAGACGGGGTCGCCGCCGTCGTGATCTGGCCAGTACGACGCCCAGATGTCGAATGTCGTGCGGCCGAGCAGCATGGCGTCCATGCGCTCGTACACGGACGTGATGAACCGGCCGGTCTCCTCGTCGCCGAAGGGCGCCTGCCAGCCACCACGCTCGAAGCCGTTGCGCCGATCCTCGTCCGGCGCACCCGGCCCCTGGTAGACACCGTCGAGGGTCACGAACTCGGTTGCGGTCAGCTTCATCGTCGGCGCTCCTTTTTCCGGCGAGCCTAGGACGGGCCGCCGGGTCGCGATGCTGGATTGGGGCGTGCCGAGGGTGACTACCATCTGTCGCACATGACCGACGACACCCGCACCGGTGCCGCGTCCGCGGCCTATCGCGGCTTCCTGTTCTCCGACCTGCGCGGCTTCACCGCGTTCGCGGAGCGGCACGGCAACACCGCCGCGGCCGCGATGGTCGGCCGGTTCCTGGAGATCACGCGCCGGACGATCGCCCGCCACCAGGGCGCCGAGATCAAGACGGAGGGCGACGCGATCCACGCAGTCTTCCCCTCCGCCTCCAGCGCCGTCATGTGCGGGCTGGAGATCGTCGACGCCACGGAAGAGTTGAACGCCCGGGATCCCGGCCGACCGATCGGTCTGGGCGTCGGCGTGCACGCCGGCGAGGCCATCGAGACCGCCGAGGGCTACATCGGCACCGCGGTCAACATGGCCGCGCGCCTCTGCGCCGCGGCTCGTCCAGGCGAGGTCCTGGTGAGCTCGACGGTCAAGGGCATCACCCAGGCGAGCATCCCGGTCGGCTTCATCCCTCGCGGCCGGCGACGCCTCAAGGGCATCCGTGACGCCGTCGAGGTGTTTGCCGTCGTCCGCGACACGGCCCCTCACCCGCGGCGCGAGATGCGGCGCCCCGCGATGATCGGGGCGGCCGGGATTGCCGCCGTGGCCGCTGCCGCCATCGTGGCGGTCTTCGGCTCGCAGCTGCTTGCGAATCTCGGGGCGGGGTCGGGAGCCACCCCGGGAGCAACTGCCGGCTCGGTTCGGTTGCTGAACGTCGGACCGCTGGACATCGGGAGCTACCACTCGCGGTTCTTCGACCCGGGGTTCAAGTTTGATGTCAGCGCGGGTTGGGCCGCCGAGCAGGACGCACCGGAAATCCTGCGGCTCGTTCGCGAAGGCCCCGCCACGAGGATCGACCTCCTCCGCGTGCAGGAGGTGATCGGCAATCCCTGCATCGAGGGCGGTGAGGGCGGGCCGAACGGGCCTGGGCCTGGAGACCTGATTCGGCAGCTCCAGGGCCTCGGCCACCTGACGCTGTCGGAGACGCAGACCGTCCGGATCGGTGGCTCCATTGGCAGCCAGGTGGACGTGAGCGTCGCGGATGGCGCGCTGATGGCGTGCGGCGGGCCGATCGGCGGCGGCGCGTCGATCCTCCGCGCCGGCGGCGAGGTTTGGAGCGCGGCCCCCGGCGAGCGGTTCCGGCTGACGGTGGTGGGTGTCGGGAACAAGGCCGTGACCATCATCGTCAGCACCGACTGGACGACGACGCCATCCGTCAGCACGCTCGAGAGCGTGCTCGGCGCCGGGCGCCGGGTCGTCGATACCGTGAGCTTCGTCCCGTGACGAGGCGCCCCTCGCACCGCTCGCGCTGACTGCCGCTCGCGCTGCGCCGCCGGAGCTACCGCTCCACCTCGACCCCTTGCCCACGGGCGGAATCCGAGTCACGGTCGAGCTCCCCGCCTTGCCCTGGTCGAGCACCCCGAGGGCTATCGCGCGCCCACTCGGTATCATTCGCCGTCCGCGCGCCTGTAGCTCAGTGGATAGAGCGTTGGGTTCCGGACCCAAAGGTCGCAGGTTCGAGTCCTGTCGGGCGCGCCAATACAGCATCCGGAAGGCGTCGAGCCATCGCTGGTGACGCTCGAATTGACGCCCGTCGACATCCCGATGAGCGTGACTGGCCAAGGCGGTGGGGTCCATTCGCCTCGGGTGCTACGCCTCGGGATCCGAGGGCGGGTGCAAGTCTCCCGGGCCGCTCGTTTGAGTTCAGCTCGGAGCCGACTTTAGTCGCTGGAGTGCAGGTAGCGGTAGACCACGGCCGCGGCGACGGCGCCGACCGGCGGCGCCACCAGGTAGATCCACAGGTCGGACTGGCCACGGCCACGATGACCAGCATCAGGAAGAAGGTCAGCACCCCCTCCTAGACCGATACGACCACCTCGTTATTGCTTGGTTCTACCGCGTCCAGGGGGTCCGTCTGACGGGTAGGAGGAGGTCGAGTAGGATACTCCCCAGGAGTATTGGAGTACCCAGATGGATGCCCGCCGGTTCCCGATGTTTCTCGTTGCTGCCACCCTTCTTGTGGCAGCCTGCTCGTCCGGTGGGGGTGCCACGACGGGGCCCGCCGCGCCCGGGTCGTCGGCCCCGGCAGCGTCGGCCTCAGTTACTCGCACTGAGGTGAACCTGACGGATGGCCTCAGGATCGAGCCCAGGGCGATGACCGTCCCTGCAGGCGTGCCGGTCACCTTCATGATCACCAACCGCGGCGCGACCGACCATGAGTTCTACCTCGGTGACGAGGAGGCCCAGGGGGCGCACGAGAAGGAAATGGTCGAGATGGGCGGCATGGGCCACGACGAGCCCCAAGGGATCCCGGTCAAACCGGGGCAGACCAGGGAACTCACGTACACCTTCTCCGAGCCCGGTGAAACCCTCGCCGGGTGCCACGTCGCGGGCCACTACGGCGGTGGCATGAGGGCCACGATCGTCGTCAGCGGGTAGGGCGCCTGATGGATCACCACGAGCATCACCAACCGGACGTCGCGGAGCGGACCGAGCACCTCCAGGAGGGAGCGGCAGCGCCGACCCGTGGCGATGGGCATCACGGCGCGGGTGGGCACGACAAGCACGCGGGCCACTCGGTCGCCATGTTCCGGGACAAGTTCTGGCTGAGCTTGGTCCTCACCGTTCCGGTCGTCCTGCTGAGCCACGACATCCAGGAATGGGTCGGCTACCCGATCCCGATGTTGCCGGGCATCGAATACCTCCCTGCAATCCTCGGGACGATCGTCTTCATCTACGGCGGGATGGTCTTCATCGGCGGCGCCCAAGGCGAGCTCACCGACCGCAAGCCCGGGATGATGACCCTCATCTCGCTGGCCATCGTGGTCGCCTTCGTGACTTCCTGGGCGGGGACGCTTGGCCTCTTCGACGTCGAGATCTGGTGGGAACTGGCGACCCTCATCACGATCATGCTCCTCGGCCACTGGCTCGAGATGCGCTCGATCGCCCAGGCTCGAGGCGCTCTGGCGGCCCTCGCTGAGCTGCTGCCTGACACCGCGGAGCGGGTCACCGCCGGCGGCACCGAGGAAGTCGCGATCGGCGCGCTCGCCCTCGGCGACGTCGTCCTGGTGCGGCCCGGCGCCCGCGTCCCTGTGGACGGCGTGGTGGTCGAGGGAAGCGCGGACGTCGACGAGTCGATGATCACGGGCGAGTCCAAGGCGGTCGGCAA
>DATLDP010000007.1:0-6942 GCA_035525825.1 Candidatus Limnocylindria bacterium
AATCTCGAGCCCGAGCTCGCGCGCGGCGTTCATCGCGCCGATGGCCATGGCGTCGCTCATGCAGAGCAGCGCCGACGGCCGGAGGCCCATGCCCCAGGCTCGATGGAAGGTGGACGCACCGCCGACGATCGAGGCCCGGCCGGCGACGACGGATTCCGCGGGGAGGTCGACGCCCGCCACATCGAAGGCGGCTCGATAGCCGCGGAGCCGCCGGGCGGTCACGCCTTCCGTGGTCGGCGAATCCCCCGCGGACTGGGGGCCCTCGACGGCGAGCACGGCCACGTCGCGGTGGCCGAGGTCGAGAAGGTGTCGTGCGGCGGCGGTGGCGCCGGCCTCGTCGTCGACCACGATGGAGCTGTGCTCGGGCAGGTCGTCCGAATCGACAAGGACCATGGGGAGGCCCGCGCCGCGGATCTGGCCGACCTCGGGATGCTCCGCGGAGAGGCCGATCGCGACGACCCCGTCGACGGTCGCCCGGCCCATCGCGAGGGCCAGGGAGCCGTGGAGGGGCGAGATGAAGTGGAGCTCGTAGCCGAGCTCCTCCGCGGCCTGGGCGACGCCCTCGCTGAACAGCGCGAAGAACGGGTTGGAGAAGATGACCGAGAGGGCCTGGGGCGTGAGGACGCCGATCGTCATCGTCTGGCGCTGGGTCAGGAGCCGCGCGACCGGATGGGGCCGGTAGCCGAGGTTGTCCGCGACCTCCCGGATCCGGACCGCGGTCTCTGCGGACAGCCGCTCGGGGCTGTTGAACGCGAACGAGACCGCCGTCTTCGAGACGCCGGCCTCGCGCGCCACGTCGGCGATCCGCGGGCGATGGAGACGTCGCTCCACTCACTCCTCCAAAAGATCCGGCGAGGCTCGCCGGGTGCGCCACTGGCTCGTCCCGCGGCGCTGCACAGGGCCTCGAGCTGGGTCCGCAAAACCGGTTTAGTTAACCGGTTTAGTGGACGGTACGCGAGCCAGCCGGTCGGCGTCAAGCCCCCGACGGCGAAGGCGGCACAATGGCCGCATGACGGTTTCGGGCCGGCGAATGCCGTGGGGCGTGGCCCTGTTCCTCGTGTATGCCTTCCTGATTTTGGCGGGGGCGGGGCTGACGCTGGGCAACGTCGTCGAGCAGGCCGTCCTCGTTCCGATCACGCCCCTGGGCGTGGTGATGATGGCCCTGCTCGCCTACACGATCTTCACGATCACCCTCGTGCTCCAGCGCAAGGCGGCGTCGCGGAATCTCGCCCTCGGCCTCGCGACCCTGGTCCTGCCGGCAATTCCCCTCGCGCTGCTCTACGGCCTGCTGATCCCGGCGGTGTTCCTCGCCGCCCTGGCCGCCCTCCTCTACCGGGGACTTCGGTCGCGACTCGCCGAGGCCTGGCTGGCCGAGCCCTGACCGGCGCCCGCGCCCGCGAGGCTGCTGTGTCTGCCGCGTGTCTCGGGCCGATCTGGCAGACTGGCCGCCGTCCGCGGCAGCGGATCCTCCCAACCACGTCACCGAGGCCTGCAGTTCCTTGACCACGACGCCGCGTCGTCCGACCCCGGCCACCCGGGCAACCCGACGCTCCCGCCGACCCGCCCCCCGCAGCGCGTCCTTCCTGGAGCGAAACCGCTCCCGCCTCACCTGGGGCGTCGCGGGCCTCGTCTTCCTGGTCCTGTTCACGATGGCGTTCCTGAACTTCACCCGCCCGACCTATGCCTGCGGCGAGACCTGGTCGCCCACGATCCCACCGGTGACCGCCGTCCCCGCGACACCGGCGTCGGCATCCCTGGCGCCGGGCCGGACCGCGATTCCGGTCCCGAGCGCGCCCGGCCCCGGGCTGGTCCAGCCGGACATGGGCCACGTCCACGAGAACAACGTCGGCGCGACGGTCAAGTACAAGTACTGCCCGCCGGCGAGCGGCAAGCACTATCCGGCACCTGGTGGACCGCTCAAGGGGGGACTCTACGGTCCGAACGACCCGGCGACCCCACCCGGCTGGGTCCACAACCTCGAGCACGGCGCGATCGTGCTGCTCTACTCGTGCAAGTCGCCGGACGGCACGACGCCCCATGCCTGCACGGACGAGGGGCAGCAGGAGCTCCAGGAGCTGCTCGCCAGGTGGCCGGACAGCCCGAAGTGCAAGACCCCGCCCGGCAACCTGACGCCGCTGATCGCGCGATTCGACGAGATGGCGTGGCCCTACGCGGCCATCGTCTGGGACCTGGTGCTCCCGATGGACACGATCGACGAGGCCCTGATGTTCGAGTTCTACGCCCGCCAGGCCGAGCAGTTCAACCCGGAGCAGCAGTGCGCGGACCCCACCGCGACGCCCGGCCCCACCGGGACGCCGGCGCCCCCGACGGCGTCACCGGCCCCGACCGGGACCCCCGGGGCATCGCCGGCCACCAGCCCCACGACGTCCGCGCCCGCCAGCACGGCTCCCTCGCCGAGCTGATGCGGCGGTGAGTCGCCGGCCCGCCTGATGCTCGCCCTCGTCAAGGCCGACGCGGGCCCCGGGCTGCGGCTCCAGGAGGTGCCGAAGCCCGGGATCGGGATCAACGACGTGCTGATCCGCGTCCACAAGACCGGCATCTGCGGGACTGACCTTCACATCGATGCGTGGGATTCGTGGGCGGCCAGGACGATCGTGCCGCCCCTCGTCGTGGGGCATGAGTTCGTCGGCGAGATCGTCGAGGTCGGCTCCAACGTCAGCGACTTCCACCCCGGCGACCTCGTCAGCGGCGAGGGCCACGTGACGTGCGGCCGGTGCCGCCACTGCATGGCCGGCCAGCGGCACCTCTGCGCCAACACTGTGGGGCTGGGCGTCGGGCGGCCGGGGGCCTTCGCCGAGTACGTCGCGCTGCCGATGACCAACATCTGGCATCACTGGGACGGCATCGACGAGGAGGTCGCGGCGATCTTCGACCCCTTCGGGAATGCCGTGCACACGGCCCTCGCGTTCGAGGTCCACGGCGAGGACGTCCTGATCTCCGGCGCCGGCCCCATCGGCCTGATGGCGATCCCGGTCGTCCGCCACGCCGGCGCGCGGCACGTCGTCGTCTCCGAGCCGATCGAGTTCCGCCGCAGGCTCGCCGAGCAGCTCGGCGCCACGATCGCGGTCGACCCGACCCAGCGCGACCTCGCCGACGTCCAGCGCGAGCTGGGCATGGTCGAGGGCTTCGACGTCGTGCTGGAGATGTCCGGCCATCCGGCTGCGATCGGGAGCGCGATCGCGAACATGGCCCACGGCGGGCGCCTCGCGCAGCTCGGGATCCCGACCGGCGACATCACCCTCGACGTCCACGCGATCGTGTTCAACCAGCTCACCCTGCGCGGCATCTACGGCCGCCAGATGTACGAGAGCTGGTACCAGATGGCCGTGCTGGTGAGCTCCGGCCTGGACATCAAGCCGGTGATCACCCACCGGTTCGGGTTCCGCGACTTCGAGGCGGCGTTTGCCGCGGCCCGCTCGGGCGACTCGGGCAAGGTCATCATGGATTGGATGGGGGCGAGCTGATGGCCGGGAAGAATCCACTCGCCTTCGTCGAGGCCGAGGTCGAGGACCTCAAGGCGAAGCACCTCTATCGACCCCTGCGGGTGATGAGCGCCGCCCAGGGACCGGTCACCGTCGTCGACGGCCGCGAGGTGATCTCGCTCAGCTCCAACGACTATCTCGGGCTCACCCACCACCCTCGCCTGCGGGATGCCGCGATGCGGGCCCTCGGCGAGTTCGGCGTGGGCTCCGGCGCAGTCCGGACGATCGCGGGCACGATGACGGAGCACGAGCTGCTCGAGTCCGAGCTGGCGGAGTTCAAGGGCGCGGAGGCGGTCCTCACGTTCCAGTCGGGCTTCGCCGCGAACACGGGCGTCATCCCGACCATCACCGGCGAGCAGGACCTGATCGTCTCCGATGCCCTGAACCACGCCTCGATCATCGACGGCATGCGCCTGTCGAAGGCGCCGCGCAAGGTCTACCCCCACCGCGACGTCGCCGCGCTGCGCGAGATCCTCCGCGAGGCAGCAGAGAAGGGCCGGCCCGACGGCTCCGGTCCGTACCGCCTGATCCTCGTCGTGACCGACGGCGTGTTCTCGATGGACGGCGACATCGCGCCCCTCGCGGAGATCGTCGACGCGGCTGAGGAGTACGGCGCGGCGACCTACGTCGATGACGCCCATGCCTCGGGGGTGCTGGGCCGCAACGGCCGGGGATCGCCGGACCACTTCGGGCTCCACGGTCGGGTCGACATCCAGGTCGGGACGATGTCGAAGGCGATGGGCGTCCTCGGCGGCTACGTCGCGAGCACGGGCGCCATGCGCGAGCTCCTCACCCAGCGAGCCCGGCCATTCCTGTTCTCGACATCGCACCCGCCCGCCGACGCGGCCGCGTGCCGCGAGGCGATCCGGGTCATGGTCGACGAGCCCGAGCTGATCGAGCGGCTGTGGGCCAGCACGAAGCGCTTCAAGGCGGAGCTGACCCGCCTCGGCTTCGACACCGGGCGCTCCGAGACGCCGATCACGCCGATCATCGTCGGCGACTCGGAGGCCGCGATCCGGTTCTCGGGCCGGCTCTTCGAGGAGGGCGTCTTCGCCACCTCCGTGGTCTTCCCGACCGTCGCCCTGGACCAGGCGCGGCTTCGGACGATCGTGACCGCCGCGCTCACCGACGATCAGCTGGACCGCGCGCTCGAGGCGTTCGCGAAGGTCGGCGCCGAGCTCGGCATCATCTCAGGCTAGGCGCCTCGCCATGGTTGCCGAGCCGCCGGCCGGGGTGGAGCCGGCCCGAGACCTGCCGCTGGATGCCCACCTCCACACCGACCAGTCGCCCGACAGCTCGGTCCCGATCGACGTCTACGCGGCCCTGGCGGTCGAGCGCGGCATCCCCGAGATCTGCATCACCGACCACGTCGACTTCGACCCGCGCGACCCGGCCTACGAGTACACCCGCTTCGCCGACCGCGAGCGGACCGTCCGGGCGGCCGCGGAGCGCTGGGCCAGGGAGGGCGTCGTCATCCGCTTCGGTGCGGAGCTCACCTACAACCGGCGGTGGGAGGAGGACGTCCGGGCCCACCTCCAGCGGTACCGTTACGACTACGTCATCGGCTCGGTCCATGACTGGCCCGAATCGCCCTACTGGCCGTCGCGGGTCCGGTCGTGGGTGGACGCGCGCGCCCTCGACGAGATCGTGGCCCCCTACTACGACCAGATCATCGGGGCCGCCCAGAGCGGCCTCTTCGACACGATCGGCCACCTCGACGTCGTGCGCCGCTACCTCTATCCCTTCGTCACCGTCGAGGATCTCGGCGCCCGACCCGAGCTCCAGGAGGCGGCGCTGCGGGCCATCGTCGAGGGCGGGGTGTCGCTCGAAGTCAACAGCAGTGGATTGCGCTACCCCGGAGCGCAGACGTACCCTTCGGCGGCCGCCGTGGCGCGGTATCGCGAGCTTGGGGGGGAGCGCGTCGTCGTGGGGTCAGACGCACATTCGCGGGGGTCCTTCGCGGCCCGTCTCGACGAGTCCTATGGCCACCTGCGGGCGGCCGGATTCGAGGCGCTCACGTTCCGACGGGGGGCGGATCGCGTCCGCATCCCCCTGCCCCGGAACACCCCGGACAGTACCGTTGACTCGTTGCGCACCTAACGCCGCGACCTGATTCTCGTTACCCCATGGACGACGAAACGCTCGATCGGCTCGTCGCGGAGGCCAAGGGCGGCAACGCCGAGGCCTTCGGGCAGATCTTTGATGCCTATGTCGGGCCGATCCATCGGTTCATCGCCAGCCGCGTCAATCGCCCGAGCGACGCGGAGGACCTGACGCAGCTCGTCTTCGTCAAGGCCCTGGAAGCGCTCCCGCGCTACGAATCGCGAGGCATTCCCTTCGGGGGCTGGCTCTTCCGGCTGGCCAGGAACGCGATCATCGATCAGATCCGGACGCGCAAGGACAGCGTCCCGCTCATCTCCGCGATGACTCGGGAGACCGATGACATCGGGCCGGAGGCGAGCGCAACGCTGCGGGAAGACCTCGAACAGGTCGCCCTGGCGATGACCGAGCTGACCGACGATCAACGTGAGGTGATCGAGCTGCGCTTCTTCGCCGGGCTTTCCGTTCTCGAGGTGGCCGTCGCGATGGGTCGCCAGGAAGGCACCATCCGAGGCCTCCAATTCCGCGCGATCGCCGCCCTGCGGCGGTCGCTCGGGATCGAGGTCGCGCCCGTCGCCGCGCCCGTCGCCGCGCCCGTCGCGTCGGCCGGCGGGGTCGCCCTCGCCGCAGCCCGCTCCCAGGTCCAGCCATGACCCGCTACTACGACACGGACTTCGCGGTGCTGGACGCGGTCGAGGACACCCTCGAGGCGTACGCCCACACGCGCTACACGCCGTCCGGTCCGGTGCTCTCGCGGATGCGCGCGGTCGTGATGGCCCAGGCCAATGCCGCGGCGGCGCTGTCCGCCGCGAACCAGCGCCTTCTCGACATCGACGTGACCGAACGAGCCGGCTGGACCATCGGGCGGCTGCGGCTGCCGGTCTTCCAGCTGCCGCGCCGGGCGATCGCCATGGGCATGGCCGCGGCGCTCACCTTCGGCACTTCGGCTGCGGTCCTCGCGGCGCCTCCCGGCAGCGCGTTCTACAACGCCCGGGTCGTGCTCCAGGCCGTCCTGCTGCCGACTCAGGTCGAAGCTCGCCTCGCCGCGCACGAGCAGCACCTCCAGGAGCGCCTGGCCGAGGCGGGGGCGGCTGCGGCTTGGGGTGATGCTGCCGGGCTCCAGGCCGCGCTCGCGGCGTATCAGGCGGAGGTCGATGCCGCCGTCGCCGATGCCGGTGCCAGCAGCGGCCTGCTGGCGCACCTGGAGGCGATGCTCGCCAAGCACGTGGCCGTCCTCACGGCCCTCGAGGCCGAAGCTCCGGAGCAGGCCTCCATCGACCGGGCCCTCGACGTCAGCCAGAAGGCGATCGTCAGGATCAAGGAGAAGGGCGGCACCGGC
>DATLDP010000060.1:0-22273 GCA_035525825.1 Candidatus Limnocylindria bacterium
AGCTAGCGGCAGGTCAGCGGGCCTTGGCGGCCTCCACTTCGGCCAGTCTCGCGAACTCGTTCAGCTCGCCCTGGTAGCTGCCCTTGTACGACCCGATCGAGAACACCCGGGACGAGATCTCCGAGAACCACCCGATCGTGCGGATCTCCTGGCGGATTCGGGTGCCCTCGCCCTCCGGCTCGAAGGCGGTGTCGCTCTCGCCCCGGAGGACCCAGCTGCCGAACCTGGAGCGATAGCGCAGCGGCCGCTCGGCCTCGAGCACGACGGTGGGGCTCTTCACGGGCCCGAACCAGACGATGTAGCTTGTGCCGGTGCGCCCCAGCGCCCCGTCGACGTCGGTGACCTTCGTCACACCGCCGACCCACTCCTTCATCCGATCGAGGTTGGTGAAGAGGTCATAGACGATCTCCGGCGGGGCCGCCGAAATTGCGCTCAGGCGCGTCGTTGCCATGTTCGAAGTACACGCCAGGCGTCAGTTCGCGTCAACGCAGCACCCGCCGGGTAACGGTGACCTCGGCGGCATAGGGCAGCGCGTCCAGCTCGATCACCCGGACCGGAAGCCCCGTCTTCGGCGACTCGACCACCAACCCGTCGCCGAGCCAGGTGACCACGTGGTGGACGTCGCCGTTGCGCTCGAAGAAGACGAGGTCGCCGGGCTGGCGACCCGCCGCGTCGACCGGCTCACCGGCCGCTGACATCGGGCCGGTGTCGCGCGGTAGCGTGATCCCGTGGACCCGGTGGACGAGCTGCACGAGCCCGGAGCAATCGAAGCCGAATCCCGACCGGCCGGCCCAGAGGTAGGGCAGGCCGACGAACGACTGCAGCGTCGAAGTCACGGACGCGGCGGTGGCCTGCAGGGCTGGGGAAGCGTGGTCGTGGATCGCCACGTCGCCGCGGCCGAGCCAGCCCGTTCGCCCGTCCGGCAGCGCGACCGCGACGCGGCCGTCGTCGTCTCCGAGGTGCGGAAGCGCCGTCCCGAAGCTGAGGTCCACCGAGCCGCTGCCGGCGTCGAGTGGCGCCACGGGTGCGAGCACGGTTGCCGTCACACCGGTTGTCGTGGGCGCGCTGTCGGCGGGGGCGAGCTGCGCGAGCGGCACCCAGCAGCGGTACGGCGCCCCGCCGGATGTCGCCGGCTGATCGGGGATGGCCACGTGGGCCCACTCGTCCAGGGTCTCCTCGTGGATCACCGTCTCGCCGAGGAGCACCTGGGTCTCGAGCCGACCGACAAGACCGCGCTTGTCATCGGCGGTCATTCCGTCGAGCCAGCCGCGGATATCCGGATCAGCACCCAACGCCGGCGCGTCGATGTCGCGCGGGGCGTTCGGGGACCGCCAGCCACCCGCGACCGGGACTGCCACGCGGAACCATTGCACCGTCATCGGGACCGATCGTAGACCGGCGCTTCCCCTTGGAGCAGGCGGTCGAGGCGATCTCGCTGGTTGACGATGGCACCGCGACCGGCAAGGTCGTCCTGGTGATGACCGAGGACGCGAGGGGCGGCTAGGCCTCGGCGGGCTCGGAGGAGGCGCCCGCAGCGGGTTCGGCGGAGGCGCCCCCGGCACTGGCATTGCCATTGCCGCCACCGGCGTCGAGCACCAGGTCCACGGTTCGGACGCGACGCGAGCGACCGGCCTCGGTGCGGACGAGCGCAGCGGGGATGACCCCACCCACGACGGACTCGACGACGGCGATCTCGCCGCTGTAGAGGCCGCTCATGATCCGGACCCGGCTGCCCTGGACGATGTCCGCGCGGCCGGTCATGGCCTGGAGGTTGATGGTGACCGCGCGCTCGGCGGCCGCGGCGGCCCGGGCGTCGGCGTTCGTCGCGCCCCCGCGACTGGACGTGGCGGTCTTCGGGGGCGGGTAGGTGACCTTCTTTCGCCGCACCGGCTAGCGACCCCGCCGCGGGCGCTCTTCGGTCTTCGGCGGCTTGGGCTCATGGCCGGGGCGCGGCGGTCGAGGCGCAGTCCCGGGCGGCATGTCCGGCGGCGGCGGGAGCGGGCCGCGCGCCTTGGCGGCGCGGATCTGGGCATCGAAGGCGGATGCGACGTCGCTCGGGATGCTGCCGCGCCAGGCGCGCTCGATCTCGACGACGCGCTCGTTCTGGGCCTTCCTCCGGGCGCGATCGAACTTGTTCATCAATCCTCACTTGCTCGCGGCGGTCAACCGCAGTGCGCAAAGGGTAGCCGCGATGCGCCTCGACCGATAGACCCACCCCACGCAGGCCCGACAACTCGAGCCATGCCCGAGGCCGCCACGTTGCGCCTGCTGCCCACGGCAGCTCTCACGCCCGCCGAGCTGCGCTCGATTCGGGGGCGTGGCAAGGCGAGATGTTCCTGCGCACGCCCGGCGGCCTCGAACGGACGGTGGAGGAGGAGGGCTACCTGCTCGTGCTCCGCACGCCGACCTCGCCGGACTTCGACCTCACCGAGCCGATCAGCTGCGAGTGGCGGCCCGGCGACGTGTGGTGAGCTCCGAGCTGGCGAGTGACCCTCTGATGCGGCCCTAGGCCCCGTCGAGCTCCTCGATGGTGGCCTCGGAGGGCCCACGCTCGGCCCGGAGCCGCTCCGCGGCGGCTTCCGCGCCGCGCATGACGCGGAGGATGTTGCCGCCGGCGATCGCCCGCACGTCGTCGTCGCCGTAGCCCCGCTCCAGGAGCTCCGCGATCAGCCAGGGGAAGCGCGAGACGTCCTCCAGGCCGGCCGGCGTGTACTCGCCACCGTCGAAGTCGCTGCCGATGCCGACGTGGTCCACGCCCGCGACCTTCACCAGGTGATCGATGTGGTCGGCGAGCTGCCCGATCGTCGCCGTCGGTGGGGGATTGGCGGCGAACCACGCCCGCCGGACCTCGCGCGCCTCCTCCGGCGAGGCCTCGGGGTGCTCGCGCTCGAACGCCTCCTGCAGGTCCGTCGCCGGCTGGCTGTGCAGCCGGACCTCGTCGGAGACGAACTGCGAGAGGAACACGGCCATCACGACGCCGCCGTTCTCCGGGACGCGCCGGAGGATGTCGTCGGGCACGTTCCGGGGGTGCGGGTTCACCGCGAACGCGCTCGAATGCGAGAAGACGACCGGCGCTTCGGCGACGTCCAGGGCCGACGCCATCGTTGCCGGCGACACATGGCTCAGGTCCACCAGCATGCCCAGCCGGTTCATCTCCCGGACCACCTCTTGTCCGAACGCCGTCAGGCCGCCGTGGCGCGGCTCGTCCGTGGCCGCGTCCGCCCAGCGTGTGGTCTTCCAGTGGGTCAGGGTCATGTAACGGACGCCCCGGGCATGGAACATCCGGAGCACCGGGAGGGAGCTCGCGATCATCGAGCCGCCTTCGAGGCCGAGCAGCGAGGCGATCCGGCCGGCGGCGAAGGCTCGCTCCACCTCGGCCGCGGTCGTTGCCCGTTCGAAGACGTCCGGATAGCGGTCCGCGAAGCCGTCGGCGATGTCGAGCTGCTCCAGCGCCATCCGCAGCGCGTCCGGCTCCGGCAGGTCGGCCGGGACCCAGATCGACCAGAACTGGCCCCCGACGCGCCCTGCGCGCAGCCGCGGGATGTCCGTGTCGAGGCCGACGACGTTCGACCGAAGGTCCACCGACGAGACCGCGAGGCCGCCGACGTGATGGCGAAGCGCGATCGCGAGGTCGTTGTGGCCGTCGATCAGTGGCGATGCCTCGAGCAGCGCGATCGCCCGTTCCAGATGGCCGTCGGCAGTGGCCCCCGGATCGGTCACCGGCATCAGGCGTGGTCGCCCGGGAGTCGCTCGCCGGCCGCGATCCGGAGCGGGAGGCGGTTCTCGGCCGGCGTCAGCGGGCAGGAGAACTTGGGGTCGTAGACGCACGAGGGGTGATAGGCCAGGTTGAAGTCGAGGGAGAAGGTCCCGTCCTCCTCGGGGTAGAGGTCCAGGTAGCGGCCCGCGCCGTACGTCTCGGTCCCGCTCGTCGTGTCCAGGAACGGCACGAAGACCGACTCGGCGTCGCCGTCCGCGAACCGGTAGCCGGTCAGGCGTTGTGGGGTGCCGCCGACCTCGAAGGTGAACGTGCCGGCTCGCTCCGCCGCCCGAAGCTGGCCGTCCGACGTGGGGATCTGGAACCCGACCGGCTCGCTGCCCGTGTAGGGCTCCAGGCTCAGTCCCTCGAAGCGCAGGTCCTCGTCGACCGGGAAGTAGGGCAGGCCGATGAAGCCGTCACGCTCAGCCTCGGGAATCGGGCTGTCATGGGCATCCCGGAAGAAGTCGTCCTTCTCGGCCCGAAAGTTGGCGACCGCCGTCGGGTAGTCGACGTGCTCATGCCCGGCGTGGTCGTGGCCGGCGTGGTCGTCATGGTCGTGCTCGGCGTGGCCGGCGTGATCGTCGTGGTCGTGGCCCGCGTGGGTGTCGTGGTCGTGGTCAAGGGTCATCGAGGATCTCCTGCGTGAACCCCGAGCCTACTCGCGACGGTGCTCGCCCGCGACGGACCGACGTTGGTACCCTGACGCCGCCATGCAGCACCATCCCGGCCGGCGCCCGATCGACGCCTGGGCCGCCACGATCTCCAAGCAGAACGGCTGATCGGCCCCTTCCAGAACCAGCGTCAGGGGAAGGGGCACGGGAAGACGTGAGCCGCCGCCGCAGCGTCAATCGCTGCGCCTGAGCGCTCGCGCCGTTCCCGCTAACAGCACGGGAGATCGAGATGCCAATGCCGCATCGGACCTTCGCCCAGGTGGCGAAGCGTCGGCTGATCGGGAAAGAAGGCCGGGAACGGATCCGCGAGGTCAACGCCTTGCTCGGCGAGCTACCCGACTACAGGAACGGTCCGTACGCGGACCTCCGGAAGTCGCTCCTCGCGGAGATCGACGACACGCGGGTGCGCTCGAACGCGGTCCACCGCGACTCGATCGCGGTCCGGAGGGAGGGCGCCGCCCAGATCGCGCTCGTCGGGCCGCCGAACGTCGGCAAGTCGTCGCTCCTCCAGGCGCTCTCCGAGATCCAGATCAAGACGGGCGACTACCCGTTCACGACGCTCCGCCCGGTGCCGGCCCTGACCCGGATCGGCGGCGTGCTCGTGCAGCTCGTCGAGATCCCGGGCCTGATCGCCGGCGCCACGGAGGACCGCGGCGGCGGGCGGGCGTTGCTCGGGGTCCTCCGATCCGTCGACGCCATCGTCTACTGCGCCCGGCCCGACGCCGATCCGGCGGAGCTCCGGGCGGTCATGACCGAGGTCCAGCTCGCCGGAATCGAGAAGCCCTCCATCCTCGCGGCGACCCGCGCGGACGAGGCGCCGGAAGAGGCGATCGACCGGCTGCGCGGCGAGTTCCCGGAGCTGGAGGTCCTGCGCATCTCCGTGCTGGACGAGGCCTCGATCGAGGCCTTCCGCGAGGCGACCTGGCGGCTGACCGGCCTGATCCGGGTTCACCTTCGGACGAACGGCGTGACCGAGGACGAACCGGTGGCCCTGGAGCCCGGCTCGACCGTCACGGACGTGGCGGACGCCGTCCACCACGACCTCGCGGCGACCTTCACCGGCGCGAGGATCTGGGGACCGTCGGCGCGATTCGAGGGCCAGAAGGTGGGCCGGGACCACGAGGTCGTCGACGGCGACGCCGTGGAGATCCTGCGGCCGATGTGAGCACGGCACCGATCGGTTTGTCACGCCGCGGTCGTCCTCGGCTTCTACGGCCGCAGCCGCGGCGAAACCCCGCGGTCGCTACGATCCGCTGATGGAAGAGCAGGAAGTCCGTGAGGCCGCGCAGGCCGTTGGCGATGCGCTGGTTGCCGGCAACGTCGATGGCGCGATCGAATACCTGAGCGAGGAGCTCAAGCGCAACCTCGGCGAGGTCGTGGCGTTGCTGCCGCTGCCCGCCACGGAGGCGACGATCTCATCGATCGAACGGGCGACGTCCGCCTTCGTCGTCATCGTCAAGGTCGTCGGCGAGACGTCGGACGTCGAGCTCCAGACGCGCTGGAAGGACCGCGACGGCGAGCCGCGCATCGTGGAGGTGAGCCACCTGAGCCAGGTCGAGCGCGAGCTGCCCGAGGCCGGCGCCGATGAGGACGAGAGCACCGGAGCCGACCAGGCGGGTTAGCCGTCCAACGACGCGTCAAGCAGGCGCGGCGGGCGCCGGGCTGGCGAACAGCCGCGCGAGCTAGCGGACCAGGCGCTCGAAGAGGTCGTCCAGGGACCTGGCCGCGTCTTCCGTCATGCCGCCGTGCACCTCCGAGGGCTGGATCATCGTGCTCGACGGCGCCGTGACCCAGCGGAAGCGCTCCGGATCGGCGAGCCGCGTGATGGCATCGCCATCGCCGTCAGGCTCGCCGCCGCCCGAGATCATCCGCCCGATGGCATCGAGGTGCGCGCGAACGGCCTCCAGGTCGAGATCCGGCGCGAGTGCCGCAAGCGCCGCCTCATGGCGTGCTCCGAGGTCGATCCGGGCGTCGAGATAGCTCCGCGTCCGACAGAACACGACCACGCCGACGTTGACGCCCTCGCCCCGCTCGACCCGCGGGACGACACGAAGGATCGCGTACTCGAACGGCTCAGGCGGCACGTCGGAGCTCCTCGATGGAGGTCACGAGCGCGTCTCGTGCCGCCACCCGCGTCCGCAGGTACGTCACGTAGGCCGCCCGCTGTGCGGCCGCGTCGCCCACGACGGGGTGGGGGAGGAGCCACGCATCGGGCACGACCGCGACGATCCAGCACAAGAGGCGCTGCGTCACCCGTGCCGCGAGTCGATGGTGCGCGCCCTCGATGGCGGAGGCGAATGGGAGCAGGACGTGGTCCGAGACCGTCGCGAGGGGCCGTTGGGCATGCTCCCCGGGATCTCGCCAGGTGTGGTGGACGAACAGCGATGCGCCGTGATCGATGAGCCAGAGGCGCCGATGCCACGCGAGGATGTTGGGGTTGCGCGGCGACCGGTCGGTGTTGGTGACGAGCGCGTCGAACCACACGATGTCGGCCGCCAGATCGGCGTCCGGCCGGCCGTCGGCGCGAGCGTTGAAGGTGAGCGATCCGGGCAGGAAGTCGAGCCCGGCGTTCAGGCCCGGGCTCTTCTCGAGCAGCTCGCCGACCCAGGGATCGCCATCGAGGCCGCCGAGCGAGGGATCGATGTCGACCAGGACGAGCTCCGGCACGGGCAACCCCAGCGCCCGCCCCAGCTCACCCGCGATCACCTCGGCGACGAGGGCCCTGGGGCCCTGGGCCGCGCCCTTGAACTTCACGACATACAGGCCGTCGTCATCCGCCTCGACGAGGCCCGGCAGCGAGCCGCCTTCACGGAACGGCGTCACGTACTTGGTCGCGCGAACGGTCCGGAGCGCCGGCTGGTCCATCGCGGCATCGTAGCGGCCGAGGATCAGTGCTCGGGATCAGTGCTCGGCGGGGGCGACCTTCGGCAGCTCGTTGCGCAGCCCGGCATTGATCGCGAACGCGGTGGTCACGGCGGACGCGATCGCGCCCTCGATCCAGCGGCGGTTGAGCCTGTCGCAGGCGTCGCTGGAGAACCACACCCGGCCGACCGGCCGGACCACGTCGTCGTAGAACCGCGTGGTCATCTCGAGCGGGCGGAACAGCGGCCCGATCCCGCCGCCGTGGCGGTCCAGCGCCCAGTCGTGCGAGATCCCGTACTCGAACGTCTCGGCGGCCTCTGGATGGATCTTGGCGAGGTCCTGGAGCGCCTGGGCGATCCGCTGGCCCTCGTCCAGCATCGAATACGCCATGGAGTCCTGCTCCCAGGCGTAGGACGCGATGATCACGCCCTTGCTGATCGAGGGGTCCTGCCCGGCCGGCGTGTAGACGACGTTCCGGATCGCGAGATCGGTGACCGTGACGCCGTGGTCGATGTCGTAGTCGTCCTTCCACCAGCGCCGACTGAACTGCATGAAGATCTTGTGGGCCCGGCCGTAGTAGACGTTCCGGATGGAGAACCACTTCTCGATGTCCAGCCCCGTGATCTCCATGTGCCGGAGCAGCACGAACGGCACGGTGAGGATGCACTCGTCTGCCGCGACGGAGCCCGGCGTCCCCACGGAATCCTTGAAATGGACGGTGACGCCATCAGCGTTCTGGTCGATCGCGTGGACCTCGGCGCCGAGCCGCGTGTCGCCCATCAGGATCGGCGAGAACGCGTTGGGCAGCGTGTCCGCACCGGCATCGATGTACTCGAGGTCGCCGAAGACATCGTGGTGCCAGTGGGTGAACCATTCCACCAGCGAGAAATGGAACCGGCCCTCGAGGTTGAAGAGGGGCCCGAGCAGCCACAGCGCCTGCTCGCTGACGCCACGCTCCAGGAGGTAGCCCAGGAGCGAGTAGCGGTCGAACTGCTCGATGACCTGGGTCCAGCCGCCCGGCTGCGCGACGAGGTCGATGAGCGGGCGCATTGCGTCCTCGAGGATCTGGCCGGGCGTCTTGCCGCGCTCGCCCTCGGGCAGGTTGACGTCGAACGTGTTGGCGTCGAACTCGCTCCGTCGGACGCCCTTGCCATGGAGGTAGATGAAGGTGTCCTGATCCTCCATCCCGAACGGCTTCGTCGCCAACCCGAACCGCTCGTGAATGAGCTGCTGGGCGAGGTGGTGCTGGCGCGGGAATCGCATCGCCCCGAACTCGCCGTACATCGCGCCGGCGAACCCGCGGTAGGTGTGGACGCGCCCGCCGAGGCGGTTCCTGGCCTCGAGGAGCGTGACCCGGTGGCCGGCTTCCTTCAGCAGCATGCCGGCGGTCAGGCCGGCCATCCCCGCGCCGACGATCACGACGTGGCGTCGGGGGCCATCGGTCGCGGGCATGCCGTCACGGAGCGTCTGGAGGAGGTCGATGGGCTCAGCCATGCGGTCGAGGGTATCGAGCGCAGGTGTCGCCATGGGTCGCGGTCCGGCGGCGCCTCCTGCCCGGCGGCTCGGCAGCGCCTGCTGCCCGGCGGCGCCTGGTGCCCGGCGGCTTCAGGAAATTCCGGGATGGCACCCGGGGTTGCGTTCCGTCGGCCGAGATCGGGCAGCGTCACCCTGGCGGCGCCATCCGCGGGTGCAATCTGTCCGGTCTGCGCCGTCGACGAAACGTCCCGGAACATCTTTCGGCCACATGGCGCCGTTCGGCTCCGGAACGCTCCCACTGGTGTCGTCCCGGAACAATTTGAGCCGACGGTGCTCGACCAGCCCGTCGCGAGGCGGTCAGCGGCCTTCCGCGAGGCGGTCGGCGAGATCCGCGAGGGCGGCCGCGATCCTGGAGACGGTGGGGAGGTGGAGCGGCGAGCAGACCTCGCGACAGCGGGTGGCCAGCTCCGCGAGGAGGCGCATCCGCTCCTCGATGACCGTCCAGGCTGCGTCCTTGTGCGGGAGCAGGTAGTCCGCGCCGTAGAACAGCTCGAACGTCGGTCCGGCGGTCCGCCCGGGGTGCGCCGGGCCGACCGGCAGTCGCGTGACCAGCCCGCCGAGCGGCTTCACGACGTCGCGCATCAGCCCGATCGCGACGCGACCGAGCACGTCCAGCTCGCCGTCGCTCTCGTCGGTGTGCGCAAATGATCGGGCGAGGAGCTGGAGGATCACCTCGTAGACGGCGTTGAGGAGGTCCACCGATCGGCTCGTGAATGGATCGGTGATGAGCGGCATCGGTGCGCCGTCCTCGCGCGGGCGAACGACGGCGGCAAGCACCGGTCGGGACGGCTCGAAGCCCGGGTCGGCATCGCGCAGATCGAGATACTCGTCGAGCACCGTGACCAGGCGCCCGAAGTGCGCCTCCCGCCACTCGCCCCGGGCGCCCTCGCCCTGTTCCACGATCACGTCGATCGCCGCGTGCGCCGCGGCGAGGTCCGTCACGGGCAGGAGCGACGCGAACTGGAAGTGCCTCGACGTCGCCTGGGCGGCCGGCGGCCCGAGGAACAGCGTGGGCTCGCCCAGGCGCTCGGCGAGCCGGTCGAACCCGAGCTCGATCGCGCGGTAGAGAGCGCCGATCGTCTCGAAGTCCTGCAGTCGTGGCCCGATGTCGTCCTCGTGGGCGGGCGGCAGGGGAGCAGCCTTCTCGACCGCGGCCAGCCCGTCCTGGTCGGCCATGTCCAGGCCATCTGGCCGCTCCAGGTAGATGAAGTGCCGGAGCGACTGCTCGTGGAACGGCAGCAGCTCCATCCGGATCCCGGCGGGGTAGGCGTGCGGAGGGAGCGGGAAGTTGGGCCGCCCGAACATCGGCGACGCCCCGACCGACGTCAGGAGGTTCTCGACCAGCGCGAGATGGAGCATCTCCTGCTCGGCGATGTGGATCAGCTCCCAGCGCCAGCGCCGCGTCGCCGTGAGCTGCTCCGGGGTGAGCCCGTCGTCCTCACGGTCCTTCAGCCCGAACGCCGCGTACAGGTACTGGCACATGACCAGCTGCTCCAGCGCGGCCGCCTTGCCCAGGGTCCAGACCAGCGCTTCGCGATGCTGGAGGACCATCGTCGACGCTCCCGGCTCGGTCCCACCGCGCGCCGAAAGCAGCTGCATCAGCCGGCCTCCCGGCGCCACCTGTCCCATGCGTTTGAGGGTAGCCCGATGTCCCGGCCACCCACGGCAGCCTTGCGCCCCGCCGGCGGGTGCCGCGAGCGGGCGACCGCCGCGGCGCGGGCGATGCCCTAGCTCGCCGCCTTCACCGATTGCGTGAGCTTCGCCTCGTCGAGCCGGTACGCGTAGCACGTCACGGTGCGATCGCCGCTCGCCCAGCTGTCGCTCGTCGGGTAGAACCAGCCATAGCTGATCTCTCCGGTGTCGACCGCCGCGTCGCCGACGTAGGCCGCGACCGCAGGGTTGCACGTGTCCTCCGAGAACCGATCGAAGGTCAGCGAGATCGGGTAGCTGTCGTTGCTCTCGGTGTACTCGACGTTGAGCACGATCTCGGCATCGTGCGCCACGGTGCATTCGCGCTTGGTCACGGTCGAGAACTCCGCGGACGTCGGGAGGTCGATGCATTGGCCCACTTCGAGGCTGTCCGCCAGCTGGTTGTCGCGGGTCATGTACAGGACCACGCCGATGAACCCGGCGATCACGATCAGCGGGATCAGCACCCGCAGCTTGCTGGCCGGCTTGGCGGGTGGGGGCGCGGGCGGCGTCCAACCCGCAGGCGGCACCGAACCGGCGGCCGGGTCCATGGCGGTTGCGGGATCCGTCGCGCCGGGATACCCGGCGGGCATCGGGTTCCACTCCGGCGGAACCGGGCTGGGGGGCTGGACCGGAGGCGCGGGCTGAACCGGGCTCCCGGACAGGTCCGGCGTCGGCGCCATCCCGGCCGAGGGCTGCTCTGGCGTGGCCGAGCGGGGCGCGTTGGGGTCCGGCTGGTCGGTCATGGACATCCTCCCGGGTGGTATGGGTGACTGGGAACGGTCACTCGAGCCAGATGGGCAGCTGTTCGTTGGGCATCGCGGGCTGGTCGTAGATCGGCCGGACCTCGCCCTCGGTGAGGAGGGTATCGCCCGCCGGCGGGGCGTTGGGCGGAATGACGATGGTCGGCGACGGGGCCGGCGTTGGCGCGGCGGTGGGCGCCGGCGAAGCGGTCGGCGGCGGCAGCGTGGACGAGGGCCTCGGCGTCGGCACCAGGGTGGGTGACGGTCGCGGCGTCGGGGTGGGCGTGGGCTTCGGCGTCGGGGTGGGCGTGGGCTTGGGCGTCGGCGGCGGTGCCGTCGGGATGGCCTTGGCCCAGGCGAGCAGCTTGCCGTACTGGTCGGCATAGGCCGCATAGGCCGTGTTGTCGGCGATCTTGATCATGATCTCGTTGCCGTAGTGGAGCGCCGTGTTCGTCCAGTTCGCGGAGCCCGCGAAGACGATCTTGGAGCTGGTGTCGCCGGCGTAGATCCCGTTCACGATCATGTACTTGTTGTGCACGAAGTGCTCCGCGACGCCGTCCCCGTTGCGGTCCTCGTAGGCCTTGGTGAGCTTTACCGCACCGTAGTTGCCGCCGCTCTTCGTCAGGGCCGAGATGATCGCCGCATCCGTGGTCCCCGGGTTGTAGATCACCTCGACGATGCAGCCGGCGTTGTCGAGGGACCAGAGCTTCTCGGCGAGCCGGACGCGGAGGGTGCTCCACTGGTACATCGCGATCTTGATCGTGGTCCGGCCGCTCGAGCCATAGCCGGTGGCCGTCCCGCGGCAGCCGATGTTCTGGAGGACGCCGTACATCGGATCGTCATTCCAGCCTTCGCCGCCCTTGGGGAAGTAGTAGGCCTTGTACTTGCCGCTGGTGGTCGTGAAGTAGATGTCCACCGGGGTGCCCGAGGACTGGGTGCAGCATCGATCCTTGATCGCGCCGGCGGTCAGCTTTTCGAAGTACAGCTTCCCGCCGTCGTACATCGTCGAGTTCCGGGTGATCGTGTACATGTCGTTCCAGCCGACCCGCGCCTGGGTGAAGGTGGGGTTGGCGGACGAGTACATCGTGATGTACGGCACGCCGTAGCTGGACGAGAACATGTACAGCTTGGCGTGGAGGTAGGAGGGATCCTCGTCGCTGACGCAGCTGCGGTGGCAGGGAAGCGCCCAGCTCCGGTTCGAGGTGTTGCTGCCGAGCGCAGAGACGAGCCGCTTCCAGTCCGGTCCCAGCTCGTGATCGTCCTGGAGGAGCCGGACGTTAACGCCCCGCTTGTGGGCGGCGATCAGCTTGTCTGCGAACCGCGGGACCGTGAGCGAGAAGAAGGCCATCCGGATGGTCGCGCCGGACGGGGTGCCGTCGATGGCCCGGGTCATCTTGCGCAGGATCGCGTTCTGTTCGTATTCGCTGCCCGTCGGGATGTTGAAGGTGGCGCCGGCCACGATCTCGTCGGCGTGGGCGATCCCCGCACCCAATGGGCTGCCGAGCACGGCGGAGCCAAGGATGACCGCGGCGGCGAACATCGCGAAGCGGCGAACGACCTTGGAGTCCCGTCGAGTACGCAGCTGATGACTCCCGCGCTCCTCGAGCGCCGTGCTGTCCTGTCGCGACCAGTCGCCGAGACTGTATCGACCAGATCCGTCGGACGCTAGCCGCAATCGGACAGTGGCCCGTCTTGCGGGCCGCGGCCATCCCTCCATTGCCGGGCTCGGTGGCGCCGACCGTCCTGTCGCCGGCCCCACGCCGGGCGCCGGCGCCGTTGCGCGAGATCGGAGATCGCCCGCGAGCCAGGGACCGGATGCCGGCCCTATCGGATGGAGATGGCCTCCAGGTTGATCGTGGCGCCGGGCGCCAAGGACAGGACCTCCAGCTCCAGCCAGGCCCGGAACCGCTCGAGCCCCTGGCGACGGCCGTGGAGGTACCGATTGTCGAAGGGCCGGCCGTCGGCCTCCAGGGATTCGATGCGGAGCTGGATCCCGCGCTCGGACAGCAGCGTCCCGGCGGGCTTGGCGGGCAGCTCCATCGAGGACGCCTCCAGCAGCCCGTTCGCGAGGCTGCCCTCACCGAGCGGGACGACGTAGTCGCCGATGTGGTCGATGGGGATGGCGAGCTCATCGATGGTCAGCGGCCGGGCGCGCGCCAGCCACTCCGGGTCCGGTGGGGGCAGGGGAGTGGCACACGTGTCAGGCGCCTCGCCCATGCATGGGATGTCGCCGTAGCCATCGGTCGGCAGCGAGAGCGCGATCTCAGGATCGTCGCTGCACAGGATCGAATACTGGCCGCCGGGGCCGCAGAACTGGGTCTCCTCCAGGGTCCGGCCGTCCGCGAGGACGAACCGAACGCGGGCGGCGAACGACATCGTCCGGGTGCAGAGCACCTGCTGGCCGCCGTCGGTCTCGCACGCGGCGTCGCCGAGGAGCCAGATCTCCGACGCCTGGTCGGGCTGGATGCCCGATCGCTGGGCGAGGGCGCCGACGATCGCCGTGCACCGGACCGGCGACAGATCGTACCGCGCGCAGCCGGCCGGGTACGGGACCGCCGCGCCGCGGGGGATCAGCCCGTCCTCGATGACGCTGCAGCCGCCAACCAGGAGCGCGGCAACGACCAGGCCCAGCGCGCGCCTCACACCGATCCGCTCGTCGTCGAGAGGATCGCCTGCGTCTCGGGCCCGAAGGCCATCAGCGCGACGATCGCCACGATCGCGATCAGGAGAAGGACCAGGGCGATCTCGGCGGTCCCCGGCCGGCGCCTGTCGCCCGCGTCCTGGTAGCTGGAACCCTGCTTCGACATCGCTGGACCTCCCGTCGCTGGCCGCGTCTGCCGCCTTCGAGCAAGGTCTGCCTTCCCCGGGCTCGGTTCGAGCGGTGCTCGATGTGGCCGGCGTTGCGGGTTTCTACGCAGCCCCGCGGATCGTCCAGGTGACCGTGACCCTCGCGCTGGGCGGAGGCGTGGTTCGCAGCGTGCCTCCGCTGGTTGCCGCCTCGCGCCGCATGTCGGCCGAGCCGCGGCCGGAATCCCTTGCGGGCGAGCGTCGCTCCGCGATCGTCGTCGCGCCATCGTCGGAGATCGAGAGCTCGACCGAGGAGGCCGTCACGCGCAGGCCGAGTGACGCGACGTTGGCGTGGGCATGCCGGACCACGTTGTCCAGCGCGAGCAGCGCGATTCGAAACGCGGCGCCCGCGACCGGCCCCGGGACCGCAGCGCGATCGTCGATCCGCTCGCCGACGAGCTCCACCTCGACACGCAGCGGCGGTGCGGCGGCCTCGGCGCGTTCCGCGAGCCACTCCAGGGCCGCCACGAGGCCGAACTCATCCAGGACGATGTTCTGGCGCCCGTGCATCAGCTGCTCCACGTCCTCCAGCGCTCGCTGCACGCCGGTCCGCACCACGTCTGGCACGGAATCCGCGGACGCCGCGGCGGCAGCACGGCGGAGGTCGGGCAGCACCAGCGCGTGGAGATCGGCGGCAAGCCGGGCCCGTTCCGCGTCCGCGGCGCCACGGCGCTCGATCGTGCGCCCGGGAGTCGCCGCCTCGGCCAGGTGGCGGAAGAACGGCCGGCCCGGGTCGGTTGCATCCTGCGCGCGCCAGGTGGACCAGCCACGACGGAGGATGGGCGTGCCGTCTCGGATCGAGCCGACCAGCAGCCCGACCGCCACCGCGACAAGGGCGAGCCGTCCCGCAACGCGGACCGGCGCCGTGTCGCCGCTGGCGAGCGCGGAAGCGCCTGTCGCACCCTGGGCGAGGGCCCACGTCGCGGCCACGATGAGGACGAGGAAGGACCCGACCGCGCCCGCAACGAGGATCCGCTCCCACGGGCTCGAGGCGCGGCCACGCCGCCCCGCGGCGAACCACGTGGCGAGGGCCGCCGGGATGGCGAGCACGACCACCGCCACGGTCAGCCCCACGAGATTGGATCCCGCGTCGCTGAGCAGGGTCGCGTTGCGCAATGCGCCCACGATCTCGACCGCGGCGATCAGCGCGCCGAGGGCGGCGGCGATCCACGCCACGGCAGTTGCTCGCCCGCGGAGGAGGATCGCCACGAGCCCCAGCGCGATCGCGACGAGGATCGCCATCAGCCCGACTCGGCCAGCCAGCCCTGGTCGATCGCGAAGAGCGCGAGCTCGGTCCGCGAGACGACCCCGTAGCGATCGAACATCCGGCGGAGGTGGCTCTCGACGGTCCGGCTCGAGATCCCGAGCCGGCGACCGATCTCGTCGGACGTCTCGCCTCGGCGCAGCCCGTCGACCACGGCGACCTCGCGAGGAGAAGGAGCGCGGGGGCCAAACCGGGCCGCGTCCAGCGCCGTCGCGGAGAACGCCGTGCCGCCCCGGCCCACTTCTCGGATCGCCGCCACGATCGCTGCGGGCTCGGCGCCCTTGTCGAGGAACCCGGACGCACCTCGCTCGAAGGCCGCCCGCATCAGCGACGCGCGCTCGAACGAGGTGAACACGATCGCCCGGGCGCCCGCTTCCCGCGCGATCCCGATCGCGTCCAGGCCGTCGAGGCCCCGCTGGAGCTGGACATCGCACAGGACGACGTCAGCCGCCGACTCCGGCCGGGCGAGGAGCACCCGCGCCTCGTCGAGGGACCGAGCCGACCCGCTGAAGACGAGCGGATCGTCGTCGGGGCCGCCGGGCGTCTCCGATGTCGATGCCGTCGTGATCGCCGCCTCGATCGCGAGCGCGATCGCGGGGTGGTCATCGATGACCGCGACCCGGATGACCCTCCCCGACGTCATGGCGCGAGTATGGCGGGGTCGTTTGGTTCAGCGGGGGGCCCGCCCGGGCCCCGGAGCTATGCCTTGCGGGTCGCGACCAGGTCCCAGGCCACCACATGGCCGCCGGTGGAGCAATCTGTGCCCACGCCGCCGCCGGCACCGGTGGTGATCTTGACCACCGTGGGCAGCGTCTGCCCGGCGACGTCCCCGGTGGTCACGACCTGGACGACGCCGCCGTCGGGAACGTCCGCCCAGCCGCACTGGCCCAGGAACGCCCCGAGCGGGACGAGGGTCGCGGCATTCACCACTCTCAGCACCCCGTCGACGACGCGGATCTGGAGCAGCGGGACCTGGGCGATCTTGCAGCGGGTGGCGTCGCACTCGAGCCCGAGCGTGCCGGTGAACTCCACCGGACCCTCCTGGCGGTAGTCGCCGGCCGTGAAGACGAACCGGTTGCCCTCGATGGAGACGCTCCCGCCCACGTGATCGCCGGTGGCCGAGATGACCCGGGCGTTGCTCGCCACGACCTCCCAGTCACCGTTGAGCGATGCGGGGTCCAGGCCGGCGGCGGCACTCGGAACGACCGATGCCGGCGCGGCCGATGCAGGTACCGCAGTTGCTGGCCCCGCAGTTGCCGGCACGCTCGGGGTCCCGGCGGCCGTGGCGCCGGTGGTCGCACCGGGGGTGGTCTGGCAGGCGACGACGAGCAGGGCGGCGGCGAGGAGGCCGGCGGATCGAATCGGGCTGGTCACGGGGTGGGCACCTCGGGCATGAATGTCTGGACCGAATGGCTGGACCGGCGCAATCTTGCATGCCGACCCGGGGCGTGTCAGTCGTCGACCGTCCGCAGAAACGCGACTGCAAGCCTCGCTCGGCCGAGGTGTACGGTGGTCGGAAGCGCACGCAAGGAGGTCCCAGATGGACAAGATCACCCCGTGCCTCTGGTACGACGGCACCGCCCACGAGGCGGCCAAATTCTATACCTCGCTCTTCCCCGACAGCCGGATCGTGTCCATCGACCGGGCCGCCGCCGACAACCCGAGCGGGGAGAAGGGTGACGTCATCACCGTCCAGTTCGAGCTCGGAGGCCGGTCATTCCTGGCCCTGAACGGCGGCGACGACTTCAAGTTCACCGAGGCCATCTCGATGTCGATCGACTGCGACGACCAGGCCGAGGTCGACCGCTATTGGGACGCGCTGCTCGCCGATGGCGGCGAGGCAAGCGCTTGCGGCTGGCTCAAGGATCGCTGGGGCATGTCCTGGCAGGTCGTCCCGCGACGGCTCCCGGAGCTCCTGTCCAGCGCGGATCGCGGCGCAGCCGAGCGCGCCATGAAGGCGATGCTGGGGATGGGCAAGATCGACGTCGCCGAGCTCGAGCGGGCGGCCGCGGGCGAACAGGTCGGGACCTCTGCGCGCTAGCCTTCGGGTCGAGTTGAGCTTACCGACCGCCGCCCAGATCGACCACCTCCGCCGGGGGTTCACGGGCGAGACCCTCACGCCTGACGCCGCGGGCTACGACGATGCCCGCCGGGTTTGGAACGCCATGTTCGACCGCCGGCCGGCGATCATCGTCCGGCCGACGAGTGTCGCCGACGTCCGGGCGGCGGTCCGGTTCGGGCGGGAGCGCGACCTCGAGATCGCGGTCCGGGGCGGCGGCCACAGCGCGCTCGGGCACTCCACGACCGATGGCGGGCTTGTCATCGACATGGGGGCGATGAACGCCGTCACCGTGGACGCGGAGCGTCGCGTAGCCACCACCGGGGGCGGGGCGCTCCTCGGGAGCCTGGACACGGCGGCCCAGGAGCATGGCCTCGTCTGTCCCGTCGGGGTCGTGGCCCACACCGGCGTGGCCGGACTCACGCTGGGCGGTGGGATCGGTCGGCTGCAGCGAAACTTCGGGCTGACCATCGACAGCCTTCGGGCGGTGGAGCTCGTCACCGTGGATGGCCGCGTGGTCCGGGCGAGTGCGGACGAGGAGCCCGAGCTGTTCTGGGGCATGCGCGGCGCGGGGGCCAACTTCGGCGTCGTGACCAGCCTCGAGCTGGACCTCCACCCGTTCGATGGAACGCTCCATCGCGGGGTCCACATCCATCCGGCCACGGACGTCCACGAGCTCTGGGCCGCCTTCCGTGAGTTCAGCGCACATGCCCCCGACACGCTCTCGATGATCTTCAGCCTGGCCCTTGGCGCGGCCGGAGCGAGCTACCCGGAGTCCCTCGCCGGTCGCCCGATCGTGGTGATCTCCTACAACCACAGTGGCGCGGCCCAGGACGTCGAGCGCGACATCGCGCCGCTGCTCGCGGGCCCGAAGCCCGCCTCGATCACCGCGGTCAACGAGCCGTACACGAAGGCCCAGCGCTCCAGCGACCTGGCCCTCGCCTGGGGCTCGCGGACCGTGATCCACGGCGGCAACATCGCCGATTGCTCGCCCGCGGTCCTCGACGCGTTCGTGGCGCATGTGGCGCAGGTCCCCGGCGACAGCAGCATCTCGATCACGGCGATGGGCGGCGCCATCGGGCGGGTGGAGGATGACGCGATGGCGTACACCGGCCGAACGTCCCCGTTCGACGTCGCGCCGGATACCGCCTGGTCGGATCCGGCCCTCGACCAGGCGAACATCGAATGGGTTCGGCTGGCGATGGCGATCGTCGAGCCGGATCTCCTTCCGGGGCGGTACATCAACGAGCTCTCGTGGGCCGGTCCAGACGTCACGCGCTCCGCCTACGGCGACGCGAAGCTCGCGCGCCTTCGTGCGCTCAAGCGCGCGTGGGATCCGGACAACATCCTCCGGCTGAACCACAACATCGCGCCGTAACGATCCACAGCCGCCCTTGAAAGCGCCCGAATGACACGGGCGGTTACGGCAAGGGCCTGATCGTGGTGGACTCACCGGGTCGCAGGACGCGCACGTCGACGTCCGGCGCGAGCGCGGCCGCGTGGGCCGCGAACCGGTCTCCAGGCTCCTGCAACGGACGGCGCCAGACGCGATGGAGGTGGCGGGGATAGAGCGTGCCCCAGTGGATCGGGATGACGCTCCGGGTCGCGATCTCGGCCGCGGCCTCCGCCGCTGACCGAGGCCCGAGGTGGCCGGGACCGCGGTGCGGGCCCCAGGTCCAGACGGGCAGCAATGCAAGGTCGATGCGGCCGACGCGTTCCGCCATGCCCGCGAACCGACCGGTGTCGCCGGCGAAATACACCCGCGGCCCGGCGTCCATCACGTAGCCGACGGGCGTGGCGCGCGGCGCGCCCGGCGAGACCCAGTGTCGTGCCGGGACCGCCTCGATCCGAAGGTCCCCGAGGTCGAGGGAAGCTCCCTCGGCGAGCTCGATCACGGAGCCCGAGACGGCCCCGGCGAGCCGATCCGCCAGTCCGGCCGGCACCACGATCGTGGGGCTGCCCGGGAGCGCCTGGATCGATCGGCGGTCGAAGTGGTCGGCGTGGCCGTGCGAGATCAGCACGACGTCGACGCCGAGGCCGGCGGGGTCGGGGAGGGGTCCATGGCGCTGCAGGGGCCCGAGCCTCGATCGGAGGAAGGGGTCGGTCAGGATCCGCGTTCCGGCAACCTCGATCAGCGCGGTCGCGTGACCCAGGAAGGTGACGTCGATCGCGGCGTCAGGACCCGGGCTTGACGATCGGATCATCGGCTCGGCCGGGGATCCGCCGGAGGCGGGCTGGATGTCGCAGCAGCGTCACGAGCCCGCCGAGGATGGCCCCGGCGCTGGTCTCGATCAGGTCCGCCATGGTGTCGTCGTAGCTGAGATCCATGCCTCGCGCGCCGAGCTTGTTCGCGATCCACTCGAAGATCTCCCACCCGGCCGCCGCCGTGACGCCCACCGCCGTGGCCGCGGCGCCGGCCTCCCAGGCGGTTCGCGTCCGCGGCTGCGCAAGCGACCCCACGACGCCGGCGAGGAGGGCCCCGTTGGCGAAGTGGATCGCGTCGTCGACGTGGGCGTTCTGGTACATCCCGATCGCGTTGCCGCCGGCGTCGGCGAGGATCGGCAGGGCGACAAGGAGGTCCAGTTCCCGCGGGTACGGCTGGTGACGCCCACGCAGGCGCCAGAGGACCGGCACGACCAGCAGGGTCCCCGCGTACCCGAGGGCGCGAACCTTCATCGCCTTGCCGCTGAAGCGCGGCTGGTCGGAGTTCACGAAGGCGTCGACCGCGAGCGCGATCACGGCGGACTTCACGGCGGTGATGCTGGCGGCCCAGGCGACGTCGGAAAGGGCCGGGGGACGAGCGGGCTGGGTTGCGGTCACAAGCGGATCATCGCCGCCGAGGCGTGCCCTGCGCGTGCGCCCCGCGGCACCCGCGCGCTACGGCTGTGTCGCACCGGCGGTTTGGCGGCGGCATACTCAGGCATCCCATGGAAGGGGACTGCACGGTGGTAGCGACGGGGGAGGGGACGGTGACGATCGCGTCGCTCTTCGGATTCCGGGGACGCTACGACGAGTACAGCGGCCCGAAGCGGTGACACCAGAGCGCGCCGAGGCGGCTCGGCTGTGGCGCCGCTACGCGGACCACGCCGCGGTGCTCTTCCGCAGTGGTCCGCGGCCCACGATGGAGTTCACGGATCAGTGGTTCGTTGTTGCGTCGGGGGCGCAGCACGTCGACATGAACCAGGGCGCGCTGTACGGCGAGGCGACGGCCGAGGACGCCGAGCGGCTCGCGAGCCGGGTGCTCGCCGCGGAGGTTCCGTGCCTGCTCGGGTGCTCGGACGGCGTGCAGGAGCGGGTGGCCGGCACGCTGCGCGCCGCCGGGTTCGAACAGCTGCCCAACCGCGAGGCGATGTTCCGGCGTCCGGGACTCCCCGAGGTCCCCGAGCCGTCACCGTTCGAGGTCCGCCGGGTGCGGAGCCGGGACGACTTCGCCGCCATGCAGTCGATCTTCCTGGAGGCCCACGGCTATTCGCCCGAATCCATCGAGCGGATCTACGGCGGCCGGGTCACGGGCGACGATGGCTTCTCGGCGTGGCTGGCGTGGGACGGTGGGGAGCCCGTCAGCTTCACGATCGTCATCGAGGTTGGCCCGTCCCTCTCGATCTGGGAGGTCATGACGCCGCCGCGACACCGACGCCGCGGGGCGGCGCGCGCCGTCGTCGCGGGCGCCCTGGCCTCGGTCGCGAACTCCGCGACTCAGCAGATCGAGGAGACGCTCTTTTGGGCGTCGCCGGCTGGCCGCCCGCTGTACGAACGGATGGGCTTCGTCGTCGCCGATGAGGTCGATGCCTGGACGATCGGCGCCAGCCCGGAGGACCTCGCCGCCGTCGGCGCCTGACAAGCCGACGGGCCTGTTCGGGCCGCCCTCAAGCCACCGAGGCGTGGGCGATCAGGGTGAAGATCACGAAATCGGTCGCGAAGTGCAGGACGAGGGGCCGGACGAAGCCCCGGGTCTCGATCATCGCTCGGCTCAGGAGCACCTCGACCGCATCCGTGGCGATGATGTCCATCGGGCCGTTCGGGACTCCAACGTTGGTCGAGCGACCGGGTCGAGGCGGAGTGTTTCCCGCCATCGACCCGGCCGTCCGACTTCCGGGAGACGAGCTCGGGCTACTGCGCCCGAAGGTCGACGATGGCGGTCACTGCGTCCGCGACGACCGTCGCGCCGATGCTCGGCGACACGGCACTCGCGTCGTTCGTTCGGCAGTTGACGTAGATCTCCACGCCGCTTGCAGCTGTCGCCCGTGACGCATCGACGACGCCGTCGAGCGAGACGGAGGCGAAGCCGCCGGCGCTCAGGCTCGTCAGGGCGTACCCGGTGGTTTCGCCATAGGCGGTCAGCGAGCAATCGATGCGGTTGATCGCCGTCCCGGAGATGTCGTCGGCCGAACCGGGATCGGCGCCGTAGTGGAAGTTCTCGATGAGCAGCGAAGCGGTGATGTGGTACTTGCCCGGCGGGACCTTCATGGTGGCGACGTTGGTCCAGCTGCTGGCGACGTCCGCGTTCTTGGTCGTGAAGTACGAGGTGCCGGCCTTCGCAGCCGCCGGCGCCGCCGCGGCGACCTGGACGGCGATCAGCGCGATCGCGGCAACCACTGCCGCCGCGCTGACGAGTCGACGAACCTTGCCCATGCTGGAGCCTCCCATCCTGTCCACCATGCGAGACGCGGGGGCCCCCAACCCGGGCGAATCCTGGTCTGCGCCCATCGGACGGACATCGTCCGGTTGCGCCATTCCTCGCTCGGAACGCGCGCCGCGGCCGGTCGAGAGTTCAGGAAAGGCCAAGGGGCCCACCTGCGCCCGGCGGCGGGCCGCACCGCCGGAGTCTACGCGGCGCGGATGGCG
>DATLDP010000061.1:0-15119 GCA_035525825.1 Candidatus Limnocylindria bacterium
GACCCGACCGATCCCGCCGACCCGATCCGTCGGCAGGTCATCCCGCTTGGTCGCGAGCAGACGGCGTTCACCGGGATGATGGAGGACTCGCTCGCGGAGGACCGGCACAGCCCCGTGCCCGGCCTCGTGCATCGCTACCCCGATCGCGTCCTGATGCTCATCACGACACAGTGCGCCAGCTATTGCCGCTACTGCACGCGGTCGCGGATCGTGGGCGACCCCACCCAGAACTTCAACTCACGCGACCACGAGGCCCAGCTCGAGTACCTCCGCCGCACGCCTCAGGTTCGCGACGTCCTGATCTCCGGCGGCGATGGCCTGACGCTCGCGCCGAAGCTCCTCGAGTCCGTGATGCGCGGGCTCCGCGAGATCCCCCACATCGAGATCATCCGGATCGGGACCCGCGTGCCGGTCTTCCTGCCCCAGCGGGTCGACGACGAACTCTGCGAGATGCTCGCCAAGTACCACCCGCTCTGGATGAACCTCCACTTCAACCACCCGAACGAGATCACGCCCGAGGTCAGCCGCGCCGTCGACAAGCTGTCCCGCGCCGGCATCCCGATCGGCAACCAGAGCGTCCTCCTCGCGGGCGTAAACGACTGCGTGCACATCCAGCGCGCGCTCGTGCATCGCCTCGTCGAGAACCGGATCCGGCCCTACTACCTCTACCAGTGCGACCTCGTCGAAGGCTCGGGCCACTTCCGGACGCCGGTCGGCAAAGGCCTGGAGATCATGGAGGGCCTCCGCGGCCACACGTCGGGCTACGCGGTGCCGACGTTCGTCATCGATGCCCCCGGCGGCGGCGGCAAGATCCCGGTGATGCCGAACTACCTGATCAGCTACTCGGATCACAAGGTCGTCCTCCGCAACTACGAGGGCTACATCACGACCTACGAGGAGCCCGAGACCTACCAGCGCCACGACTCCAGCGCGTGCAACTACTGCCAGCACGAGCGGCCGGAGGCGGGCCAATCCGGGGTGCTGGGCCTGCTCGAGGGCGAGCGGATGTGGATCGAGCCGAAGGGCTTCGAGGACGTCCACGCCCGCGGCAACACGGAGGCCCATCGCCTCCAGGACCCGTCCAAGTGGGTGCCGTTCGGCGTGGGGGCGATCGAGGGCAAGGCCGCGCGGCCGCTCCAGGTGCTCCAGTCCGGGGAAGTTCCGACCGGCGCCGATGCGACCGAGCGTGCCGCGACCGACACGAACGCCGGCATCGTCGAGCTGGGCGACCTCGTGCCCGAGGAAGCCCGCAACGGCAACGGCTCGAAGCCTACCTACGCCCCCGGCGAGGAGCCACGCCCGCGTGACGGCGAGCCCACGGCCTCCGCCCACGGAGAGCTCCTCTGACCGATCGCGGCGACCTCGGCGCGCTGCGCCCGCCCCCGCCCGGGATGCCCGCCGCGGACATCCTTCCGCCGGTCATCGCCGAATCCGGGGATCCCTTCACCGTGCTGCGCATCGTGGATCTCGCGGCGCGGCTCGAGCGGGGCCGGCCCATCGCCCTCAACGCCATCGTCGATCGGCTGAACGCGACCCACCTCGATTGGCTCTTCGAGGCCCGGGTCGTCGCCGACGCGCTGGTCCAGTTGCAGTCGAACTGGCTCGCCGACTACCGCAACACGACCGGCATCGTCCTCGACGAGGGGACCTCCGGCGCGACCCTGACCATCGAGGATTCGAGCCGGGTGGACCCATGGATCGCCCGCCAGGCCCAACGGCTCGCCGATGCGTGCCGAGAGGAGCTCGCGGCGTTCAGCCGGCGCGACCGCCGGACCGGGGACGGCTAGGGACCGTTACCGATGCCGGCCCGCGTGCCCCGGCCGGCGAAGAAGCCGCCTCGGAATCGATCGCGCCGGCTCCCTCGATCTCCGCTGCGCGTTCCGCGGCGGCCCGGATCGCGGCGAGCGCCCGCTTCGCCGCCTCCTCGCCATCGGGCACGCCATCGGTGAGGGCCGCCAGGAAGGCTCGGTGCGCGGCCTCGAATCGGCGAGTTGCCGCGCGGTGGGCCGCGAGCCCCTCGTTGGTGAGCACCACCCGGTAGGAGCGTCGATCGCCGGGGTTGCCGACTCGCCGAGCGTGCCCGCGCTCCACGATCCCGCGGAGCTGGTCCATGAACGTGGTGAGCCGCATCCCGAGCCGGTTCGAGATCACCGTCGGCGAGGCCGCCTCCAGCTCGAAGATCGCGCTGTAGACGGCGTACTCAGCGGGCGTGAGCGGGCCGTCGCGCATCGCCGCTGCCAGCAATCGCCCCACCGACTGGCCCACGGCGAAGACGTCGAACAGCAGTGACGTCGCCATCGAGCCGCGCTCGCGCTCGCTCATCGAGGTGCCGCCGTCAGGGCGCAGCCGGGAGGATCACTCCGAGCGCGGGATCGATGCCCTCGGCCCACTCCTCGCGCGACAGCTCCGCCTGGACATCGGGCTCCAGGATCGCTCGTCCGTCAGCCGGATCGACGCCGACGCTTCGATCCGTCGACACGCCAACCTCGATCCCCGACGCGGGCAGGACGAACGATTCTGGATCCGCCCAGACCGTCGGGCAGCCGCCGGTCGCCTCGCCGACGAACGTTGCCTGCGTATCGCGCTCCAGGCGCGCGACCAGGAGGCTCCCGCCCGAGAACGTGTTCCGACCAATGAGGACGAAGAGCTTTCCCGCCCTGTTGACCGCGGGGTCGACGAACAGGTCCCTGATCGGATCGATCGCGGACAGCTCGCCGCCGAAGTTGTGCCGGAGGTCGAGGATCACCCGGGTGATCGCGGGCGCCTGGAGGGCCGCCCGCGCCTGCATGAGCAGGGACGAATCCAGCCGGTCCGTCCGGTTGTTCTGGATGATCAGGGTTTCGCCGTCGTCCAGCACCTGCCACCACAGGGCATCGTCGATCCGCGACAGGTACGGCACGGCCGGGTCAGCCGGGAGATGGAGGCCATAGGGCCCGGCCCACTCGTTGTAGGCGCTCATCGAGATGGGATCGATGTCGACAGTCGCTGCCTTCCCGAGCGTGTCCGTGATCCCGAGCGTGATCGCGCCGGCGTCGGCGAGACCGAGCCCTCGGAGGACCTGGGGGATGAGCAGAAACCTCGGGGCGAGGAGACGAACGGTCTGGAGGTTGTCTCGCGGGATGATCGGGGCCACGGCGGCGAAAACGTCGGCGATCGGATGGCCCTCGATCGAATCGATCCGGGCGGCGTAGAGGTCCCCGTACGGCGGGAGCGCCGCGACCACCACGACCTCATCGCCGAAGAGCCAGAGGCGCAGCGGCAGGCTGTCCACCGGGTAGGTCCCGGTGCCCCAGATGAAGGCGCCGGTGTGGCCGTCGCAGGTTGCCGGCGAGCTGACCATCGCCACGATTCCGAGCACGCCGACCATCAGCTCCTCGTCCGTCGCCGCCGGCACGCGAGCCGCGAGGGCCGCCGCCGCGGCGTCGAGGTCCGCCTTGCTGACGCCATGGAAGAGGTCCGGGTGGAGCCGATCCATGCCGGGAACGAGCGCGGCGATATCCGCCTGCCAGCCGGCGTCTCGAGCCAGCGACGGGGCGGTGGTGACGACGGGGCCGGTCGTGGGCGAGACGGAGGGCGACGCGCCGAGCGAGGGGGCCGCGGATCCGATAGATGATGGCGTGGTGCCCTGCGGCGCAGCCGAGCACGCCGCGACAACGAGCAGGCACGCGAGCGAGATTCGGATCGGGATCCGGGACTGCTGCATCGGGCGATACTACGGGTCCGTAGCATCGTTCGGCAATCCCTGACCGGCGTGTCGGAAGCCCGCCGATATGATCCAGCGGATGCACGAGCACGCAGCCGGCCTCGGTCGCGGCCACCACGCCGGTCGCCGTGATCGCAACACCGGCCAATCCGCGCCGGGAGTCCGGCTCGAGGAGCGGCCCGACCTCGCCGCTCAGGTGCCCATGGACGTGGCCGAGCGATTCGCGGATCTGCCCGGCCTCGCCCTGCTCGAGAGCGCGCGGCCCGGCCGGAATGCTCGCTGGACCTACCTGACTGCCGATCCCGTGGCCGTGCTCGAGGCGCCGTCTGGCGGCGCGGACGCCTTCGCGAATGCCCGCCGCCTCCTCGCTCGCCTCTCGGCCGACGTGCCAGCCCTCGATCCGGGGCGGGCCAGCCCACCCTTCCTCGGCGGGCTCGCCGGTTTCCTCAGCTACGACCTCGGGCGGCAGTTCGAGCGGCTGCCGTCGATTGCGGTCGCCGACCAGGAGCTGCCGGTCATGCGGCTCGCGCTGCACGACTGGGTCATCGCCTGGGATCGGCGCGACGGCCGCGCGTGGCTCGGTGGCCGTGCCGTCGACGAGCGGATCGAGCACCTGGATCAGCGACTCGCCGAGGTCCGAGATCGCCTCGCCATGGGCGACGCCGACCGCGTCCGCCGATCGAGCGCTTTGCCGGAGCCCGGGAACCCACCAGCGACCATCGAGCTTCGGTCCGGCCTTGACCGACGGGCCTACGAAGCGGGGGTGGAAATCGTTCGCCAGTCGATCGCGACGGGCGAGATCTACCAGGCCAATCTCACCCGCCGTCTCGCGACGCCGTTTCGCGGCGACCCGTGGCCGCTGTACCGGCGCCTGCGGACGGGCGATCCCGCGCTGTTCGCGGCTTACCTCGACGTCGGCGCCAGCCCCCTGAACGGCGCACCCCGGGCTATCGTCTCCGCGTCGCCGGAGCCGTTCGTCTCGATCTCGCCCGACGGCGTCGTCGCGACGAATCCGATCAAGGGCACCCGCCCCCGTGGCCGCGACGGAGACGACGACCGCCGCCTGGCGCGGGAGCTCCTCGCCAGCGAGAAGGACCGCGCGGAGAACGTGATGATCGTCGACGTTCTCCGCAACGACCTCGGCCGGGTCTGCCGCCCGGGCACGGTCCGCGTCCCGCGCCTCTGCCGCCTCGAGCGAACGGCTGCCGTCCAGCACCTCGTCTCCACGGTCACCGGGCAGCTCGCGGAGGGCCGCGACGCCTTCGATCTCCTCGCCGCCTCGTTCCCCGGTGGCTCCATCACCGGCGCGCCGAAGATCCGGGCGATGGAGCTCCTCGAAAGCCTCGAGCCGGTGCGGCGCGGGCCGTACACCGGAATCGCGGGCTGGCTCGGACCGGATGGCGCCATGGCCTCCAGCATCCTCATCCGCACCCTGGTCGCCGACGGCGAGCGACTCTCGCTCCACGTCGGTGGCGGGATCACGTGGCGCAGCGACCCGGCGGCCGAGTGGGACGAGACCGTGGCAAAGGCCCGCGGGCCGCTGACCGCGATCGGGGCACGCGAGGTCGAGGCATGACCACGCTCGAGGGTCGCAGCATCTGGATCGACGGCCGGCTCGAAGCCGCCGAAGGTCGCCACGTCTCGGCGTTCGATCGAGGGTTCCAGCTCGGCGATGGCGTCTTCGAGACGCTCCGCGCGCGCGCCGGCCACCCGACCGAGCTCGACGAGCACCTGGCCCGGCTTCGAAGCTCCGCCGAGGGCCTCGACTTCGCGATCGACGAGGAGCTCGAGGACCAGGTGGCGGCCGGGATCGCGGCGCTCCTCGCGGCCGAGCAGCTGGACGGGCCGGACGGCGACGCGTCGATCCGGATCACGGTATCCCGAGGGGTCATGGCGGGGCGAGGGCTCCTGCCGCCGGAGGAGACGCATGCGACCGTGGTGATCCAGGCGTGGCCCGTGCCGCCGACCCCAGCGGACCACCTCGAGCGCGGGCTCCACCTCGTCACCAGCGCCGTCCGCCGCGATCCCTTGAACCCGCTCGCGGCGCTCAAGACGACCAGCCGGGCGGACTACGTCTTCGCCCGCCTCGAGGCGCGGCGGGCCGGAGCGGACGACGCCCTGTTCCTGACCATCGACGGGCGCATCTCGGAGGCGACGAGCGCGAACGTCTTCCTCGTGCGCGTCGGGCAGCTCGCGACGCCCGGGCTCGACGCCGCGATCCTGCCCGGGACGACCCGGTCCTGGATTCTCGGCTGGGCTGCCGCGGCCGGGCTCGGACCGTCCGAGGGCCCGCTCCACCCTGCCGACCTGGCCGCCGCCGACGAGGCGTTCCTGTGCTCCAGCGTGGCCGGGATCCTGCCCGTCACCCGGTTCGATGGCGCCGCCATCGGGTCCGGCCGCCCCGGCGGCTGGACATTGCGTGCCCGGGAGGCCCGGGAGGCCTTCATCCGAGGCGACGGACCAACGGGCCGTCGCGCGTGACCCGCGACGAGCTCGTGCTGCGGACGCGCCAGCTGATCGAAGAAGGCGACAGGCTCGTCGCCAATCCGAGCTCGGCGGCGCTGAAGGTCTGGCTCCAGCTCAGCGACGACCTCCTCGCGCCGGCCTGGGGCTCCATGGATCGCTACCACCTCGCCTGGCTCACGGTCGGGCGGCCCACCGCGATCGTCCGGGGTCGCGCGATGTCGGCCGAGGAGGAGGCGGCCTACGTCCGCGAGGTCGCGGCTGCGAAGACCGCGGTCCTCCGGATGAGCGTCGAGGCCCTCACCCGCCACGGGATGCCGTTCGTGGGCGAGACCCGAGCGACCTAGCGGCGAGCTTCGCCCCGAGCCCCGCCCCCGACCACGCTCCGCGGGAATCGAGGTCGCTAGGCCTTCCTGAGCGTGTGCGTGAGCGCCGCTCCATCGACGCGGACCACGTAGCAGGTCATCTCCCGATCACCGCCGTTCCAGCTGTCCTGCGACGGCCAGAGCGTGCCGATGTCGTACGTGGTGTCGCTGGCCCAGTCGATGCCGGTGTAGGCCTCGAAGGCAGCGGGGCAGCGATCGCCGAGGAAGTCGCGGAAGTCGGCCTCGTCGGGGAGCGGGCCTTCGGATGGGGCATAGTCCGTGACGAAGAAGACCTCGCCGCCGTGAGGGTCGGTGCAGGGGTGGCGCTTCACGTCCTCGACCTCGACCGTATTCGGTGGATCGAAGCAGTCGCCGACCGCGAGGCTGGCCACGTTGCCGCCGAGCAGGCTGCAGCCCACCGAAGCGAGGACGATCAACGGGAGCGACGCGAGCGTTCCGGCGCGGGCGGCGATTCGTCGCATCCGGCTCCTCGCCCTAGATGGCCCGAACCATCACGGCTCGGTCCTCCCGGTCGAAATCGTAGCCCGCCACGGCGGGGATTCCGTACAGGTTCTGGCTGCCCGGACCGGCCTGGACCTCGAAGCCCAGCGCCCGGTGGAACGCGATCGATGGCTTGTTCGCCGGCCACGTGATGGCGGTCACCCGGGTCCGACGCGCGGCCCGGGCGTCCTCGAAGAAGCGCTGGTACAGCTCGCGGCCCAGCCCTCGGCGGCGCACGTTCGGGCGCGCTGCGACCAGGTGGCAGTACGCGGTGTCCGGCTGGTCCGGCGAGAGGAAGCCGATCAGGAAGCCGCCGAGCCCGCCATCCGACTGCTCCGCCAGCCAGGACGTGCCGGTGAAGTGCTGGAGCCACAGCCGCGGGAGGAGATGGTCCAGCTGGCGGCCGCCCCACCACTCGTCGATGACGCGGCTGATGGCCGGGTAGTCCGCTTCCGTGGGGCGACGGAATCGGATGTCGTCGAGGTCGGTCAACGCTGCACGGGACCGGCGCTCGCGCCCCACCACGCCGTGACGGCGGCAGCCGCCAGCTCGCCGGGGATGAGGAGGCCGAAGGTGGTCCAGAGGTAGTCGAGGAGGCCGAGCGTCCCGCCTTCCTGCCGGGCATAAAGCCACGTCAACAACGCGGCGATCACCACCGCGCCGGCCGCCAGCCCGAGCGCGAGCCAGATGACCGTCCGGCGGGGCGTTGCTTTCGCGGCGGGGCCGGGCGGCACCGCGGCGCGTGCCAGCACGAGCCCGATCGCGGTCCCGAGCGCCGCGGCGACGATCAGCAAACCCGCCGTCGAGGCGAGGACGGCGCCGACGAGAAAGATCGCGACCGCGCCGACCGCGGCCACGATGCCGGCCCGAACCAGCGGACCCGGCAGTGCGGAGGAGCCCGGCGCACCGTCGCCTTCTCGGGGCGGGGCTCCGGCGTAGCGCGCGGAGGGCGGCTGCGCGAGACGGCGTGGCCCGCGCTCTCCGACTGGGGTTTGCTCGCCTGGACCGCTGCCTGCCATCTGGCCATCGTACCGGCGTCGCCCCGGAGCGCACGGTAGACTCGCGGCCGTGAGCCACCCGAGCCTCGGCCTGCCTCCTCGCGACCTGTTCGCCGGCGATCTCGCCGCGGCCGCGGCCCTGCGGAGCGGCGGCGCTCGCCTCCGTACCCGCGCCTTCGAAGCGGCCCTGGACCTGGACCCGACGATGAAGGACCGGCTGAGCGAGCTCACGCGCCAGGCCCTCCACGCGGACGTGGAGGCGTTCCAGGATCGGCTGGTGACGGCGATCGCGAGCGGCGACCCGCACGCCATGGCGACCTTCGCGGACCTCGTGGCCGTTCGCTATCGCAAGCGCAAGGTTTCGATGGACGACGTGATGACGCTGTGCGAAGGGATCCGGCGTGCCGCAGCGTCGGTCGTGGAGCCGTCAGCGCTGCCGTCGGTCGATGCCGCGATGGATGAGGCCATCGCCGTCTTCAAGTGGCACCGTCGCCTCGCCGGCGACGCCCGCAAGCGGAACACCTTCCTGAAGTTCATCTACAAGGGCGCGTGACGTGACCATCAAGTGGGTCGTCAGTGATCCGCTCGTGATGAACGGCGAGCCGTTCTGCTACGGGACGCGCCTCACCGTCCGGAACATCCTCGAGCTCCGCAGCGCGGGCTACACACTGGCGAGGATGCTGAAGGACCACCCGGAGCTTCGCCGGATGGGCGTCGCCGCCGCCTACGAATACGCGGGTCGCAACCGCGATCGCTACGCGGACTTCTTCGATCCGGACGGTTCCATCATCGGCCCCGGCTACTCCGACGCCGACGCCGCGGGGCTCCCGAGCCAGTACCTGATCCCCGGCGTGGTGATCAAGCCCGGCTGAGCACGCATCGCGCTGAGCACGGCAGCAGTGCCGCCCAACCTGCCGTTCGTCTCGAAGAGTCGGGTGAGGACTACCTGACGGGAACGGACAGCGGGCACCGACGGCGGGGACCAGTCGGCGCGGGTCCCGGCGGGCGCGGCGCCCGGATCGAGGTCCTGCCGATCGAGGCCCGCGCCTAATCCCCAGCCAATTGGTCGGGTATCGGCGGATCCTGTTGTACCCTGAGCGCAGATGACCGACACCGTCGATCCCGCCGTGGTCTCGCCCGCGCCCGCCTCGAGCGGCACCGCCATCGAGTCCGCCGCAACCCCCGCAAGCGCCGCGCCCGCGGCGCCGCTGTTCGACGCCGAGCGCCGGGCCACCGAGCTGGCGATCCTCGATGCCCTCCGCGCCGTCGTGGACCCCGAGATCGGGATGAACGTCGTGGAGCTGGCGCTGATCAAGCAGATCCTGCTCGGCGAGAACGAGACGGAAGTCAAGATGATCCTGACCACGCCCTTCTGCCCCTACGCCGGCTCGATGATCGCCCAGGTCCAGGAGCAGGCGGAGTCCGTCGTGGAGCACCCCGTGAAGGTGACCCTCCTGGCCGAGCGCTGGGACCCGCGCGACGCGGGCCTCATGTGGTGATCGAACGACCCAGGTGAGCGCTCGCAGCCCCATCGATTCGGTCGTTGCCACCACTCGCGGCGACGACGGTACGACCGGCCTCCTGTACGGCGGCGCGCGGATCTCGAAGGATGACGCCCGCACCGAGGCCTACGGCACGATCGACGAGGCCGTCGCGGCCCTCGGCATTGCCCGCGCCAACCTCGGCGTGAAGCGCAAGGTCGGCACGCTCGGACCCTCGCTGGGTGGCCTGGCCCCGATGATCCTGCGGTTCCAGCGGGAGCTGTTCGTGGTGGGCGCGGAGCTCGCGACGAACCCTGACGCCTGGGACCGGCTCCAGGACGGCGTGACCCGCGTCTCCGAGACCATGCTCCGGGACGTCGAGCGCGACCTCGTCGAGCTGGAGTCCCACATCGAGATGCCGAAGGAGTTCGTGGTGCCCGGCGAGACGCCGACGAGTGCCGCGCTCGAGCTCGCCCGGACCATCCTCCGGCGCGCGGAACGCCGTGCTGTCGGGCTGCAGCGGGAGGGCCTCGTTCCCGGCCCGCACCTCATCCCGTATCTCAATCGCCTCGCAGACCTCGTTTGGGTCTTGGCGCGGGCGGCCGAACGTGCAGAATCCAGAGCAGCGACGCCCGCCCGAAAGCCGGGCCCCGCCATCCTGAAGGGAGATCGAACGTGACGTTCCAACCAAATCAGCCTGGCGGTGGTCTGGGCCATTCCGGCACGGACCGGATCCCCGTGCCGTCCCCGTCGCAGTCGACGGTCGCGGTCCAGGGCGCCTTCCTGACGCAGGCGTTCTTCTGGATGTTCGCGGGCCTGATGGTGACCGCGGCCATCGCGGCGTTCGCGCAGTTCAACCCGGCGCTGCAGGAGTTCGCGGCCCGCAACTTCATCATCCTCGTGATCGCCCAGCTGGCCCTCGCGATCGGCATCCAGTGGGGCATCAACCGGATCGGCGCGACGGTCGCGCTTGGACTGTTCTTCATCTACGCCGCCAGCCTCGGGGTCACGATCGGCCTGATCGTCTCGCTGTACACCGGTGAGTCCGTGGCAACGGCGTTCCTGTCGGCCGGCGCGATGTTCGGCGGGGCGGCGCTCTACGGCTACACGACCAAGCGCTCGCTCGCGAGCATCGGGGCCTTCGCCTACATGGCCGTCATCGGCCTGTTCGTGGCGATCCTCGTGAACTGGTTCCTGGCAAGCTCCGCGCTCGGCTACATCATCTCGATCATCGGAGTGATCCTGTTCACGATCCTCACCGCGTGGGACGTCCAGCGGATCTCGAGCGGCCAGCTCGTGGCTCAGCTCGGCTCGGTGGAGAAGGCGGCCGTCATCGGCGCGCTCCATCTCTACCTGGACTTCGTCAACCTGTTCCTGTTCCTGCTGCGGCTCACGGGCGGCCGCCGCTGATCCACGCAGCGATCGAGGTGCGGGTCGGTGGCTCCCACGGGGTCCCGATCGGCGCCCTGATCGAGGCGCCGGGCGACGAACTGGCCGATCCGGACAGGATCGGCCGGATGGGCCCACGTGAATCCCTGGCCCATGTCGCAGCCGAGCTCGCGCAGACGCCGGGCTTGCTCATCCGTCTCGATGCCCTCGGCGACCACGGTGAAGCCGAGGCCGTGCGCGAGTGAGACCACGGCCCGGACGATGCCGACGTTCGGGTCCTTCACGTCGAGGTCGGTCACGAACGACCGGTCGACCTTGATCGTGTCGAGCGGCAGCTGTCGCAGGTACGCCAGCGACGAATAGCCCGTCCCGAAGTCATCGAGGACGATCCGCACGCCGAGGCTCCGCAGCTGCTGGAGGACGCCGAGGCTCGCCTCCGAGCGGTCCATGACGCTGCTCTCGGTGATCTCAAGCTCCAGCGCGCACGGCTCCAGGCCGCTCGCCTGCAGCACCTGGCGGATGCCGGTGGCGAGATTCGGATCGACGAACTGGCGGGGCGAGAGGTTGACGCTCATCACCAGGTTCTCGTCCGGCCAGTGGCTGCGCCACAGCTGAGCCTGGCGGCAGGCCTTCTCGAGGATCACCCGGCCGATCGCCACGATCAGCTCCGATTCCTCGGCGAGGGCGATGAAGTCCATGGGGAGCACGAGCCCCCGCGAGGGATGCTGCCAGCGCGCCAGGGCCTCGAAGCCGACAATCCGCTCCGTCCGGAGGTCGAGAATCGGCTGGTAATGGACCGTCAACTCGTCTCGCTCGAGGGCCAGCCACAGCTCGGCCTCCACGTCGAGTCGCTCCAGCGCGTGGCGGCTGCTCAGCGGATCGAACATCGCGACCCGCTGGCTCGGGTTTCGCTTCGCCCCCACGAGCGCGATCTCCGCTTCCTGGAGGATGTCGCCGGCGCCGCTGCTGCCCGGCGCGCCCACGGCGATGCCCATGCTCGCGCTGATGAACCAGATCCGGCCGTCCAGGTCGAACGGGGGCTTGAGCTCGTTCTGGATGCGATCTGCGACGGCTCGGGCCTCTTCGGCATCGACGCCCGGCAGGAGCACCCCGAAGGTGTCGCCGCCGAACCGGCCCACGGTCGCCTCGGGGCTCAGCACGCCAGAGACCCGCTTGCCGACCTCGTGGAGGACCCGATCGCCGGCGGCGTGACCCAGGCTCTCGTTCACGATCTCGAAGCGATCGACATCCAGGAGCACCACGGCAACCGGGGGCCGATCCATTCCGGCTGGGGGCGGCTCGAGGGCCTCGACCACGCGCTGGATCAGCGCTTCTCGCGTCGGCAGCCCGGTGACCGGGTCCGTCGGAGCGAGCGCCTGCTCCTGGAGCCGGGCGTTTTCGAGGGCAATCGAGGCGAGCTGGGCGAACTTTGTGAGCGCGTCGACTTCGGGTGGGCGAAACACTCTTCCGGGGCTCCCAGACGCCAGGCCCAGGACGCCGACGACCCGTCCGCCGACCGTCAGCGGGACTCCGACCCCGGCGCCAACCTTGCCTGCGAACTCGGGCGCGTGGGCCTCGAAGGCGTCGTAGTCGTCAACGACGAACGGCCGCCCGGTCCGAAACACCTCACCGCCGATCCCCTGGCCGATTGGAAGCTTGAAACCAACGTAGTCGCTCATCATCCCGATTCCCGCTCGCACCGTCAGGTGGTCCTCGCCGGGATCGGCAAGGTCGACGTACCCGCTCCGCACGCCGAGCAGGCGCGCGGCGCGGCTGAGGATGGAGTCCAGCAGCTCGTCGGCGCTGCTGCCATCGAGAAGGGCCAGCGTCGTTTCGTCAAGGGCCGCGATGAACTGGTCCCGGGAGTTCCGGAACGGCGCACCCTTGGCGACGAACAAGGCCTGGTCGGCGGTCTCGACGAGGCTCTCCTTGTCGAGGGCGTCCTCGGGGTGGCAGGCGATGCCGATGCTGATGGTGACGTGCGGACCGCCACTCTCGTCCGGGATCGATTCGATCGCGGCCCGGATCCGTCGCGCGACCTCGTCCGCGGCCGAGCGGCTGCAGTCGGGCAGGATCACCGCGAACTCGTCGCCGCCGTAGCGATAGGCCCGGTCGCCGAGGCGGATGCAGGTTTCGATGGCACGACTGACCGCGACGAGGAGCTCGTCCCCGGCCGGATGGCCGTTGCGGTCGTTGTAGCCCTTGAAGCGGTCGAGATCCATCATCAGGACCGCGACGGGCCGCGCCGAGCCGCTGACGAGGAAGGCCTGGAGCTCGCGCTGGAAGGACCCGTGGTTGCGCAGCCCGGTCAGCGCGTCGCGCTCGGCCTGGACCTTGACCTCATCGTGAGCTTCCGCGTTCCGCAGGGCGATCGCCGCCTGGGCCGCGAACAGCTTGGTCAGCTCGAACTCGTTCTGGCCGTAGTGGGCATCCGGCCCGCCCATCCGACCGATGTTGAGCGTGCCCAGCACCTCGCCGTCGGCCATCAGCGGCACGATGACCATCGATTCAGGCTCGAATGGGGTGCCCGGGATCTGGATGGAGCGCGAGTCCAGGTGGGCATCGTTGGCGAGGACCGCCTCGCGATGATCCACCGCCCAGCCCGTCAGGCCGGTGCCGAGGGGTGCGTCGTAGCCAAGGATCAGCTCGGCGAAACGGTCGCGGGCGATCAGCGGGCGGCGGACGCCCTTCTCTCGGTCGATGCGATAGATCGTGAGCGAGTCGTAGGTGACTACCGTCTTCAGGGAGTCGGCGATCATCTCGAGCACGCCGGTGGGGTCCAGCGTGGACAGCAGCTGCTCGTTGACCGCCATGAGCCGGCGCTGGCTGACGAGCTGGTGCTCCAGCTCCACCTGCTGCTTCCGGAGCTGATCCAGGCGCTCGGCGTTGACCAGCGCCTGGGCGGCGGTGCCGGCAAAGATGCTCAGGGTCATCTCGTCGTCCGGCCCGAACCGATCATTGCCGAGGCGCGACGCCACCACGACTCCGTGGACGTGGTTCTCATGGGTCATCGGGACGACCAGCATCGATTCCGGCTGGCTCGTGTCGCCGAGCATCATGCTCCGGGCGTCGTTGCGGGCATCGCCGAGCAGCAGGACCTCGTTGTGCTCCGCGACCCAGCCCGTGAGCCCTTCGCCGATCCTGACCCGGAGGACCTCGGGATCGGGGTCCGTCGTGCCGAGGAAGACGCCCTGGAAGGCGATCGGCTCGCACCAGCCGGTCTCGTGATCGACGCGGTAGACCCGGATCGTGTCGTAGCTGATGAGGGTGCGGGCCTCGGCAACGATCGTCTCGCCGATGCCTCGCACGTCCGTGCTATCGGACAGCCGCGCCGAGAGGTCCTGGACCGCCCGGAGGCGGGCGGCGAGACTCTCCACGGAGGCGATGAGCCGGGCATTCCCGATCGCCGTGGCGATCGTGTCGCCGAAGCTGCGGGCAAGGCCCGTCTCGTCCGGTGCCCACTCGTACGGCTCCGCGTGGTACAGGACCAGCAACGCCAGCGGCGCTCCCCGGAACACCGCCGGCACGAAGCACAGCGACGCGATGTCGTGGTCGGCGTAGACCCGGCGCATCTCCGGGCTGACGGCGGCGTCCTGGGCGTCCTGATAGACGAGGACGGTTTCGCGACGGAGGGCCTCGAAGCCGGCGAGGTTCGAATCCCTGGTCGCCGCGACCACCTGTTTCTCGATGGCCCTGGGAAACGACCGGCTGGCGACCAGCTCGAGCGGGTGCTCCCGATTCGGATGCCACAGCCACAGGCCGGCGCGGTCCGCGTGGAACAGGCGCATCGAGTTGTCGAGGACTTCCTCGAAGACCGGCTGGAGCGAATCCGAGCCGGAAAGCTCGGAGGCGAGGCGCTGCAGCGCATCCGTGCTCGTCTTGCCGACCATCGAGAGGGCCGGGGGCAGCGGTGAGGGCGCCGTGCTGGTCGGCGGCGGCACGGTGGCTCGGATTCGGCCGTCCATGAGCCGTTCGAGATCTCGCCGGCGCAGCCGAACGCTCCGGCCTGGGCCGATCGTCACGGTGGTCAGGTCGCCGCGCGCGCACCACGAGCGCACCGTGTCGCGATGGACGCCCGCAATGCGGGCAGCCTCGGACATCGTGAGCAGCTCGGCGGCCGGTCCCGGCCGCGCAGCGAGTGCCATGGGGCTTGGTGCGCTCCTGCGGCGCCGCAACCCGGCGCCGATCTGAGGTTCTGGTGCGGGCGTGCACCCCGCGT
>DATLDP010000084.1:0-2428 GCA_035525825.1 Candidatus Limnocylindria bacterium
GAGGCCGAGGCGCGGGTCGGGAACGCCCTGCCGCTCGCGAACATCCCGCTCGGCACGACGATCCACAACATCGAGCTCATTCCGGGCAAGGGCGGCCAGGTCGTCCGGTCCGCCGGAACGGCGGCGCAGCTCCTCGCCAAGGAAGGCGACTACGCGACGGTCCGGATGCCGTCGGGCGAGATGCGCCGCATCCCGCTCCGGTGCATGGCGACCGTGGGTCAGGTGAGCAACCTCGATCACGAGAACCAGAACCTGGGCAAGGCCGGCCGGGCCCGCCATCTCGGCCAGCGCCCGGAGGTCCGCGGCGTCGTCATGAACCCGCGCGACCATCCCCACGGTGGCGGCGAGGGCAAGTCCCCGACGGGGATGCCGCCCAAGACGCCATGGGGCAAGCCGGCGATGGGCTATCGAACCCGTCGCGCCAAGACGACCGGACGGCTGATCGTCCGCTCGCGTCATCGCAAGTAAGGGAGGAGGTAGCAGATGTCCCGTTCCGTCAAGAAGGGCCCGTTCATCGAGCTCCGCCTCCAGGGGCGGGTCGAGGAGATGAACCGGCGCAACGAGAGGAAGGTCGTGAAGACCTGGTCCCGTGCGTCGGTGATCTTCCCGACCTTCATCGGCCACACGATCGCCGTCTACAACGGCAAGAAGCACGTCCCGGTCTACGTGACCGAGAACATGGTCGGTCATCGACTCGGCGAGTTCGCCCACACCCGCACCTACCGCGGGCACGGCAAGCACACCGAGCGGTCGACGGCGCTGAAGTAGGAGCCGACCGACCGTGCGTGTCTCTGCCACCGCCAAGTACCTTCGCGGGTCGACCCGCAAGGCCAACCTCGTCGTCGCCGCGATCCGCGGCCGGCCGGTCGAGGAGGCTGCCGCGTTGCTCCGGTTCATGCCGCAGCACGCCGCCGTCGACGTCCTGCGCGTGCTGAAGAGCGCGACCGCGAACGCCGAGAACAACCACAACCTGTCCGCCGAGGACCTGATCGTCGCCGATGCCCAGGCCAACGAGGGCCCGTCGATCAAGCGCTGGCGGCCGCGGGCCCAGGGTCGGGCGTTCCCGATCCACAAGCCCATGACCCACATCACGATCATCGTCGCGGACCGGGAGGCCTGACCATGGGCAGGAAAGTCCATCCGTACGGCTTCCGGATCGGTGTCTCGCGCACCTGGACCGCGAAGTGGTACGCGGACAAGGAATACACCGACCTCCTCAAGGAGGACATCACGATCCGCCGGCTCGTCGAGCGGCGCCTCGCGAACGCGAGCGTGTCGGGCGTCGAGATCGAGCGCGGGATCAACCACGTGACCGTGACGATCCACACGGCGAAGCCCGGGATCGTCATCGGCAAGGGTGGCGCGAACGTCGAGGTCCTGCGCCAGCAGATCGGCGGTCTCACGAAGCGCCGGGTCAAGCTGGAGATCAAGGAGATCCGCCAGCCGGAGCTCGACGCGCACCTCGTCGCGATGAACATCGCCGGGCAGCTGACCCGCCGGATCGCCTTCAAGAAGGCGATGAAGCAGGCCATCCAGCGCTCGATGAAGGCCGGCGCGAAGGGCGTCCGGATCGCCGTCGCGGGCCGCCTCGGCGGCTCGGAGATGGGCCGGCGCGAGTGGGATCGCGAAGGCCGGATCCCGCTCGGCACGCTCCGCGCCGACATCAGCTACGGCCAGATCCACGCCCATACGACCTATGGCCGGATCGGCGTCAAGGTCTGGATCTATCGCGGCGACTTCGCGCCCGAGCGGCAGGCGCCTCGTGACGCGAACTCGGCGGCCCTCGTGGCCGGACAGGGGAGCTGACCCATGCTGATGCCGCGACGCGTGAAGCACCGCAAGGTCATGCGCGGCCGGATGTCCGGAGTCGCCAAGGGCGGGCACACCGTTGCCTTCGGCGAGTTCGGCCTGGCGACGCAGGAGCCCGCGTGGATCACGAGCCGCCAGATCGAGGCCGCTCGGCGAGCGATGACCCGCTCGGTCAAGCGCGGCGGCAAGATCTGGATCCGGATCTTCCCGGACAAGCCCGCGACGAAGAAGCCGGCCGAGACCCGAATGGGCTCCGGCAAGGGCGCGCCCGACCACTGGGTCGCGGTCGTCCGGCCGGGCCGGATCCTGTTCGAGATGGCGGGCGTCGGTCACGAGGAGGCGGTCGAGGCCATGCGCCTCGCGAGCCACAAGCTCCCGGTCGCGACGCGGGTCGTGACGCGCGACAACGCCAAGGAGGCGAGCTGATGGACATCGTGAAGGTCCGTGAGCTCTCCGACACGGAGCTCGAGAACGCCCTCCGCGAGGCGAAGCAGGACCTCTGGCAGGCCCGCTTCGCGCTCTCGACTCGTCAATTGAAGGACTACAGCACGATCCCGCAGACGCGGCGAACGATCGCGCGGATCCTGACCGTCCAGCGAGAGCGCCTCGGCGCCCGCGC
>DATLDP010000100.1:0-3183 GCA_035525825.1 Candidatus Limnocylindria bacterium
GCGCGGCTGGGACAAGCCGGACTGGTTCGAGCGGGTGGGGGAGGAGCACCGCGCCGTCCGCGAGCGGGTCGGGATCATCGATCTCACCTCGTTCGGCAAGATCGAGGTCGCGGGTGCGGGCGCGCTGGCGCTGCTCCAGCGGGTCGCCGCGAACGACATCGATCGCCCGATCGGTTCCACGATCTACACGCAGTTCCTCGACGAACGCGGCGGGATCGTCGCGGACGTGACGGTGACGCGCGACTACGTCGATCGATTCCGGGTCGTGACCGGCTCCGGCTACCTCGCGGCGGATCTCGGCTGGCTGGTGGCGCGCGCCGCCGATGCGCCCGCCATCGAGCGGGTCACGATCGAGGACCGAACCGACGCCTGGGCGGTGATCGGGCTCTGGGGTCCGCGCGCTCGCGACGTGCTCGCCGGGATCACCAGGGACGACGTCGGCGACGCGGCGCTGCCGATCCGCCAGGCCCGCTCGATCCGCGTCGGCGGGTTCGGGGTCACCGCGACGCGGTTGAGCTATGCGGGAGAGCTGGGGTGGGAGCTGATGGTCGAACCCGCGAACGCGGTCGAGGTTTGGGACTCGCTGATGTCCGCCGGCGCGGGCCACGGCATCGAGCCGATCGGTTACCGGGCGCTCGAATCGCTGCGCCTCGAGAAGGGCTACCGCTATTTCGGCGCCGAGCTGACCCCGCGCGAAAATCCGTTCGAGGCCGGGCTCGAACGCTTCGTCCGCTTCGACAAGGGTGAGTTCGTGGGCCGCGGGCCGCTCCTCGCCCGTCGCGCGGCCGAGCCGGACGGCCCGAGCCGGCGCCTCCGAAACCTCGTCATGGGCGGCGACGACTGGCTGCCCGTGTACGGCGGCGAGGCCGTCCGCGTCGGCGGCGAGGTGGTCGGTCGTCTCCGCAGCGCCGCGTTCGGGTACACCGTTGGCCGCACGATCGGGACCGCCTATCTGCCCAGCGGCACGCCCGAGGGGGGGACGATCGAGATCGACGTCTTCGCCGATCGTCTGCACGCCACGGTCGCAGCCGACGTCCTCGTCGACCCGACCGGTACGAGGATGCGCGGCTAGACGAGAGCCGCTGGCGTGTCCGCGAGCGCGCGCAGCTGCTCGAGCCACCGGCCCCGCGCAGCTTGCTCGAGGTCCCGATCGGCCAGGATCTCGAGGATGCGCGCCGTCGGAAGCGCGAGCAGTCGCGCTCGAGCGGCACCGTCGAGGTCGGTCAGGTGCGCGGCCTCCGCGAACGCCCCCCAGGCCGCCTGCCACGCCGCCGGGTGGTGGAAGCGGACGATCCAGCTGAACCACCCGGCGTCGAGGAGCGGATCGCCAATCCGGACGGTCTCCAGGTCGAGGACAACGGGAGGGCCGCCCTCGCGCAGCAGCAGGTTCGCCGGCACGAGGTCGCCATGGACGAACCGCCGAACACCGTCCTCCGGCCCGCCGAGCTGGTCAATCCGGTCCGCCGCAATGGCGACGTGGGAGGTGCTGAGGTCCGCCTGGGCCCCCGAAAGCCACCGGCGCGCGGCGGCCACGAGGGCGCTCGGCCGAGCCCAGAGGTCATCGAGGTCCACGTTCGCGGGATCCGCGTCCCCGAGGCGGCGCCAGGCGTCGCCCGCGGCGAGACCCACGGCTCGCGGGCCGTCCGCCTCGCCGAGCCGGATCATCCCGGGGATGCCGTCCAGCCACGCATGGACGATCACCGCGCGCTCGGGCTCCGAACGCTCGGGGATGGGAACTGGCGTCTCCAGTCCGACCTCCGTGAGCAGCTGGGCGACCGCCGGGGCCCGGGCCAGCACGCTCCGCGCCCGGGCCGGCGACGTCATCAGCGTGGCCACGATCCGGCCTCCCTCGGGATCGGTGCCGGTCCAGGTCTCGTTCGTGAAGCCCCAGGGGATCCGATGGAGCCCGGACGTCGCCGTCCCGAGTGCGCGTGGAACCCACCCGGGGATCTCGCCGGGCACGAGCGTCACCCGCGGGCGTTGCGCCTGGCGGCGCCCGCAACGTCCTCCGGCGAGAGCGCCCGGTCCATCACCTCGATGTCGAGCAGCTCGCCTCCAAACCGCGTGCGAGGCCCGTTGCCGCGCTGGAGGTCCGCGGCCTCGCCGAGGTCCAGGATGGTCCCGTCCGGTGCGGTCTCCGAGGCAAGGAGCACCCCATCGAGGTAGAGGTCGAGCGTCGGGCCGCGGCGGACCGCCGCGATGTCGTGCTCTCCGGCGGTCACGGGCTGGCCTCCCGTGACCGCGGCCCCGACGCGCATCGCGTGCACCCGACCTGACGGGAGCGTGCCCACGACGACCGTTCCGCGGTGGACCGCCATGGACGCCGCTCGCCGGTAGAGCACGTCCGGGGTCGCGTCCACGCGACCGATCTCGCTCCACGCATCGGGGCCATCCATCCGGAAGACCTGGGCCTTCGGGAGCGTCCCGCCGTACAGCGAGCCACCGAAGGCGAGGAGGTTCATCACCTCCGTCTCGTCACCGAGGCGCCCCGTGGATTCCCACGACGTGCCGCCGGCGTGTCGGTACACGAGCCCCGTCGGCCAGGTCCCGATGTGCATCGCACCGTCGAACGTCTCGATGGAATAGACCTGTGTCGTGTCTCGCTGCAGCCCAAGGCTCGCCCAGGACTCGCCCCCCGCATAGCGAAAGACGCCACCGCCGCCCTCCGGTGATTCTGCCGCGACGACGATCCCGGCAGCGGTCTGGGCGATCGCCGAGGCCACGTCGACGTGATCGTTGCCTGCGCCGTGCAGGGCCCCGTCGTGCACGCCCAGGGCGAGCAGCCGTCGGCCCGGGCTCCCGCACCACGTCCAGCGGCCGGGGGCGTCCATCCGGTACAGACCCGCCGAGTACATCGGGATGGCATAGAGATCGCCGTTCCACGGAACGAGAGCGGCAACGGAATCCGCGTCGCCAAGGCCGCCGAGGTCCGTCCACTCCGTCCCGCCGTCGTACCGGAGCACCCGTCCACCAGGATGCTGGTTGGCCGAGTCCGGCAGCCCCGATCCGCCGCCACGGAGCCGCGTGACGCCCGCGTACAGACGCCCGTCGTGGACCGCGAGCCGCGTGACCGCGTTGCAGTCCCACGGCGAGCCGCAATCGACCCAGCCATCGGAACCCAGCCGGTAGACATGGCCGCGATCGGAAGGCGGCCCCTCCCACGTCGCCGCGTACAGGTCACCG
>DATLDP010000070.1:0-10762 GCA_035525825.1 Candidatus Limnocylindria bacterium
GACGAGAACGTCCTTGCGTACGCCTGGGTCACCCGTTTCCCGATGTACGAGTGGGACAGCGAGAACGAGCGCTGGCACGCGACTCACAACCCCTTCTCCGGCGTGCTGCCCGAGGACGAGGCCCTGCTCGTGACCGCGAGCGGCGATCCCTACGATCCCTCCCCGCGCGACCCGGCTGGCAAAGCCCGCGCCATGCAGTACGACATCGTGCTGAATGGCTGGGAGCTCGGCGGCGGCTCGGTCCGGATCTGGCGGCGCGACCTGCTGGAGCGGTCGTTCGCGCTCCAGGGCCACTCCGCCGAGGCGATGCACGAGAAGTTCGGCGCAATGCTGGACGCCTTCGACTACGGCGCGCCGCCCCACGGCGGGATCGCGCTGGGCATCGACCGGTGGGCGGCGCTGTTCTCGAAGCAGACCAACATCCGCGAGGTCATGGCCTTCCCGAAGACCCAGTCCGGTGCCGACCTGATGCTCGAGGCGCCGTCGCGCCCGGAGGACGAGCAGCTGGCCGAGCTGGGGCTGCAGTTCGTCGGCGTGAAGCGCGGCGGGCCCGTCCCGACCGCTTCCTAGCGCGCAGCCCGGCCCGAGGCGCCCCATCCGAGCCGCGCCGCCGCCGATCGAAGGCTCGCTGCCCGGGATTCTGGAGGCGATCGCCCGCCGCCCGCGGCTCGCGGCACTGATCGGCGCGATGTGCATCGCGTTCTCCGGGATCTTCTATCGCTACGCCGAGGTCACGCCCTCGACCGCGACCGTCTTCCGGTGCCTCTACGGCCTGCCGATTCTCGCCGTCGTCGGCTGGTACGAGCACCGCCGCTACGGCGCGCTCCCGTCCCGGGCGGTATGGCTCGCGGTGGTCGCCGGCGTCTTCTTCGCCGGGGACCTGCTCTCCTGGCATCACGCCGTCGACGCGGTCGGGGCGGGTCTCGCCACCGTGCTCGGTAACCTCCAGGTCCTCGTCGTCGGCCTCGTGGCGTGGCTGCTCTTCAAGGAGCGCCCGCCGAGGCCGGTCCTCGCCGCGCTCCCGATCGTGCTCGTCGGCGTGGTGCTCATCTCGGGGGTCGTCGGCGCCGGGGCGTACGGCGCAAATCCGCCGCTGGGCGTCGGGCTCGGCACGATCACGGCCCTGTCCTACGCGGGCTACCTCCTGATCATCCGCCGGGGCTCCAACGACCTCCGGCGGCCAGCCGGCCCGGTGGCCATCTCGACCGCCGCGACGGCCCTCGTCGCGATCGTTTACGGCGCGTTCTCGGGCGAGCTGGATCCGCTCCCGGCCTGGCCGAGCCACGGCTGGCTCGCGCTAGTGGGGATCACGTCGCAATCGATCGGGTACCTGGTCATCTCGATCTCGCTGCCGCGGCTCCCGGCCGCGCTGACCTCGATCATCCTCCTGGCCCAGCCGGTGGCCACGGTGATTCTCGCTCGCGTGCTGCTCGCTGAGCAGCCCTCGGTCGCGCAGCTCGCGGGCGTCGCGCTGGTGGTCGGCGGCATCGCGGTGGCGACGATCCCGGTGGGCCGGCTCCGAGACGCCGCCGCTGCTGCGCGAAGGGGCTCGGAGGCCTAGCGGGCAGCAGCGCCATGTCCGACCCCCCGGACGCTGCGAAGATGCTGGGATGAACCCAGAGGGAGGCGAACGTTCGATGTCACTCCCGTCCCGGCCACCAGGGTCTCGAGGAAGTCAACCGTGGCAGCCACCAGCTGTGCCTGCTGATCCGCCCTGGTGATCGTGGCCGGCGGGTCATTCGGCTGGCCCGTGTACCAGCCCATCTGCTCGTGGTTGCCGCCATCGATGCGACGAACGACGACCGGCAGGGGCAGCTTTCCGAGCGAGTCCTGCGACGTCATCCGGGCGGCGCCGGCATCGAGCGAGCCGTAGACGAGGAGCGGGTGCAGCCGAAGCGTGCTGAGGTCGGTCGCGGAGTAGGAAGACCAGAGCACGAGGCCGTTGATGACGTGGGGCTGGCGCCTGACGTACTCCGCAGCCATGGAGCCGCCGAGCGAGTGGCCGCCGATTGCCCACCCCTCGATCTCCGGGTGCCGCTCGACGACGCGGGTCGCCGCGTCGACATCCAGGACGGCGAGATTCAGCGGCATCGGGGTGATCACGACCAGGAATCCGTGCGCGGCGATCGCCCGCGCGGTGGGCGCGTACGCAGCGGCATCGACCTTGCCGCCCGGGTAGAGGATCAGCCCGAGATCGCCGGCAGTCTCGGGGATGTCCGCCGGGCGGCTCTTCGGCCGGAACTCCAGGTCGCCGCCGACCACCTCGAACTCGACCGACTCGGTCGAGGCAAGGGCGGCCGCCGCGTCGGGCAGGTCCGGTTGCGGGATCGAGAAGTAGATCGCCCCGCCAGCGACGGCGAGCACCGCGACGAACACGGCCAGGAGGACGACTCGCCTGAGGCGGCGTCGCTTCCGGCCGGGGGAGGAACGCGTCAGCCCGGCTGCTCCGCCGCGTCCGCGAGTGCCGCCGCGAGCTGGCCATCGCCAGATTCCGGCGACGCGGCAATGATCACGGCAGCAACGGTCATCGAGTCGATCCTACCGAACTCGCTTCGATCAGTGGCGCCGCCGCAGCGCTACCGACCGATGAGGATCAGCGCGTCGCCACCGGGATCCCGCCCTGCAGCCAAGGCGGCCAGGGCGACGTTGCCTGGCACCGGGTATGTCGCCGTCATGTCGTTCAAACGGACAAGCCGACGACACCAGTCCGTGTCGGGCAACACCAGGACGAGCCGGTCCACTCCACCGTCGCGCTTCTTGAGCGCCGTTCGCCGCTGCACCTCCTGGAGATCGGTGGCCCGTGTTTCCGCCTCGACCCCGATGCGTACGCCCGCGCCGCCGAGGACGCGATCCCACGCCCGCTTGTCGCTCGGAATGAGCAGCGGCACTTCGGCTGCCCATGTCCACTGCGGTCCGACCAACGACCGAAATCGCTCGAGCAGCCTGGCATGCGCTGCGTCCCTGATCGGTTCACCACCCGGAAAGAAGCGAAGCGAAAGGTCGAGGCCCAGGACGGAAGCGACCTCCATCAACCGTATGACCTTGACCCGATCGTATCGGCCTCGTTCGATCAGCGACACCTGCGGTGGCGAAATCCGAACGGCTCGAGCGACCACCGCCTGACTGAGGCCACGCTGGACTCGGGTGTTGCGAAGCTCCCGCCCGATGTCGAGGAGCATCCGATGTGACCTTGCCTGCGCCTCGCTCAGCTTCCTTTGGCTCGCCGATATTCGCTCATGGTCGCGCGGCCCCCTTGCCTGCCGGTTCTCTCCGAATTACGCCAGTTAACGAACCGTGCGCCCGGTCGTCGTGTCGAGTCGATACGGTTAGCGTCCGTAACGATTCGCCGAATTCGTTACGTCCCGTCATCGCTTGGGACACGGATCGACCCTGGAGCCATCCGTCCGTTAGCGCACGTAACGCAATGCCGGCCCGTGCCGCCCAGGGCCCGATCTGGGGTCGGCGTGGGACAATCCGCCAGCCCATGAGCCTCTTGAGCGATGCAACCCCGCGTCCCGCGTCGGATCTCGCCGTCCGCGAGCACCTCCGGAATCTCGCCATCGTGGCCCACGTGGACCACGGCAAGACGACGCTCGTCGACGCGATGCTCCGCCAGACCGGTGCGTTCCGCGCCAACGAGGCGCTCGTCGATCGCGTGCTGGACTCCGGCGACCTGGAGCGCGAGAAGGGCATTACGATCCTCGCCAAGCAGACCACGGTCGACTACGACGGCGTGCGCCTGAACATCGTCGATACGCCCGGGCACGCCGACTTCGGTGGCGAGGTCGAACGATCGCTCCTGATGGTCGATAGCGTGCTGCTCCTCGTCGACGCGGCGGAGGGCCCGTTGCCGCAGACGCGCTACGTCCTGCAGAAGGCGATGGCGCGCCGCCTTCCCGTCGTCGTGGCCATCAACAAGATCGACCGCGGAGATGCTCGCCCCGCGGAGGTCCTGGACGCCGTCTACGAGCTGTTCATCAACCTCGGCGCGGATGACGACCAGATCGACTTTCCCGTCCTCTACACGAACGCTAAGGCCGGCACCGCCACGCCAGACCTGGGCGAGCCCGGTGTCGACCTCCGGCCCCTCTTCGAGAAGCTGATCGAGGTCACGCCGCCGCCGCGCCACACGCCCGGCCATCCCCTCCAGCTCCTCGTCACGAACCTCAGCGCGAACGAGTACGTGGGCCGGATGGCGGTCGGGCGGATCCGGAACGGCACGATCAAGATGGGCCAGCGGATCTCCGTGGTGCGCGAAGAGGCCGACGACACGGCGGGCTCCGTCGAACCCGGCCGGACGGTGACGATCAACGGGACCGTCACGGCGCTCCAGACTGCGCATGGCATCGATCGGGTGGACATCCCCGACGCCGGCCCCGGCGATATCGTCTCGGTGGCGGGCCTGCCCGACGTGACCATCGGCGACACGCTGACCGACGCATCGGACCCGCGGCCCCTTCCCCGCCTCGACGTCGACGCGCCGACGCTCCGAATGACGTTCGGGGTCAACACCTCGCCGCTATCCGGCCGCGAGGGAAAGTACGTCACGAGCCGCCAGATCAAGGCCCGCCTCGATCGCGAGATCCTCGGCAACGTCTCGATCGAGGTCTACCCGACCGAATCCGGCGACACCTTCGAGGTTCGCGGCCGCGGCGAGCTGCAGCTGGCCGTGCTCATCGAGCAGATGCGGCGCGAGGGCTACGAGCTGACCGCCTCTCGGCCCGAGGTCATCCTCCACGACACCCCCGACGGCGTCCAGGAGCCGTACGAGCGCATCACCATCGACATCCCGCCGGACTTCATCGGCGGCATCCAGCAGGCGCTCGCGGGCCGGAAGGGCCGGCTCGAGCAGATGACGACCGACACGGACGGTCGCGTCCGGCTCGAGTACGTGCTGCCGGTGCGCGGACTCATCGGCTACCGCGGCCAGCTCCTGACCGAGACCCGCGGGACGGCCCTCCTGCACCAGATTGGCGAGGGCTACGGCCCCTGGGCCGGTGAGGTGACCCATCGAACGGCGGGCGTGCTCGTCAGCGACCGCGCCGGCACGTCCAACGCCTACGGCCTCTTCAACCTCCAGGAGCGCGCGGAGCTGTTCATCGGCAGCGGGGTCGAGGTGTACGAGGGCATGGTCGTGGGCGAGAACAGCCGCTCCGGCGACATGGACGTGAACCCGACCAAGGAGAAGAAGCTCACCAACATCCGGACCCACTCCCACGACGAGGCGCTGCGGCTCACGCCGCCACGGCCGCTCACGCTCGAGGCGGCCCTGGAGTTCATCGCGGAGGACGAGCTTGTCGAGGTCACGCCCCAGTCCATCCGGATGCGCAAGCGGCTCCTCCTGAAGCACGAGCGCGAGCGCGAGCGCGGCAAGGCCTTCGACCGGGATCGTTCCGCCGCGCCGGTCTGACCGTCGAGTCGGGCCTCGGCCGGCCCATACAATCCCCGGCGATGCAGCCCGGCTCCGCGATCGCCGCCGCCACCGTCTCGATCGCCCACTCACCTGATTCGATCACCGGGCTGGCCCGGCACGAGCGCGTCCGCGCCTTCGACCTCGCCCGAGGTCTCGCCGTCGTCTTCATGATCGGCGTCCACGTGCTGTGGCACTGGGGCGCCCCGGACACCTGGACGAGCCCGATCGGGCAGGTCATCAGCCTCCTCGGCGGTCCGACCGCAGCGCCCGTGTTCACGTTCCTGATGGGCGCCTCGCTCGCGTTCTCGTCGCGGACGTCGTTCCGATCGCTTGCTGTCCGCGGCCTCTGGCTCCTCTGGCTCGGCTACCTCCTGAACTTCCTGCGCGGCGTGATCCCGGCCTACCTCGGGCTCTCGACGGGCGTCGTCACCGCGGAGCAGATCGCCCCGTTCACGCTGCCGTGGCTCGCCACGACCGTGGACGTCCACCACATGGCGGGGCTGTCCCTCATCGGCATCGCGGCGCTGCGAATGGTGGCGAGGCCCAGCTGGGTCTGGCTCGTGCTCGCGGGCGCCGTGGTCCTCGCGGGCCCCCTGCTGCGCGGCCTCGAATTCGGGACGCCGCTGCTGGACGCTCCCCTCACGCCGGTGCTCGGGGGTGCGCCGAACGTCTACTACGCCGTGATCCCCTGGATCGCGTTTCCGCTGGCCGGCGCGGTGTTCGGGATGGTGGTGGAGCGCGCCGGAACAGCCGATCGCCGGGCCGTGGTGTTCCGCTGGGCGGCGTTGGTGGGGCTGGGGCTGTGCGCGGCCGGCATCGGGCTGTTCGTGATCGCGCCGCCGTCCTTCGACGTCAACACCTACTGGCGGATGCCGCCCTCCTACTTCGTCGGGATCACCGGGCTGGTCCTGGTCTGGCTGTGGGGCTGCGACCTCGTGGTGCGGCACGTCCGCGCGAATCGCGCCTTCGCCTTCCTGTACGGGTGGAGCACGAACGTGATCGCCATCTACTTCACCCACTGGGTCGTGGTGGGCTGGGGCGTCGGGGTCTTCGGGTTCCGCTCACAGTCACTCGCGGGCGCGCTCATCGGGATCGTCGTCGCCATCGTCGCGACGGCGCTGCTCTCGCGGTTCGCGATCGGGCTGGAGACGCCGCGATGGCTGGAGCGCCGGTTCGCGCCCCGGCCACGGCCGGTTGCCGGCAGCCGCCAAGAACCCGCCGGCGAGACCGCCTGATCGGCTGCGGCCCGCGTACGAAGCAACCGGAGCCTCTGACATCCTCCCGCTTCCCCCTGACGAGCCCCATCGATGCATTCTTCTGCCTTCCGACCCGCCACCGTCCGGGCCGCCGCTCCAGCACGCCACCAAGATCGCCGAGGCGCTCTACAACAATATCTAGCTGTGATTCGGCGGTTGGTACTACTCGCTGACCCAGAGCCCGTATAGCCCACCGCCCGGCACCTCGCCTGGCGTCGAACAGACCAGCTGCATGTCCATCTAGTCGGCACGACCGAAGCCCGCGCCGGCCCTCATGGGCGGCGCGGGCACCCCGCCTACAATCGGCCGATGCCGATCTACCTCGATCACGCGGCGACGACGCCGCTGCGGCGCGAGGCCCTCGAGGCGATGCTGCCGTACCTCGGCGGCGAGTTCGGCAACCCGTCGTCGCCACATTCCTACGGCCGGCGAGCACGTGCCGCGCTGGACCAGGCGCACGAGCGGATCGCGGCCGGGATCAACGCCGGACCCCGGGAGATCATCCTCACCAGCGGCGGCACGGAGGCCCTCAACCTCGCGCTGAAGGGGGCCGCGTGGGCGGGCAAGGGCCGCGGCCACCGAATCATCACCAGCGCGGTCGAGCACCACGCGGTGCTGCACCCGCTCCAGCACCTCGAGAAGTTCGGCTTCGAGATCGTCGAGCTGCCGGTCGATCGATACGGGCGGGTGGATCCGGACCAGGTCGCTGGCGCGATCAACGATCGCACGACCCTCGTCGCCATCCAGCTCGCCAACAACGAGGTCGGGACGCTCCAGCCGGCTGCCGCGATCGGCGCGATGGTGAAGGAGAAGGCGCCCCGGGGCTGCCTCTTCGCCGTCGATGCGATCGCCGGCGGCGCGTGGCTGCCGATCGACGTCGAGGCGCTGGGTTGCGACCTGCTGGCCCTCGCCGGCCACAAGCTCGACGGTCCCAAGGGGATCGGCGCGCTGTACCTCCGGAAGGGCACGCACATCCTTCCGCAGCAGCAGGGCGGGACGCAGGAGCGCTACCGCCGTGCGGGCACCGAGGACGTCGCTGCCGCCGTCGGGATGGGCGTGGCGTTCGAGCTCGCCGTGGCGGAGCGGGAGGCCACGGTCAAGCGCGTGGAGAAGCTCCGGGACCGGCTCAAGGCCGGCCTGCTGGAGGTCGATGGCGTCGAGCTGACGGGTCACCCCCGAGATCGCCTGCCGAACGTGCTCTCCGTGGTCGTCGCGGACGCCGACGGCGCCTCCATCGTGGTCAAGCTGGACCTCGATGGCGTCGCGGGCTCAGTGGGCTCCGCCTGCACCACCGGCTCGACCGAGCCCTCCCACGTGCTCACCGCGATGGGCTATCCCGACGAAGAGGCACGGGGCTCCCTGCGGCTCTCGCTCGGCCGGACGACAACGGACGCCGAGATCGACGAGGCGCTCGACATCGTGCCCCGGATCGTCGAGCGCTCGCGAGCGGGAGCGGCGATTCTCGCCGCGGACCCGCTCGGCCAGGCGGTGGCAACGTGAGGGCGACATGACCCGGACCCTGGTGGCGATGTCCGGCGGCGTCGACTCGTCCGTTGCGGCGGCGCTGCTGACGGAGGCCGGCCATGACGTCGTCGGCGTCTGGATGCGGCTGCACGACGTCGCCGATTCCGTTTCGGAGTTCAAGAAGAGCTGCTGCTCGCTGGATGCTGCGGAGGACGCGCGACGGGTCGCCGGGCAGCTCGGGATCCCGTTCTACGTGATGAACCTGGAGCGCGAGTTCGAGGCCGGAGTCCTCGAGCCGTTCCTCGGCGCCTACCTCGACGGGACCACGCCCACGCCCTGCACGGACTGCAACACCAAGGTGAAGTTCGGGGCGCTGCTCGGCCGGGCGCGGCACCTGTACGACTGCGAGACGGTCGCGACGGGGCATTACGCCCGGCGGACGGACGGCACGGATGGCCGCGCGGAACTACGGCGGGCGCGCGACGAATCGAAGGACCAGACCTACTTCCTGTACGGGCTGCGCCAGGAGCAGCTCGCGCACGCCACGTTCCCGCTCGGGGAGCTGACGAAGCCGGAGGTTCGGGAGGTTGCGAGGACGCTGGGGCTGGCGACCGCGGAGAAGCCGGAGAGCCAGGGCATCTGCTTCATCCCCGATGGCGACGTGCGAGGCGCGCTGCGGACTCGTGCCGGCTGGTCGCCGGAGCCGGGCGCGATCGTCGACGCAGACGGCGAGCGGGTGGGGGAGCACCAGGGCGCGGCGGGCTACACCGTCGGGCAGCGCCAGGGCCTCGGCCTGGCGCTCGGCGAGCCACGCTATGTCTCCCGCGTCGATCCTGGTTCCAACGTGATCACGCTGGCGAGGCGGGCGGACCTCGAGACGACGACGATCCAGCTCGAGGATGTTCGCTTCGTCGCCGGCGCGGCGCCGGACGATGCCGGCTTCCGGGTAGTCGTCCGGATCCGCCATCGCGGCGCGCTGGTGCCGGCCACGATCCAGCGCGAATCTCGCGGCGGCGCGTGGACCGCGGAGACCGACACGCCGGTGTGGGCGGCCGCTCCCGGCCAAGCCGCGGTGTTCTACGACGGGGATCGCTGCCTCGGCGGCGGGCGCATCGCGAAGTCCACAGCGGTCATGCCGGACCTGGTGCAAGACGCGCCGCCGATGGCGGTGCGGGCCGCCTCGTGATCGGCCCGGCGCCGGTCCTTGCCGTCATCGTCGGGCTCTTTCACGTCTCCGCCTACGTGTTCGTCCGTGGCCGTGCGGGCGCGCGGCTGCCGCTCCTGATCGTCGGCGCGACCCTCGGCGCCTGGGCGGGCGATACCGTTGGCACCCGGATGGCGATCGATCCGATCCGCATCGGCGAGTTCCACCTCGTGACCGCCTCGGTGGTGGCGTGGCTCGCCATCGGGCTCGTCGCGATCCTCGCCGTGCTGGTCCCGGAGCGAGCGCCGAATCCGCGGCCGATCAAGGTCGAGACGAACGTCACCCGGGGTGCATCCCCCGGAGGTCCGCAGCCACCGCTGTCGACCTCCAGTCATGCCGCCCCGAACCCGGAGCCGGAGGCTCGCGCATGATCGACCGCCTCGCCCAGACGTTGTCCGCGGTGAGCTTCGGCCGCGGCCTCGCGCTCGGCGCCCTCGTCGGCGCCGCGATCGCCGGGTCCACGCTCTGGTCACGGGTCCGCGAAGCTCGGCAACGGCGCATGTCGGAAGGTCAGCCCGGGAAGCGCTGATCCGTCGCTGAACCCGCGACGCGCCCATCGGGCGCGCCCAACCCAGGCAGCTCCGGGCCGCTCTCCCGATCGTGGCGGAGCGGCCCTCGGCTACCATTCGCGCCGATGACGACCCTCGTCCCCGAGCGCGATCCTCGGATCGCGTGGCTCTCCGCCGCCCAGATTCGCCAGCGCTTCCTCGACTACTTCGGGGAGCGGGGCCACACGGTCGTGCCCAGCTCCAGCCTCGTTCCGGCCGGGGACGGGACGCTCCTGTTCGTGAACAGCGGGATGGTCCCATTCAAGGACGCGCTCACCGGGGCCGAGAAGCGCAGCTACACCCGGGCGGTCAACTTCCAGCGCTGCCTGCGGGTTGCCGGCAAGCACAACGACTTCGAGGAGGTCGGGCGGTCGCCGCGCCACCACACGCTCTTCGAGATGCTCGGCAACTGGAGCTTCGGCGACTACTTCAAGCGCGAGGCCATCCACTGGGCCTGGGACTTCCTCACGAAGGACCTCGGCGTCCCGGGCGAGCGCCTCGCCGCCACCGTCTACACGACCGATGACTTCGCCCATGCCGTCTGGAAGGACGAGATCGGGCTGCCGCCGGAGCGCCTGGTCCGGTGGGGCGACTTCCCCAACGGGGATGAGAAGAACTGGTGGCGGATGGCCGATGTCGGGCCGTCGGGGCCGTGCTCGGAGATCCACTTCGATCGAGGAAAGCAGTACTCAGAGGGCGACTTCTGCGTCCCGGACCACTCCGAGATGTGCCCGCGCTGGCTGGAGGTCTGGAACCTGGTCTTCATGGAGTTCGAGCTCCACGCGGACCGCTCGCTGACCCCGCTCGCCGCGCCCGGCATCGATACGGGCATGGGCCTCGAGCGCATCGCGAGCGTCGTCCAGCAGGTCGGATCGAA
>DATLDP010000136.1:0-10834 GCA_035525825.1 Candidatus Limnocylindria bacterium
CGTTGGCGAGCCAGGCCCTCCCCTCCCCCAGGCGGATGACGATCCCGGCCTTGCCAGTGGCGTGATCGCGCTCGAGGTCGACGAGCCCGTTCGAGAGCGCGAGGACGACTCCCGCTAGGAGCGCGACCGGCACGACGGTGACGAGCCCGGTCGGGATCGAGCCGGTCGCGCCGAGCCAGGCATGGACGGGCAGGAGCGGCAGCGCGAGGGACAGCGGCAGCCACGAGAAGATCGTCCGGGACAGGCGGAAGTCGTACGCGTAGCCGAGACCTGCTCCCGCGAGCGCGACCAGCGCGACCGCCGGACCGGACCCGAGCGACAGCGCCAGCCCCAGCAGCAGCCCGACAGCCGCCAGGCCGAGGGCCGCTTGAGGCGTCACGAGGCCTGCCGCGATCGGCTTCCCCTGCTTCGCCACCGCGTCCCGCGGCGCGTCGGCCCAGTCATTGAGCGCGCCGATCGAGACCTGCAACGCCAGCATCGACAGCCCAAGGCGTCCGGCCGTGACCGGCGGCGCCCCGGCGAGCGTGGCGATCGCCGTCGTGGCCAGCGCGTTGAGGAGCGACGGGAAGGGGTGGCCGGTCCTGATCAGCCCGCCGAGTCGAGCGAGCCGGCCCGCAGGGGGCCGCGAGTGGGCGCCGAACCGGGCCTCAGACGTAGACGAGCTCGTCGAAGTTCGCGACGAGGTACTCGATCAGCCGACCGCGGCTGTCGGCGACGAGCTGGCGGATCCCGGGCACGAGGGCCCAGAGGCTGATCGTCGGCACGACGAGGTGGCCCTCTGCGTCGCGCCCGAGCGTCCGGGGCGCCCCGCCACCGAATGCGAACACCCGTTCGAATTCGCCCTCGTTGAGGCGCGTCGCCGATCGGAAGTCCGCGACGACCTTCACGATCCCCCGCCGCTTCACGACGTCGCGCATGAGCTCGGACACCCAGCGGTCGATCTGGTCGTCCGGCTGGTCGTCGAGACGGGCTCGGTATTCCTTGGGGTTGGCCGACAGGCCGGTGCCGCTCATCGCGGCCGAGTATGCCAGAGGCCGGGGGCTCGCCGGGTCAGTCCAGCGGCGGGATGGGCACGTCGGCTGGATCGGGGCCACGCACGCTCGCCGCGCCCTCGCGACCGCCCTCGCCCCAGTCGTTGAAGGAATCGGTCAGCCACCGTCCGAGCCGGCCGGGCGGCAGGAGCGGCCCGTCCCCATCGACCATCGCCCGGATCGCATGCCAGCTCCTGGCCGAGAAGTGCGCGATCGCGCCCCGGGTCGGACGGACGCCGGACGTCTCGATCGGCGGGCCGATCCGCACCCGGAGCGGGCCGCGGAACCGTCCGGATGACGTTCCACTGATCGCGACCGGGACGATCGGCACCTGCGCTCGAAGCGCGAGGTACGCCGCCCCTTCCTCGAGCGGCAGCAGGTCACCCTCGTGCACGTGGATCCGGCCCTCGGGTGCGATCGCGAGCGAGCCGCCGGAGTCAAAGACGGCCTGGGCCCGCCGGACCGATTCGCGGAGGTCGTCCTTGTGCGGGCTGAACGGGACCGGGATACCGGTCCACCACATGAATCGGTTCTTGGTGCCGATGAGCATGTTCTCTTCCTTGGGTCCGTAGAAGTACAGGCGCGGCTTGCTCGGGAAGGTGGCAAGCATCGCCAGCGGGTCCATCCAGCCGAGGTGGTTGAAGGCATACAGGCACGGCCGGTCCTGGAAGTGCTCCCGGCCCTCCACGGTGACCCGGAACCACAGCCGCATCAGGATCGCCGACAGCGTCCGCGAGAACCAGTGGCGGAACCACCGCTGGAACGGCGACAGCTCGCCGCGGGGCAGGAGCCGCGTTGCGACCGCTCGATCGACCACGCGCGCACGACGCGGTGCAGGGACCGGGCTGGAGGCCGGGGTGCGAGTGGTCTGGCTCGTCTCGATCCCGCCCAAATCGTCCATGGCGTCGACGAGCCCGTCCGCGAGGCCATCGCCCGCAGGCATCGGACCCCCGAGGGCAGCCTGACTCATGGCCGCTCCCCTGCCCCGGGGCTCGGCTCTCGCCAGCCTCGTCCGCGCTGCCCTCCCACTCCGGCGCGAGACTACCACCGTGCCGACAGGCGTCGCGATCGTCCACGCACCCGTGACGCTCGCTCACGAAGCCCCCGGGGCGTATCGTGGAGCCGCGTTTTCTGCGCGCGCGGCCGCTTCCGAGGCCGGATGCACCGCGCTCGACGGCTCCTCTGGTGGGTCCTGTTCTTCATCATCGCGGGCGCCGTTCCGCTCCGACATCGGCCCGTCACAGGCCGGAGGTAGAGTTCGGGACATCACCACCTAATCCAGGAGAAGGTTCCCGCATGTTCCGCTTCGGCAAGCCCGCAACGATGCCCAACCCGTCCAACGCCCTGCCCGGCCGCAGCACCCCGATCCTCAGCCCCAGGGCGCACACCCTCCTCGGGACGCCCATCGCCGGGCCCTATCCCGACGGCTTCCGGATCGCCGAGTTCGCGCTGGGCTGCTTCTGGGGCGAGGAGAAGACGTTCTGGGAGCAGCCCGGCGTCTGGACGACCGCGGTCGGCTACCAGGGCGGCTTCACGCCCAACCCCACGTACCAGGAGGCCTGTTCCGGCAGGACCGGACACGCTGAGGCCGTCCGGGTGGTTTTCGATCCCTCGACGACGACCTACGAGCGGCTCCTCAAGGTCTTCTGGGAGAACCACGATCCGACCCAGGCCATGCGCCAGGGCAACGACGTGGGCACCCAGTACCGCTCCGCGATCTTCGTCCACGACGACGCCCAGCGCGCCGCGGCCGAAGCCTCGAAGGCGATGTACCAGGAGCAACTCTTGAAGTCGGGCTACGGCGAGATCGTCACGGAGATCGTCGGTCCACCGGCGCCCGAGTTCTACTTCGCCGAGGACTACCACCAGCAGTACCTCGACAAGGTCCCGAACGGCTACTGCCCGAATCACGCCACCGGCGTGACGCTCCCGGACGGCTTCGCCGTGACTCCGCTCCAGTACGTCGACTGACGCCCAGCTGACCCGGGCGCCTCGGCGCTCACCGGCGCGGGGCCGCTCGCTCCCCCGACGGAAGGGCACGCGGCTACGATCGGGTCCATGCACGCCGACGGGGAAGGCCCACACCTCTGGCTGGTCCGCCACGGCGAGACCGAATGGGCGGCCCTCGGACGGCATACGGGGCGAACGGACATCCCCCTCACCGACCTGGGACGGGTCCAGGCGTCCGCGGTTGCGCGTCGGCTCGCCGGCCACTCCTTCGCCCTCGTGCTCTCGAGCCCGCTGTCCCGCGCGCTCGACACGGCGCGCCTCGCCGGCTTCGGTGACGTCGTGGAGACGACCGACGACCTCCTCGAGTGGGACTACGGCGCCGACGAGGGACTGACCACGCTGGAGATCCGGGTCGACCGACCGGGTTGGACCGTCTGGCGTGATGGCCCGAGTGGCGGGGAGACGGCGCAGGAGGTCGGGACTCGCGTCGATCGCGTGATCGATCGCGTCCGCGCGCTCGACGGCGACGCCCTTGTCTTTGCGCACGGACACGTGCTCCGGGTCCTCGCCGCGCGGTGGCTCGACCAGGCGCCGACGGAGGGGCGCCACTACTCCCTGGCGACGGCAACCGTCTCGGAGTTGGGGTGGGAGCGAGAGACGCCGGTCCTCGAGCGTTGGAACGACCACGCCGACTGACGCCACGGAGGCCTGCGTCGTCGAGTCGAAGCTACGACCGGCGTCGGTCGGACGGGACCAGCAGGAGCGACGCCGCGGCAAGGACAAGGAATGCGGCGGAGCTGATCAGGCCCTCGCGGACGCCGACGAGGGTCCAGGCCATGGAGGCGACGGCGGTTCCGGCAATGACCCCGAGGTTTGAGAGGGCGCTCACGACCCCGAACGACCGGCCGCGCCGGCCACCGTCGGTCGCCACGCCGAGCATCGCGAACCACGACGACTGCGCGGCCGCGAGCCCACCCCCGGCGAGGAGGGCGCTGCCGAAAATCGCGAGGAGCGGGAGTCCCGCGATCAGCACCACGACGTTGAGCAGGACGAGCCCGGTCCCGAACGCGACCATCCGCCGCCGGCCCGTCCGGTCCGCCACCCTCGCCAGGAACGGGCCGAGGAGGATCGCCCCGGCGCCGAAGGGCGCGAAGAACAGCGCGACATCGCTTGCCCGATGTCCGAGATCGTCCGTCGCATAGGCGGAGAACGTCGTGATCCAGCCGCCATACGCCGCGTTGAACGCGACGCTCCACAGCGCCAGGCGAAGGAGTGGCTGCGCGTGGCTCCAGCGGGTCGCGTGGGCCTCCGCGGTCGGCTCCGTCGATGTCGCCTCACTCGGCGCCATCAGCTCCACGGACTCCGGGAGTGACTCGGGCAGGGCCTCCACGCGGACGGATGAACCCGGCGCCTCGCGACCGTGCTCGGACGGCAGGAACAGCAGTGCCGCCACGCCCGCGATCGTCGCGGTGCAGCCCACGACGATGAACGGCGCCTGAAGCGTCTGCGTCGCGAGCACCGCGCCGAGCAACGGGCCCACCACCGACCCGGTCGAGCCTGCCGCAGAGACCACGCCGTTCACGAACGCGAGCCGGTCGCTTGCCGTCACGCGGGCGATGTAGAGCCGCTCGGAGATGATGGTCATCCCGCCGCCGAGCCCGGCCATCGCCCGGAACGCGATCAGCGGCAGCGCCGTGGAGGTCGTGGCGATCAGGAAGTTGCCGGCGGCGTAGATCGCCTGGCCGATGGGCATCTGGCGCCGGGCCGGGACGCGCGAAGCGAGGAAGCCCGCGGCAAGTTGCCCGACGGTGGCGGTCACCGAGAACGACCCGACCATCAGCCCGATCTCGGCGGGCGTCGCGCCGACGGCCACGGCATACAGCGGCAGCAGCGGCAGCATGATCGAGACGCCGACCTGGGAGATGAACGCGAGGAGGCCCAGGACCGCGATCGAGCGGTCGAACGAGGTCGCCGAGGCAGCGATTTGCCCGGTCAGGCTCGGTGGCATCGCCGCAGCGTAGCGGCGGCAGATCAGCGGACGACCGGCTCCGGGAACATGAGCATGGAGGGGCCCAGCTGGCCGTTGATCACCTGGCGCGAGCCGTCGATGGCCGCGAAGACCGTGATCGAGGCGGCCTGGGTGACCAGGATCCGGCCGCCCGCGTCGAAGCCCGGAGCACCGGCGGCGTAGACCGATCGGCCGTCCGCGCTGATGGCCAGGGAGACGAAGTCCGCCGTCGGCTCCCAATGCCCGATCGGCTCGAGCGTCCCAGCGTCGAACACGAACACGCCCGACGACCCGGACATCTCGCGCTCGGAGGCGCCGCCCGTGATCCCGAGCGCGTAGACCCGCGAGCCGTCGGGGGACACAACGACGGCAGTCTGGAGGAACGTCTTCGCGGCGACCGTGGGTGCCAGCCATTCGCCGAAGTCGCGCAAGGGACCTTGGGCGGCCGTCGCCGTGGCGACCGCGGGGCTCGTCGTCTTCTCGCCCGTCGCGACGTCGATCCGCGCGAGCTGGGCCCCGAAGGGATCCCAGGCGAAGATCGATCGACCATCGGCGCTCGTCACGCTCGTGTCGCCGCCGACGACGCCCCGGCGCGACGCCGTCACGTCCTGCAGCAACCGTCCGGCTCGGTCGACGCGTCGGAGGATCAGCGAGCCGCTGCTGTCGCTTGTGCACGCAAGCCAGATCCCGCCGCCCGCGAAGGCCCCGCCGCGGACCAGGCCGTCACCACAGTCGAACGTGTTCGGGACGAGGGTCGGGTTCGCCAGGCGGCCATCGGCCAGGTCAGCGCGGTAGACATCGTTGTCGAAGGCGACGCTCGCCGTGGGGAGATCGGGGCCGGACCAGTCCTGGAGGTCGCGCCCGACGAGCACCTCGCCCGCCCCGGACGAACCGAGGATCCGAGGCGCGAAGGCGATCGTGCGACGGCTCCCCTCCCCCGTCCCGACGTCCGGCAGGGACAAGCGGCTCACGACGGTCCCATCGGCGAGGTCGACGACAACGATCCCGCTCTTCCAGACCGGATGCGCGCGGGCGCTCCAGCCCAGGAAGCCGTAGCGGCCGTCGTCGCTGGAGCTCATAGCGGTCTCGACATGCAACGTCTCGTCGCGACCGGCGGCCTCGGCATCGCGCGGGTCCGGCGCGCCGGCGAAGGTCTCGATCTGGGTGCTCGACGTCCGGCCGCCCTCCGCATCGAAGTGGTCGAGGGACACCGAGACACGGGTGGCCACGCCGTTGACCCGCTCGGCCTCGAAGAGGCACAGGCAGACCAGCGTGCCGTCGGGAAGCTGGCGGAGGTGGCTCCCGTAACGCGCCCCGGTGATGGGCCTGGTCGCGGCGCCCTTCTCGAGGTCGACGAGCACGTAGTCGCTCTCCGCCTGGACCAGCAGTCGGGCGGGCGTCGGCAGGGCGCCCTCGACGAGCACCCTGGGCAGGACGCTCGTGGTCCCGACCCGGCTCGGGTCGGGCGAGGCGCCGGTTGGCGCCGGGGTCTTGCCCGGAGCCGGCCCGGGGCCCGTCAGCAGGATCGCGCCGAGCGCGGCGACGACCGTCAGCGCGACCGCGGCCGAGGCGGCCTGGCCGAGGCGGCCGAGCCACCCGTGTGCCGCCGCCATCCGGCGGACACGAGGGCTCCGGACACGGTTGCGCCACGAGGGGGCATCGAGGCGGACCGGTGGCATGGTCCAGCCGGCCGCGACGTCACGGACCAGCTGCTCGATGGCGGCGTCGTCGGGCGGCATCGAGGCGGCGGGGGGCCGGGGGACGTGGGTCATGGCCGAACCTCCGGCGGTTTCGGGGCGGGTTCGCGTCCGAGGTCACCGGGTGCGCGGCGGGCGGTGTCGGAGTGGCCGGTTGACGTGGCCAGCCCAGGTTCGCGCTCCTCGAAGCGACGCCGGATCGTGGCGTGGGCCCGGGAAAGCGTCGACCCGACGGTCCCGCTCGTCATCCCGAGCATCGAGCCGATCTGGGCGTAGTCGTAGCCGTAGAAGTGGCGGAGGACGAGGGTCGCGCGGACCGGCGGCCGGAGGCCATCGAGCGCGTCCTCGACGAGCTGGCGCTTAGCCACGTCGTCGGCCGGATCGGGCGCGGCGCTGGTCCCGACGGCGCCGATCGCGGACCGCCCGAGGTGCGGGAGGGCCAGCCGGCGAACCCGCCGTCGGCGCAGCTGGTCCAGCGCGAGGTGGACGACGATTCCGTGGAGCCAACCTCGGAGCGGACGTTGGCTGTCGTACTGGTCCCAGCGCTCCCATGCCCGCGCGAACGTGTCGTGGGTCGCATCGAGCGCCTCATCGGGATCGCGGAGGATCCCATAGGCGACGCGGTACACGTCGCTCGCGTGGTCGCGGTAGGCCTGATCGGCAGCCCGGTCGCGGGCGTCCTCCATCACGGCCTACCTACGCCCGGTCGCGCCCGATCCTTGCGGCCGCCTGCCTGGCGGCAATCCGAGTCCGGTCCGCCGCGGCCCACCGGGACAGCATGGCGGACGAGAGGCTAGTTCTGGCGGCCGGGCTTCGGGCCCTCGCCGCGCGCCTCGTGGACCGCACCGATGGCGCCCCGGAGCTTCTCGATCCAGGCGCTCTCGTTGTCGCCGACCAGCCGGACGCACCAGGCCAGGGCCTCGCTCCGACTCCGGGCGACGCCTGCGTCGATCAGGGTGTCCAGGATGCCCCGCTCCGGCATCCGCAGCCGGGTCATGATCGGCACGGCGGCGGTCGTGAACGTCTCGGTCTCCCCGCCGAGCCTCACGCCCCACGAGACACGGCGCCGGAACTTGCGCTGGGCATCTTCGGCGATCTTCATCCGGGTCGCGCGCGTGTCCTCGCGAAAGGCTTCGACCCGCGACTCCTGCGTGGCCAGCGCCTCCGCGGAGCTCGCGCCCTTCGCGACCTTCACGTCGGGGACCGTCCCGATCACGAGGATCTCATCGCGATCGACGGTGACGTCGAGCGGCGCGGTGAACCAGTCGTCCGGGATGCGGCCGGCGAACCAGCCGCGAAGCTCGTCAAGGGTCATGTCGCCCATCGGTCCCTTCTCCTTTCGGTATGTGGAATTACAGAATTACACAGTTTCCAGCACTCGGCAACCGGCTGGAACGGTCGCGAGTCCGGGACCGACGCCCTATCGTGCGCGGATGCCCCAGACCATCCGCTCGATCCAGCCCGAGGAGCTGACCGACTGGTTCGCGGCCTTCGGCACCGCGTTCTACATCTGGGGCCAGGATCCCGCGGCCCTCGCGGCCGCCCGGCACGACACGATCGAGATCGACCGCGTGGTCGGGGCGTTCGAAGACGACGTGATCGTCGGGACGTTCCGAACCTTCGGCACGAAGCTCACGCTCCCGGGCGGCGCCCGGATCCCGGTGAACGCCGTCTCGGGGGTGAGCGTCCGGCCCACCCATCGCCGGCGCGGGACGCTCAGTCGGATGATCCAGGACGACTTCGCGCGAGCCGTGGCCCGCGGTGACGCGGCCTCGATCCTGATCGCGTCGGAGTGGCCGATCTACGGCCGGTTTGGCTACGGGCCGGCGACATGGCACGCCCGCTGGACCCTTCGCGTCCGAGCCGCCAGATTGCAGGTCCAGCCCTACGGCTCCATCGAGGTGGTCGACGCCCTCGCCGCCCGCCGGGTCATCGTCGACCTCTGGCGCCGGATCGCCGAGGCCAGGCCCGGCGAGATCGATCGGCCGGAGCATCGCTGGGACTTCGACTTCGGCATCCTCGAATACCCCGGCCGGCCGCGCTGGAATGGCCAGATCCTGCTGCACCGGGATCCCGCAGGCGAGCTCGACGGCTGGGCCCGCTTCCACGGCGAGGAAGCCTGGGAGGAGGGCATCCCAGATAACGTCCTCGAGCTCGATGAGCTGCACGGCGTCACGTTCGAGGCCGAGGTTGACCTGTGGCGCCACCTCTCGCAGATGGACCTGACCGCGACGATCAAGGCCCCCACGCGGCGCGAGCGCGAGCCGATGACGTGGTTCCTTTCCGATGGGCGTGCGGCCCGGATGACCGGCCCGGCGGACTTCCTGTGGCTCCGCCTGCTTGATGTCGAGCGGGTGCTCGCCGAGCGAACGTACGACCGAGACGGTGCGATCGTGATCGAGGTTACGGACGTCGTCGGAGGCAGTCCGGGACCGGCGGCGGGCCGCTACCGGCTGGAGGCTCGCAACGGCGCGGCCAGCTGCGCTCGAACGGCCGAGGGCCCGGACGTCACGGTGGACGCGCGGAGCCTCGGCGCGGCGTCGCTCGGCGGGACGCGGCTGATCGACGCGACCCGGACGTCAGGCCCCGTGGAGCATCGAGCCGGCGCGCTCCGCGAGCTCGATCGCCTTCTCAGCGCGGCCGACGAACCCTGGTGCACGACGTGGTTCTAGCCGGCAGGATCGGTGGCGGGCTCCGCGGCCGCGTCGCGCGGCTGGAAGTCGAGCGAGGCAGAGTTCATGCAGTACCGCAGGCCCGTCGGGTTCGGGCCATCGGGGAAGACGTGGCCGAGGTGCGCGCCACAGGTTCCGCAGACGGCTTCGATCCGGCGCATCCCGAGGGTGTTGTCCTCGTGCGTCGCCACCCGCCCCTTGTCGGCGACGTCGTAGAAGCTCGGCCAGCCTGAGCCGGACTCGAACTTCGTCCCCGAATCGAACAGGGGCGTGCTGCAGACGACGCAGCGATACATGCCCTCGTCGTGGTTGTCCCAGTAGACCCCGGTGAAGGCCCGCTCGGTCTGGCCCTCCTGCGTCACGGCGTACTGGAGTGGGCTGAGCTGGCGCAATCGCGCCTCGAGGTTGGTCGTGTCCATGGGCGAATCCTGCCAGAACGATGTGTCCGGACCGTGTCTGCGGGTGCTTCCTAGCGGCGGATGACCCGGGCCAGCCAGGCGTTCGGCGGCGGACCGGACCAGAGGCTGGACACGGCGAAGGTGTCGGGCTCGATCGATTCAACGAACCAGTCCCGGGAGAACGTCTGGCGGATCTCCGCCTGGGCGACCCGCCGGGGCCCGCCGGTCCCGGGCGTGTCCTCCGAGAAGCACAGCAGGTGGAGGATCCCGCCGGAATCGACGACCGCGGCGAGGCTCGCCGCGTAGACCGGCCGGTCGGCGTTGGGGAAGGTGTGGAAGCAGCCGACGTCGGTCACGGTGCGGTACGGCGGATTGAGGCGCTCGATGTCCTCGAGCGCGAGCACGTCACCGATGAGGAAGTCCACCGAGAGGCCGCGCTGCCGAGCCTTGGACCTCGCCCGCTCGATGGCCGCCTGCGCGATGTCCACGCCCGTGACCTGGAAGCCCATGTTGGCGGCCAGCAGCGCGTGCTCGCCCGAGCCACAGCCGATGTCGAGGACCGGCTCCACGAACCCGCCGGCGTCGGCGACGCGCGCGATCGCAGGCTGCGGGCGTCCGATGTCCCACGGCGCCCGATTGTGGAGGTACGCGTCGTCCCAGGCCCCCCCGGTCATGGCGACAGGATACGGAGCGCGCGGCGGTTTGGTCAGCGTCCCTCGGCGGAAATGGTCCGGACGCGATCCAGCGGAAAGTCCTGCATGAATGCAGGCATGTCGTAGCTGATGAGCTCCGTCGCGTCGGGGGCGAGGGCCTGCACCTGCGCGCGGACGTCGGCGAGGAGCTGCCGCTGGTCATCGGGGAGGGCGGCGAGGTACGAGTCGACCCGGGGGTCGGTCGTCATGAAGGGCGATCCGGGAGCTTCTGCGAGATCGGGATCATCGGGAGGAATGAGTGGCTCCGGCGGTAGGATTCGAACCTACGACCATGCGGTTAACAGCCGCCCGCTCTACCACTGAGCTACGCCGGAGCGGAGGTCGCCGACCGCGCCGGACGGGAGGATAGCAGAGGGTCGGGCCTC
>DATLDP010000083.1:0-5265 GCA_035525825.1 Candidatus Limnocylindria bacterium
CCCGACCGGCTTCGGAGAAGCCCGCGACCGCCTGGTAGAGCTGCCAGCCCACCGCGCCCCAGAGCGAGAGCCAGGCGAGCGTCGCGAGGTCCGCGGCCTGCTCGCGGAGCCTGGCTCCGGGGAGCTCGCTCCAGATCCGAATCATCTCGACCTCCCGTCACGCTTGGCGATGGAGGCCAGTGTGACGGAGCGATCGGCGGAGCCCGGAGGCGCGGGGCCGGGGAATCAAAACGCCCGAGAGAACCTCGATCACTAGATGCTCCCTCACCATGCAAGCACGGGTCCGGATCACTAGATGTTCGCAGCCCTCTCGAGCAAAGAAACCATAGCAGGGCCGCGGCTGGTCTGCACGACGATTTCGCTACGCTTCGAATTGAGGGCGCATCGAGGAATTGGGGCGCATCCAGACGCCGGGCGGCGTGCCCCCGCGGGCTCCGCGGGCGAGTCCGCAGGTCCTGGCCCCGTCGCGGAGTGGTCGCCTGGCGACGCGTTCCGGGGCGACCGCTAGGATTCCCCGGTGACCCACGCCCCAGCTCCCACGTTGGCTGCCCCGGCACGGCCCGCGCGACGCGCTCCCGCCGATCTCCCGTTCCGCTTCGCCGACCGCGCGCTCGCGGAGACCCTCGGCGCTGAGCGCGAGGATCCGGACTGGCTCCGCGCCGACCGAATCGCCGCCTGGCAGGGCTTCGAGGCGCTGCCCGTCGAAGCCAACCAGCTTTACACCCCGTACATCGACCTCCGTACCGCTCACCTCGACGACGCCCGGCCGTACGTCCTCGACGGTCCGCCGGGCATCGGCGATGACCTTCGCGACCTCGAGCTGCCGACCGGCGTCATCGTCGAGACCTTCGGGCAGTGGCTGGCCCGCGACCCCGTCGGCGCCCGAGCCGCGCTCGATGGCGGCGCGTCCCTCCCATCGGACGACAAGCTCGCCCTGCTGGCTCGCGGCTTCTGGAGCCACGGCCGGCACGTGGAGGTGGCCGCCGGGACCCAGGTCGCCGAGCCGATCTCCCTCCGCTGGCCCGGCGCCGAGCCCGGTCGCGCCCTCCTGACCCGCACGCTGATCAGCCTCGGCGCCGGCGCGAAGGCCGCGATCGTCGAGGAGCTCGGCGCTTCCGACGATGGATCGGCCGCCGTTTCGGCGGCGGGCGCCGCCGCCATCTCGACGGCACAGGGCTTCTTCCACGGCACCACCGAGGTGCTGCTCGGGGCAGGTGCGTCGCTGGAGCTCGCCTCGATCCAGGTCTTCGATCCGGAGCAGATCGTCTTCCAGCATCGCCATGCCTCGATCGGCGAAGGCGCGACGCTCCATTGGGCGCTGGCCCAGCTTGGCTCGCGGCTCGTCCGCTCCCGCGTGGACAACCGCCTCGAAGGGGACCGGAGCTCGGTCGAGCAGGTCGAGATCGTTTTCGGCGGGGAGCAGCAGCTCTTCGACCTGACCTCGTACACCCGCCACATCGGCCGGGACACGACCGGCAACCTGCTCTCGAAGGGCGCCCTCCTCGATCGATCGAAGTCGTTCATGAAGGGCCTCATCGTCATCGAGCGATCGGCGGTCGGGACGGACAGCTATCTCGGCGAGTTCGGGATGAACCTCTCGAAGGCGGCGCGCGCGGTCGCGATCCCGTCGCTCGAGATCGACCAGCCGGACTGCCGCCGCGCGGCGCACTCCTCGTCGGTCGGGCCCATCGACCCGACCCAGCTGTTCTACCTCGAGAGCCGCGGCATCCCGCCCGACGAGGCGCGCAAGTTCATCGTCCTGGGCTTCCTGGAGCCGGTCGTCGCCAGGGTCCCGCTTGAGCGCGCGAGGGAGCGGCTGCGGGACCTCCTGGAGGCGAAGTGGACCGCCGGCACGGAGGCCGGCGCAGCCGCCGCGTGACGCTCTCCGACCGCACTGCGGGCGGGGAGACCCGCCGGGTCGATCTCCTCGGCGTCGACGAGGTGCCGGAGGGCACCCTGAAGCTGGCCTTCGTCGACGGCACGGACCAGGTCGTGGTCGTCCATTCCGGGGGCGAGATTCGCGCGTTCCAGGGGATCTGCACGCATGAGTACTTCGAGCTCGACAAGGGCTTCCTGACCGGCGGCGGCGGACCGGGCTCGAACGGCCAGCCGGCGGGCACGCTGACCTGCGCGCTGCACCTGTCGCGCTTCGACCTCGCGGACGGCGAGGCCCTCGACCCACCCGCGGAGATCCCGCTGGCCAGCTACCCCGTCATCGTCGAGGACGGCCGGATCCTCATCGAGATCCCGGACGGTCCGCTGCCCGTCAACGAGTAGCGCGCGCGACCGCTAGGGCGCCGCCAGGACCAGCGTCTCGACCGTGCTGCCCTTGATGTTCGCCGGCGAGAACGCCAGCGGCACCGTCTGGCCGCCCGCCCACAGCGGGATCAGGTCGCCGTAGTGGGTCTCGAAGGCGTTCCCGCTCTGGCCGGTCGTGATGATGATCCGCGCGCCGTCGAGGTCCGCCATGTCGATGGTGAGGCGGTAGGACGGACCGTTGGTGACCGCGAAGGTCTGGTTGTTCGCGAGCGGCACGTACTCGGGATCGTCCGGGTCGGCGTAGACCGGGCCCACGCGGTAGTAGTTGTTCTGGACGGCGCCGTCGGCGCCACCGACGGGGCGTGCGGCCGGGTCGAAGTACAGCTCGAGCGGGAGGATGCCCGAATCGCCGAGCGTGGCCTCCTTGAACCTGACCGTGTGGAGCGCGCCCCACGTCCAGCCCGCCGGGTCGCCGCGATCCTTGCGCAGCTCCCCGGCGGCCTGGTCGATGACCGCTCCGGCCAGGCCGCGCGGATCGCCGACGCCGCTGCTGCCACCGACGCCTTGCGTCGTGACGAGCCACCACGGGTTCGATGGATTGCCGACGATGTCGATGAAGGCCTCCCACGAAGCGGTGGAGCCGACGTACTCGCGGGCGAGCGGACCGAGCTCGTCGTCGAAGATCGCCCGCAGCAGTGCCAGCTCAACCGTCATGTACGCGGTGCAGCCGACCGAATCGACCTCGCACCTCCGGTCCCAGTCGAGGATCCGGCTCCATAGCAGCTTGCCGTCATCCGTCGATGGCGAAATCCCGAGCGACTGGAGCGCGGGGATCACGCGGTCCGCTCGGCGGATGTGCGTGTCCATCTGGATGGACCGCATGTCCTCGGTGGTGAGCTTGCCGGCGACCGCATCCAGGCGTTGCGCGATGCGGGCCGCGCGATCGCCGGGATCCCACTCGTTGCCGATCCAGAACGGATAGCTGTCGTCCACCGCGGCGTTGTTGGCGCTGACGATCCGGCCGTTGACCGGGTCCAGCTGCCAGGGGAGCTGGTCGCGCGGGATGTAGCCGGTCCATTCGTTCGAACCCGAGGCGCCGTCGCGGACCCGCTCGCCCGTGGGCTGCCCGGCACGGATCGGAATGAGGCCCGGCAGGACGTACCCGATGTGGCCGTCGACATCGGCGTAGACCCAGTTCTGGCTCGGGGATCCATAGCCACCGAACGCGGCCTTGAACTCGTCGAAGCTGCCTGCGACGTCGATCTTGAAAAACGTCTCGAGGGCCAGGTCGACCTCGGCCGTCGTGGTCCAGCGCATCGCCAGCACGGGCCCGTCCTTCAGGCGGGCATCGACGTCGCTGAGGAGCACGCCGTGGCGGGTCGACCGAATGTCCATCTCGACGCTCGCTCCGCCGCCGACCTTGATGGTTTCATGGCGGACCTCGAACGGCAGCGACTGGCCCTGGTAGAGGTAGCGGTTGGCGTCCGCCGGGTCGACCTTCTCGACGAACAGGTCCTGGGTATCGGGGTTGACGTTCGTCGCGCCCCACGCGATCCGGGCGTTGTGCCCCAGGATCACCGCGGGAGCCCCTGGGAAGCTCACCCCGACCACGTCCCAGGGGCAGCTGTCCGCGATGGACCGGCAGTGGAGCCCGTTCATGATCCAGGCCGACGGCATGCCGAAGCCGAGGTGCGGGTCGTTGGCGAGGATCGGTTTGCCGCTCTGGGTGTGCTCGCCCGAGACGACCCAGTTGTTGGACCCGACGCCGTGGCTGCCCACCAGGCCATCTCCGCCGTCGAGGCCGGCGAGCGCGGCGATGGCGCCGGCCTGATTGCCGAGATCCGCGAGCGCAGCCGCGTTGGCATCGGTGAGGGCGGGCACCGCCGCGGCGGGGCTGGCTGGAGGCGCGCTGGGCTCGCCTTCGCCCTCGCCGTCGTTCTCGCCTTCGCTCGGGCCTTCGGGCACCGTCGTGCCTGCGCCGCCCTCCCCCAGCGCGCCGCCGGGGGTGATCACGGGCGCGGTGGCGTCGTAGGCCGGGAAGAGCTCGTCGGTCTGCGCCGCCCCGCCCCCGAGGCGGGCGTCGGCGAGGAGCCGGAAGATCTCCGTGTCGACATTGCCCCCGAGGGACCATGCCTGGACCTTCTGCCAGGTCGCGGTGTCGAGCGGCGTCCACGGCTCCAGCGTGTAGCCGCCGATCCCGCCCGAACCGGAAAGCAGCCCGGCCACGACGAACGGCGTCGAGAGGCGGCCGTCGTGCTCGGTGATCCAGGCGTTTACGCCGTCCGCGTACGCCTGGAGGATCGCCTTCGAGTCGGCGGACATGGCGTCCAGGTCGCGCTGCGCCGCGACCCGCCAGCGGAGCGTCCGGATGTACCTGTCGCGATCGATCGAGCCCTTGCCGAACAGCTCCGAGAGTCGCCCCGCACCGATCCGGCGGGAGACCTCCATCTGCCACATGCGCTCCTGGGCATGGACGTAGCCCTGGGCGAGGAAGAGGTCGTGGCGATCGTCCGCGGTGATCTGGATGATCCCGGCACGGTCGCGGGCGACCGTCACGTCGTGGTTCAGGCCGGCGACGCTGATCGTGCCGGTGGTCTGCGCGAATCCGCGCTGGGTCGTGATCGAGCCCAGCACCAGGAGCGCGATGATCGCGAGCGAGACCAGCGTGACGAGGAGCTGAAGGAGCCGCCCGACCACGCGCCCGACCAGCCGCATCGATCCCTCCCTCAGCGCCGAAGGGTCGTGCCGAGCCCGGCTGCCGCGGCGTTCCGCAGGATCGCGTCCGCGAAGACCAGGTCCGCGAGGCCCACGCCGAGGTGGGTGATCACGACGCGACCCGCCGGCCGCGGGGTGGCCGCGAGAATCGCGCCGCCGATGGAATCGGCTGGGTCCGGGTAGCCGTCGAACAGGCCGGCGGCGCGATTCGCGAGGAACTGGTCGCGATGGTCCACGAGGAACAGGGCCGCTTCGCGCGGGACCTCCGCGGCGCAATACGTGGCGTAGTCG
>DATLDP010000012.1:0-4468 GCA_035525825.1 Candidatus Limnocylindria bacterium
CGCGCCCACCTTCGACCGCCCGAGGACCGCGTCCGCGACGATCAGGCGGTGGATCTGGTTGGTGCCCTCGTAGATCTGGGCGCCCTTGGCGTCGCGCATGAGGCGCTCGATGCCGGTCTCGCGGGAATAGCCGCTCCCGCCAAAGAGCTGGACCGCGTCCGTCGCCACCTTCATCGCGGTGTCGCTGGCGGTCCACTTCGCGAGCGATGAGACCTCGGCGAGAGGCTCGCCGCGGTCCTTGGCGCGCGCCGCCTCGTGGACGAGGGCCCTCGCTCCCGCGACGTCGCGGGCCATCTCCGCGAGCATGAACTTCAGGCCCTGCTGCTCCGACAGCGGCGCTCCGAAGGCCTTGCGCTGCTGGAGGTACGCGGCGCTCTGCTCGAGCGCGGAACGGGCGATGCCGACGCAGGCGGCGCCGATCGAGATCCGGCCTTCCGCCAGGCTCGAGAGCGCGATTCGGTATCCCCCACCCTCGTCGCCCAGGAGGTTCGCCGCCGGGACCAGGGCGTCATCGAAGATCAGCTCGCACGCCGGGATCGAGCGGATGCCCATCTTCTTCTCGTGGGCGCCGAACCGGAATCCGGGCGTGCCCTTCTCCACGAGGAACGCTGTGATCCGCTTGGAGCCCTTCGACGGGTCCACGGTCGCGAACACGAGGTAGCGATCCGCCTCCGGAGCGTTGGAGATCCAGATCTTGGTGCCGTTGAGGCGGTAGGCGCCATCGTCGGGCCCGCCCTCGACGCGATCGGCCCGCGTTCGCAGGGCGGCCGCGTCAGAGCCACCGACCGGCTCCGTTAGGCAGAACGCACCCAACGCCTCGCCCGCGACCATCGCCGGGAGCCAGCGCGCTACCTGCTCATCCGTGCCGTAGTTGAGCACCGGAAACTGCGACAGGAGATGGACGGAGAGCGACACGGCGCTCGCCATGTCCGCGGCCCCGAGCTCCTCCATCACGAGGGCCCAGCCGAGGTAGCTGAACCCGCCGCCACCGACGCGCTCCGGCAGCGGAGCGCCCGTCAGGCCGAGCTCGCCCATCCGGCTGAAGATCGAGCGATCGAAGCGCTCCTGCTCGTCGCGCTCGATCGCGGTGGGGGCGACCTCGCGCTGGGCGAACTCGCGGGCGGTGTCGCGGAGCAGGCGCTCCTCGGCGGTCAGGCCGCCGGGCTCGGCCAACCGACTCAGGCCTCCGGGTAGGTGTGGAACCCGCGACCGGTCTTCTGCCCGAGGTGGCCCGCCTCGACGAGGTCCACGAGCACCTTCGGCGGCGGGTAGTGCTCCTCGCCGATCCCCTCGTTGAGGACCTTCATCACGTTGAGGCAGACGTCGAGGCCGATGAAATCCGCGAGCTGGAGCGGGCCCATCGGATGGTTCAGCCCGACTCTCGCTCCCGTGTCGATGTCCTCGGCTGTCGCGCTGCCCTCCTCCAGGATTCGCATCGCCTCTGCGAGCATCGGCATCAAAACGCGATTGACGATGAAGCCGGGTCGATCGGCGGAGACGATGAGCTCCTTGCCGAGCTGCGTCGTCAGCTCGCGGATCGCCGCCACGGTGGCATCGGCGGTTGCGCTGCCGTGGATGAGCTCGACCAGGGGCATGACCGGAACGGGGCTGAAGAAGTGCATCCCGACGTAGCGCTCGCGCCGGGCAGGCGACACCGCCTCCGCCAGGCTGTCGATCGAGATCGAGGACGTGTTCGAGGCGAAGATCGTGGACTCGGGCGCCCGCTCGTCGAGGTCGCGCCACAGCGCGCGCTTCACGTCGAGGTCCTCGAAGACGGCCTCGATGACGAGGTCCGCCGATCTCGCCAGGTCGAGGTCGTCGGTCGCCAGGACACGGCCGATCGTCGCGTCGCGCTGATCGGAATCGAGCTTGCCCTTGGCGACGGCTCGCTCGAGGTTGCCGGCGATCCGCGCCCGCCCGGCCTGCGCCCGGGCGAGGTCCGGCTCGTAGAGCACGACGTGCTTCCCGATGGCGGCGTGGACCTGGCCGATCCCGTGGCCCATGAGGCCGGCGCCGGCGACGAAGATGCGATCGATTGGCATCGAGGCGAAGGGTAGCGGAGGCGCGGCCCGCGTCAGGCGGCCGCCGTTGCCACGTGGCCGGGCCGGCGCATGAGGAGCCAAGCCGCGCCGATCGCGGCGATGACCGCCGAGACGAGGAACGTCGATGGGTAACCCGCCGCGCCGGCAAGGAGGCCGAGGATCGCGGGCGACAGCCCGAATGCGGCATCGGTGAACAGCCCGGCCGTCCCGACCACGGCGCCGCGCTCATCGGCTGAGATCCCGATCACCGCCATGGCCATGATCGCCGGGAAGGTGAAGGCCACGCCGACGGCGAACACCGTGGTGGCGACGACCAGGCCGGGGAACAGCACGTCCCGCGCCAGGAAGGTCGGCACGATCCACGCCAGCGCCATGCCGACCGCGGACACGACGAGCGCCGTGCCCGACAACCGCGCGGCCCCGATCTGGTCCGGCAGCCGCGCGCCCACGATCCGGAGCCCGACCACGACCAGCGCGAAGATCGCGAAGAAGGTCCCGGCGCCACCGAGGCCGAGCTCGTCGGCGAGCAACGGCAGGAACGCGAAGAACGGGCCCATGCCCCACAAGCCGCAGAGCAGCAGCAGGCCGGGCTCCAGGCCGCGCCGGTGGAGCAGCGACTGGCCGCTCGATGACTTGGAGCGCTCCTGTGGCGGGAGCGTCTCGGGGGCGAACCAGCTGAGCCCGACAGCGATGACCGCGATCACGGTCGCGGCGATCCATGCCGCCGTGAACCCGAAGCTGGCGAGCACCGCCTCGCCGATCATCGGGCCAACGGCGAGGCCGAGGTACAGGGAAAGCGAGATCAGGCTGATCGCCTCCCCGCGGCGCCGGTCGGGAGCGAGGTCCGTCGCTGCCGCAAGGCCCGCCACGAAGAACAGGGCCTCCCCGATGCCGAGGAGGACCCGCATCACGATGAGCAGCGGGATCGAGTCGACGACAAGGTGCCCAGCGGAGGCGGCAACCGTGATCACGGCGCCGACGATCAGCACCATCCGCCGGCCGCGTCGATCGGCGAAGCGACCCGCGAACGGCCGCATGGCCAGCGAGGCGATCGCGAAGGCGCCGAGGACGAGTCCCACCGCGAGGTCGTCCCCGCGGAGCGGCCCCACCGTGAACCGCGGGACCACGGGCAGGAAGACGGCGCCCGAGATGAAGAACGCCAGGACGGCCGCGGAGAGCGACACGAACTGGCGGGTGAACAGCGGTGGATCCGCCGCCCGCGCCGTCCCCGAGGTTCGAATCACGCCCGGCGCGACCCCAGGCCGAGCTCCCCGAGGAGTCGGTCGGCTGCCGCGAACGGATCGAGGCGATGAGCCGCGACCTCGCGCATCGTCGCCTCGGTCGCCTCGCGGTTCCCCTCGACGTGCAGCTCGCCGCGCAGGCGCTCTGCAAGCACGGCCCAGACCTGGGCTTCGGCGCGCGCGAGTCGGGCCGGCGTGTCGCCCGCGTCGCGGCCGCGCGCGCGATGCCGGTCCAGGGAGGCGAGCAGCTCGGGGATGCCGTCGCCGGTGATGGCCGTCGTCAGGAGGACCTCGGGCTCTTTCGGGCGCGGCCGGGGCGCCGGGGCTGGGCCGTCGGCGGCGCGCGGGCTCGACTGGCCGTCGTGGCCGTCGTGGCCGTGGTGGCGGTCGTCGGTGACGGCACCCCGCGCCTTGCCGGTGTCGCGAACCGTCCCCCGTCCGCCGCCGGTCCCCGCTCGCCCCACCGCCACGAGCATCGCTCGCAGCTGGCTGGCCGTGCGCTGGGCCCCGGGCCGATCGCCCTTGTTGACCACCACGATGTCCGCCACCTCGAGCAGGCCCGCCTTGATCGCCTGGACCTCGTCGCCCATCTCGGGCGCCTCGAGAACGACGGTCGTGTCCGCCGCGGCGGCGACCTCCACCTCCGATTGGCCCGTCCCGACGGTCTCGAGGAGGATCAGGTCGAAGCCGGCCGCGTCGAGGACGGCCGCGGCGGCCGTCGAGGTCGCGGCCAGCCCGCCCGCGTGGCCGCGCGCCGCCATGGATCGGATGAACACGTCGGGATCGTTGGCGTACTGCTGCATCCGGACTCGATCGCCGAGGAGGGCGCCGCCGGTGATGGGGCTCGAGGGATCGACGGCGACCACGGCGACCGCGCGACCGGCCTCGCGCGCTGCCCCGATCAACGCGGAAACGAGCGTCGACTTGCCACTGCCGGGCGGGCCCGTGATCCCGACGAGGTGCGCGCCGCCCGCCTTCGGATAGAGACGGCGCAGCGCGATCTCCGCCACGGAGGTGCGATTCTCCACTCCCGTGAGGATCCGCGCGAGGGCGAGCCGGTCGCCCGCAAGCGCCGCGTCGACGAGGGCATCGGGATCTTTCGGCCTCCCGGGCGCGGGCGCAGCCCCGTCCTTCGCGGGCGAGGCCACGTCAGTCGCGAGCGCGGGCGTTGGCCCTGAGGAACTC
>DATLDP010000027.1:0-6297 GCA_035525825.1 Candidatus Limnocylindria bacterium
CTCCGCGAGCGAGGTCACCAGCTTCTCCACCCGCCGCAGCGCTCGGACGATCGATTCGGCCGAACCCTCGCCCTGGACCTGGCACGCCACCAGCACCACGCGCGTCAGCGGCCAGCGCCGAGCGAACACCTGGCAGACGTCCTTCCACGCCGCGCCTGTCGGCGACGACACCACCGCGACGGCCTTCGGCCGAGGCGGCAGTGCCCGCTTTCGATCCGTCGAGAAGAGCCCTTCTGCCGCCAGTCGAGCCTTCAGCTGCTCGAACCGGATCGCGAGGTCCCCCACCCCGCTGGGCTGGATCGAGTCGACGTACAGCTGCAACGCGCCCTGGGCCTCGTAGACGTCGACGCGCCCATGGGCAACGACTCGGATCCCGGTCTGTGGCTGGAACGGCGAGCGAACGCGATCGTCCCGGAACCAGACGCACTGGAGTTGGGCCCGGTCGTCCTTCAGGGCGAAGTACGCGTGGCCCGCGGAGGAGATGGTCACCCGCCCCACCTCACCCTCCACCCACAGGTCGCGCAGGCGATCGTCGGCGCGCACGGTGGTCGCAATGGCGCGGGCTGCCTCCCCGACGGACAGGATCCGGAGGGCGGGCACGGTGGCCGGCGCGACCGCCGGCACGGCAGCGAGCGGAAGACTGGCGGCGGCTGGCTGGTCGCCCTCGGTGGTCACGACGCCATCGTACGGCCCGGCACTCGGGCGCGAGGAGGTCCGGACGATCGAGAATGTGGTCCTGGCCCAGTCGGAAATGCCTTCAGCCGCTACCCGTCCGTGCTACAGGCGGGTCTGGTACTCGCCGGTGCGGGTATCGACGCGGATCGTGTCGCCCTCGTTGACGAACAGCGGGACCTGGACGACGAGGCCGGTCTCGGTCGTCGCACCTTTTCGCGCGCCCTGCGCCGTGTCGCCCGCGAAGCCCGGCTCGGTCTGGACGACCTTGAGATCCACCGAGACCGGGAGCTCGACGCCGATCGTCTCGCCCTGGTAGCTCGTGCGGTCGAGCGTCATGCCGTCCTTCATGTACTTCGTCGACTCGCCGAGCTGCTCGCCGCGGAGCATGAACTGGTCGTACGTGTCGGTGTCCATGAAGTGGAAGTCGTCGTCGTCGCGATAGAGGAACTGGACGGGCCGCTGTTCCATCTGGGCGCGGGGCCACTTCGTGCCGGCCTGGAACGAGCGCTCGATGGTCTGCCCGCGGCGGACGTTGCGGAGCGTGATCCGCACCTGGGCCGAGCCCCGGCCCATCTTGATGTGGTGGTAGTCGAGGATCTGCCAGAGCTCGTTGTCGAGCTCGATGGTCACGCCCTTGCGCAGCTCGCCGGTGCTGATCATGTCGGGGGGGCTCCGTGGTTCGGCCGGCGGGCGCTGCGTCGTCGCGGGGGTCGCGGATCGGGCGCGCTCGATCGGCGGTCGATGTCGATTGGGTCGGCCGGGATTGTAGCCGAGGTTCGCGCCGGGACGGCCGGGTCAGATCCCGACGACGACCTCGTCGCGGGGGAAGTTCGTGATCCGGTCGACGCGGCCGGCGTCGACGTCGAGCGCGACCAAATCCTCGATCCGCACGCCCATCTCACCCTCGAGGTAGATCCCCGGCTCCACCGAGAACACCGTCCGGCGCGGCAGCGGCTCCTCGGGGCTGCGCCGGCCGAGGCCGGGCAGCTCGTGGGTCGCGAGCCCGATGCCGTGCCCGAGGCCGTGGCCGTAGACGGGCCAGCGACCGTCCGCCTCGATCACGGCGCGAGCCAGCGCGTCGTAGGTTCGCCCGATCGGCAGCTCGCGCCCGCCCTGCGCGGCCGACATGTCCTCCCAGAGCCGCTCGAAGACGACGTCCTGCGACGCCGCGACGAGCCGATACACCGCCGAATCTCGCTCCCGTGGCTCCCCGACGAACAGCGTTCGGGTCATGTCGCTGCGGTAGCCCTCGACCTGGGCACCGAAGTCGAAGAGCAGCACGGAGCCAAGCTCGACCTTGCGGGGGCCGGGCGAGCCGTGGGGCAGCGCGGCCTCGGGGCCCGCGAGGCAGGCGACGTCGAACGCGAGCCGCTCCGCGCCGCCGGTCCGCATCCGCCATTCGAGGTCCAGCGCGAGGTCCTGCTCGGTGACGCCCGGCCGGATCGAGGGCAGGAGCGAGGCGAGCGCCCGGTCAGCGACGGCACACGCGGCCGCGACGCGCTCGATCTCGGAGGGGTCCTTGAGCTGGCGCTGGGCCTCCACCCAGCCTTCGATCGGGATGAGCTGGACATCGGGCGCCGCGGCCACGAGCCGCTCCCAGGTGAGGTGCGGAATCGTCGAGGCCTCGATCGCGACCCGCCGAACGCCCGCCGTGGCGACCAGCTCCGGCCAGTGGTCGACGAGCTGGCGCTCGATCGGATACAGCGTCGAACCGGGCGCCTCGCGCTTCACCGCGATGGTGTAGCGGCTGTCCGCGAGGACCCAGGCCTCGTCCATGCCCACCAGGAACTTGCCCGAATCGCCCGATCCGGTCACCTCGTGATCGTCGAACGGCAGCCCGGTGAGGTAGCGCATGTGCTCCCAGCGGAGCCCGAAGTAGCCGTCGACGCCCTCGCTCGCCATCCGCTCTCGCAGCTTCCGGAGCCGCTCCGGCCGCGCCGCCCGGTCCGATTCCGACCAGAGCGCGCGCTGGGCGGCGCTCGGCGGCGCCGGGAAGTCCGCGGGATGCGGCCACTGGGCCGGCAGGATCGTCTTGATGTCTGCGCCGGCGCTCAGCGCGGCGGTGGCCAGGCGATCGACTGCCAGGTCCGGGGCGAGCTGACGGGTCGGGTCGGTCATCCAGCGGGCCTCAGAGGTAGCCGTACTTGCGGAGGTTCGCGTTGTGCTCGGCGAGGGTCTTCGCGAAGGCGTGGGTCTGCTCGTCGGGGATCGCGACGAAGTACAGGTAGCCGTCTTCCTGGTCCGGGGCGAGGGCCGCGTCGATCGAGGCGAGGCTGGGGGTCGAGATCGGTCCGGGGATCAGCCCACCGACCTGGTAGGTCTGATAGCCCTTGAGTTCGTCGTCGACCTCGACGTCCGCCAGCGGGCTCGGCGGGACCTTCCAGAAGAAGTATTCCTGCCACTGCTCGAACGGGAGCTTGGCCAGGGCCATGGTGTCCGTGGCGAAGGTCACGGTCGGGTCCGCATTCAGGATCTTGGCGATGCCCTTGAGCCCGTCGAGCCGGTTCTGGTAGACGCCGGCGATGATCGGTCGCTCCTCGGCGACGATCGCCTCGTGCTCGACGATCGATGCCAGGGTCACGACGCGGTAGAAGTCGAGTCCCCGCTCCTTCGGCACCTTCATCCGCTCGTCGCCGACGGCCTCGTGGAACCGATCGAGGAGGCGCCGGACGAGGGCCTCGGCGTCGGTGACCTGGGCATTGCCGCCGTTGGTCGAGGTCACGACCTCGTAGGTGTCCGGGTAGAGGAAGCCCTCGAGGCTGGCGTCCTCCGGCAGGATCTCCTTGAGCCACTCGTAACCGTCGAGGAGTTCGGGCGTCGGGTGCTTGGCGAGGTCGTAGAAGGCCTCCGGGTCGATGCCCGACTCCTTCTTCTGGAGCAGGGCCGTCATCTGCTCGATCCGGAGGCCTTCGCGGAAGGTGATGTCGAGGGTCGTCACGGTGATCCGGGCGCGAACGAGGGCGTCGGCGACCTCCAGCGCGGTCATGTTGCCGCGCAGCAGGAAGTTGCCCGACGACAGCTTCTCGTTGAGGCCGGCGTTGAGCGCCGTGTACAGGAACGCCCGCTCCGTGGTCACGAAGTGCTCCTGGGCGAGACGTGGGGCGATCGTGAAGATCGTGTCGCCCGTTTCCACCGTGAACGGCGACTCGGTGGCGTCGGTGCCGGCCTTGTCCGTCAGCTGCTCACCGAGGTCCTCGCGGACGAAGTCGGCCACGAACTGGAAGCGGGTGATGGAGCTCGGGTTGGACCAGGCCCAGCCGACGACCCCGGCGCGCAGGACGGGCCGCAGCGCGGTCAGGAGGACGATGAGGACAATTCCGGCGAGGACGCCGGTGAAGACGACGAACTTCAGGATTCCGGGGACGCGGAAGCCGCCGTTGCCGTTCGGCCGTCGATTGCGGGGGTAGACCGGTGGGTTACCGCGTCCGTCGGAGGCCCGCCACGATGGCATCTCGGGCTCCCGCGGCGCACGGCCGTTTCGAACCGTCACTCGGTCAGGCGCCCGCTATCCCGTCGAACGTCGAGCTCATCCTGGAGGATGATCGCCGCGGCCTCACGATCCACCTTTTCACGATACCTGTCTCGCTGGGTTTTCGACGGGGCGCCGCCGGAGCGGCCCCGTGGCATGCGGCCCAGGCGCGATTCCGCGAGGTGGCTGGAGAGGCGCTCGTCGCGCAGGGTCACGGGCAGCCCCAGCACCTTCGCGACGGCCCTCGCCCACGCAGCGGCCGCGACGGCCATGGGGCCCTCGTCGCCGTTCGCGTCGAGGGGCAGCCCGACCACGAGCTCGACCACGGCCTGCTCCGAGACGAATGTCGCCAGCGTGGCGGCATCGTCGGCCGGGGCCTTCGAGGCGGCCCGCAGGATCGTGGCAAGCGGCCTCGCCTGGTGGCCGTCGCGATCCGCGACGGCGAGGCCGATGCGCTTCTCGCCGAGGTCGATGCCGAGGAGGCGCGCCGGCCCCGCCGAAGCTCCTTCGGGGCCACCTCGAATCTCGCTCACGGGCTCTCCGACGGGGCCGTCTGCGGATCGCCGATGGTCAACGTGACCCGGTCGTCCCGCGTCGGGATTCGCGTGACCCAATCGGGCCAGACCGCGATCTCCACGTCGCCGTAGTCGTCCAGGAGATTGCGCGCCTCAGGGATGAGGAGGCCCTTGACGACGGGCAAGAGCGCGGCCTCGGTCACGCCGTGGACCTGGGTGCCGGCGATCGTGATCGGGTAGCTGACGATCTCGCCCAGGACCGTCGGGGTGCCGACCTCGGTCTGAATCGAGGTGGCATCCAGCGTCCAGCCTTCGGTCACGCGCGTGCGGAGCCGCGCCTCCGCGACCGCCGTGAGCGGCGCCGCATCCACGCCGAGCGCCGAACCCTCCGCCGTGGCCCCGAGCGAGAACTCCTCGCTCTCCGCGTCGACGAGCGTCCCGAGATCGACCGAGTACTCGCTCTCGCCCACCGCGCGCGTCTGCGGGAAGAGCGTCATGTTCGCCGGGATCCCGGTGCGCTCGCTGACCTGCCGGTCGAGCTCGACCACGAGCGCCGCATCCAGCGCCTCGGTCGCGGCCGTCACGTCGTCCTCGCTCACCACCGGGTGCTCCTCGTGCGCGCCGCCGGACGTCGCCTGGTCGTTGCTGACCTGGAGGAGGCGCTTATTCGCGCCCTTCGGCACGACGGTGATCGTGTTGTTGCCGACGTTGCCCTCGGGGCCCGCCTCCACCGCCTCCACGTCGACGCTGGCGGTCGATGGGACGATGGTGAACGGGAACTGGATCCGGGCGTTCGGCAAGGTGATGACGGCCAGGGTGCGGAACGCGATCCCCGACTCGGTCTCGACGACGGCGCCCTCGACGACGCGGATCGACGATCCCGTGTCGAAGTTCGAGAATGTCACCGTCCCGGTTGCGCGGGTGTTCGTCACCTTCACGCCCGTCGCGGGGAAGGTGTCGCTCGCCTCGAGGACGAAGGTGAAGCGCTGCGCCGGGATCGCGAGGTTGGCCGGATCCGGAGCGGTGAGATCCGGGCGGGCCTCGACGGTCAGGTTCAGCGGCCCGATGGGCGCCGAGCGCGGATGGAGCGTGATCGCGGCGGACGGGAGCAGCTCCACGCCGATGAGGACCCCCGCCACGACGGCGACGATCGCGGCGAGCCCCAGGCCCATCGCGATTCCTGTCCGCATCGGCGGCCGCGGCGGCCCGACGACCGGCACCTTCCGGGTGCCGCGTCGTGGAACCGCGAGGACTCGCGTGCTCGTGTCGTCCGGGCTGTCCTCGGCCAGCTTCGGCGCCGGCGCGGTCCCGGGCGCACCAGGCGCGGCGCCGGTGGCGGCTGGCGTCTGGAGGGCGTCGGCGGCTCCGGCGCCCGCCACGGGGCCTCCACCGGCCTGGCGCGCCTCGAACGACGCGACGGACGGGTGGACCGCCAGGCCGGCGGCCAGCGCCAGCGCACGCGCGGACGCATCCGCGCAGATGACCTCGATCCGCTTACCTCGCTCCGTCGCCTCGCGGGCCAGGAGCCGGAAGTTGATGCGCGAGGTCGCGAGGCGCGAGCCATACGGCAGGACGAGCGCCACGCGCTCCGCGCCGGCCGCCCGGATCCGCGCGGCGGCGGAGGTGATCTCGTCGTCG